>JBLFXJ010000106.1:0-21818 GCA_047609825.1 Myxococcota bacterium
CCGATGGCGAGGAGCAACGCGAACAGCGCGTTCTCGAGCCCGGAGGTGTGCCAGTGCGCCACCTGGCTGTGCAGCGCGAACGCCAGCGCCGCCGCGACCACGGAGACGCGACGGCGGTCGACCTCCCAGGCGATGGCGCCCACCACCGGGACGGTGAGCACGGTGAGGAATGCGGACACCGGCTTGGCCGACTCGAACCCGGTGAGGCCGAGCAGCTGGAACGGGGCGAGCAGCAGCACCCAGGTGAAGTTCGAGTAGCCCTCGACCCGCTCCCCGCCCGGGTAGGCGACCAGCCCATCGCCCTGCACCAGGTGCTTGGTGTAGGCGAAGCTGATCGCGGAGTCCTCGATGAACCAGTCCCACCACCACAGCTGGTGTACGACAGCCACGGCAGCGATCACAGCGAGCACCGCGGCAGTTGCCCTGTTGGGGTTCATCGGCTCTCCGTCCGGGCTCCCGCGGGTGTATCCCGCGCGGTCCCGGCGGTGAGACAGCGAACCGACGCGCGGGTGCCACGCCTCACCTCCAGCCGCGTCACGATCGCGACAGGCCGGTAGGGATGATGCGCGATAGCTACGGTGTCCGCGACACTCCAGGAGGAACCCATGGGTCTGTTCTCATTCGTGAAGTCTGCCGGCCGCAAGGTCGGGCTGTTCGGTGGCCGTGAGGCCGAAGAAGCCGAGCAGGCCGCAGAGGAGGCCAAGGTCGCCCAGGCCGCCGCCGCCGAGGCCGCGAAGACAGCCGCGAACGATGCCGAGACGCTCCGGCTGCACGAATCCGCCGTGGCCGCCGACATCCGGGCCGCGGTGCTGTCCTACGTCGAGATCGCCGACCTGGCGGTCACCTTCTCCGGCGACACGGCCACCCTGTCGGGCACCGCCACTGCGCAGTCCGACCACGAGAAGGCCGTGCTCGTCGCCGGCAACACCGAGGGCGTTGGCAGCGTGGACGCCGATGGCCTGGCCGTCGAGATCCCCGAGCCGCCCGCCGTGCACCACACGGTGGTCAAGGGCGACACGCTGTCGAAGATCGCCCGCGAGTTCTACGGTGTGATGCGGATGTACGACGTGGTGTTCGAGGCGAACAAGCCGATGCTCGAGCACCCCGACCTGATCTACCCGGGCCAGGTGCTGCGCATCCCGCCCACCGCCGCCCCGGTGCACACCGTGGCCCGCGGTGAGTCGCTCGGCGGCATCGCCAAGCACTGGTACGGCGATGCCCGGAAGTACACGAACATCTTCGAGGCCAACCGCGGCACGCTGTCCGACCCCAACGTGGTCGAGGTGGGCCAGCGGCTCACCATCCCGCTCATCGACCCCAAGGTCGGCTCGCCCAACATCGCGTGAACGGCCCAGCTGACGGGGCTGGCGAGCGATGGATCGCGGTCGCCATCGTGCTCACCCTGCTCGTGGTCGTCGGCGCCACCCTCGGGTGGCGCGCGACGCCGTCCACCGAGCCGCCCACCCTCGTGGTGGAGCGGCCTGGCGACGTGCTGGAGCGCCACGCCTACCGGATGGTGCGGATCGTTCCGGGACCGTTCCTCCAGGGGGCGGCCGAGGGCGACCCCGACCGGATGGACGACGAGGTGCGCCGCGCCGTGCAGCTCACGCGTCCCTATGCGCTGGGCGCCACCGAGGTCACCGGCGCGCTGTATGCCGAGGTGATGGGCGCCGATCCGTCGTCGCGGCCGTGCGATGGCTGCCCGGTCACCGACGTGAGCTGGCTCGACGCCGCGCGGTTCTGCACGCGCCTGTCGATCCGCGAGGGCCTTCGGCCGGCCTACCGCATCGACGACGACACGGTGCACTGGGACCGCACGGCACCTGGCTACCGGCTGCCCACCGAGGCCGAGTGGGAGCACGCGGCCCTGGCCGGAGAGGCCACCCGCTTCGCCGGCGCCGATGTGCCGGACACGGTGGCGTGGTTCGCCGACAACTCCGACGGCTCCCCCCAGCCCGTGGGGCGCAAGCGGGCCAACGCGTTGGGCCTGCACGACCTCAGCGGCAATGTGTGGGAGTGGGTGTGGGACCCGTACGGCACCTGGAGCTCGGCCACGGCCACCGATCCCGAGGGCCCGCCCACCGGCGACCTGCGGGTGGGCAAGGGCGGGGCGTGGAACACCTGGGGCGACATGGCCCGGATCGCGGCCAGGTCCCGTGGCGGGCCGGCGTCGCGGGGCGATGTGCTCGGGTTCAGGCTGGCCCGCACGACCGAGTGACCGGCCGCCAGATGCTTCTCCGCGCGACCCCGGATGCATCTCGTCCCCCCGCCCGCGCCAAGGCCGGAATACGATGCGTGCGTGCGCATACTCTTCCCACTCCCCCTGCTGATCCTGCTCACCACGGCCTGTGAAGACGGTCAGAAGGGGAGGCAGTCCCTTGGCCCGGCGGTGATCGGCGTGTTCCTCGGCAACGACACCGATCTGGCTGGCTTCCTCCACCTCCGGTCCGGCAAGGTGGTGGTCGTGGCGGCCGAGACCGCGCTGTCCGGGATCGACGCAGACGCCACCATCACCGGTGCCACCGTGACCGCCGAGGTCGGGCCCCGGGCCGTTATCGCACCCGAGATCGGCGACGGATTGTACGAGACGCCCGACGGCGCGAGCACCTCCCTGTACGCGACGGTGGGCGACAGGGTGGGCCTCGAGCTCGTGGGGGACGACCGCCTCGGCATCTCGGCGATCGTGCCACCGGTCCTCCAGCTCGAGATCCCGCTCACCGCATACCCGGCCGACGAGCCAATGGTCGTCGACTTCCCGAAGCGCTGGTATGACGACTACGATCAGGTGCTCGCCCAGGTGTACGACGAAGACGGCGAGATGCTGTGGTCGAACCATCCACGCAACGCGCGCGGCTGGCTGAAGGTGCTCTCACGCAGCTCGATAGCGAGGAAGATCGAGCTGCCCAAGCGCATCCTCGAGCCCGGCGAGACGGTGGTGCTCGCCGTCACCTTCCTCCAGCAGCTGGACGAGGATGCTGATCTCACGGGGCCGCTGAACGAGCCGGCGTCCAGCTTCTGGGCTGGTACTGCGTGGTTGCTCCCGATCCCGGTGGCCCCGTGATCGCGCTCCTCGCGTCCGCCCTCGCACTCAGCGCCGCTCCGATGGACCGCCACCTCGCCGACCACGCGTTCGTGCTCGCCTCCGCGGTCGACACGCCCTTCCTCCAGCGCCACATGGCGCTCGGCCAGGGCGTCGGTGTGCTGTTCGTCCCGGCCTACACCTACCCGGGCATCCCCGAGCCCCTCTCCCTCAAGCTCGGCGGGCTCACCGAGGGCCTGAGCGGCCAGCTGCCCGTGGGCGACTGGGGGGCCGTGGAGCTCGGACTGTCCGGCGTGGTGCACACCAGCCTGGACAGCGCCACGGCGCTGTTCGTCGGCGCCAGCGCCAGCTACGAGGTGCGCACAGGCCTCCGGGTGCGGCTCCACCGCGGCCAGCGCGTCCAGGTCAGCGGGCGGGTCGGGCTGCGCCGGGCCGATGAGGTCGGCGTCCTGCCTGCAGCGCTTGTCGAGGCGCTGCTCGACGACCCGCAGGACACCCTCCCCGACCTGCTCAAGGGTCGGCTGACCCGCCAGCTGATCACCACGCGCCGGGTGTGGCAGGGAACGCTCGGATTCTCATGGGCAGTGGCCGTCTCTCCGGTGGTCGGACTGCAGGGGTCCACCTCGCTCCGCATCGGGCCCAGCGTGCTCGAGACCGCGGTCGGTACGTTCACCGGAGCGCTCATCCAGGTGGGCGGAGGCGCCGCACTGGACATCCGCCCCAAGGGTGGCCCGGTGGGGGTGCAGGTGGGGTTGCGGGACCGGGTGGAGCAGGAGGTGGGCGCCACCGACGTGCTCAGCGACCGCAACCGGGTGCTCGCGCCGATCCAGCTGTACTACGACCGAGGCGAGATGGTCATCGGCGTGGTCACGGCGTTTGCCTCCTCGGTCAACAAGGGCCAGCGCGACGTGGAGGCCACGCTCGAGGCGAAGCTGACCGCCTGGTTCTGACACCGGGTCACGGGCGGTTTGGGTTGGCTCGCACCCCCGAGTGACGGATACT
This sequence comes from Myxococcota bacterium, assembly GCA_047609825.1. Taxonomy (GTDB): domain Bacteria; phylum Myxococcota_A; class UBA796; order UBA796. Next base: position 4,043 of record JBLFXJ010000106.1, read on the forward strand.
CCGCCCTCGGAGGTCCTCTCATGACCGTCTTGTTTGCCCTGTTCCTCGCCTGCGGGTCCTCGCCGGATGCCCCCACCGCCTCGGGCGGCGACGCGATCCCGCCCGAACCGGCCGCAGCGCCAGCGGCCGAAGCCACGCCCGAGCCCGTGAAGAACACCCAGCTGGTGCGGGGGCGGGATGGGTCCGTCGTCGAGATCGAGATCGCGCCTCCGTGGGGCGCCATCCGGCTGCCAATGGAAGACGGCACCATCAAGCGGGTGTCCCCGTCGCTCATCGTGGTGGACTTCGGCAAGGACCACCCGGCTCCGAAGGGCCGCGCCCTCGCCTGGTGTGACGCCATCCGCGCCAGCGGCAACACCTGCGGCGAGAGCGACCCTGGCCTGCCCGAAGATGGGTACAACGCGCCGGTCACGATCAACGGCGAGGGCATGCGCCTGAAGCTGCTGCGGATGATGGGCAACTGGGTGGTGATGATCACGCCCCCGCCCCCACCGAAGGGGGCTCTGCCCCGGAGCGGCTCGACGAAATGATCGGCCTGATGCTGCTGCTCGCGTGCCAAGGCCAGCCCAAGACGGGAGCCGACTCTGGCGCGCCCCCGGCAACAGCTACCAGCAGTCCAGGCACCACTCCCGTCGGCTCGCCGACCACCAGCGGCACGGGCACACCCACCGGCACCGGCACGTCTACGGGCACCGGCACACCTACGGGCACTGGCACCGGCGCACCCACGGGCAGTACAAGCGGCACCGACACCGGCGACACCGGCGCCAGCTCCACCCCACCCCCGCCGATGTGGCTCGACGCCTCCGGCTCGGTGACCTGCGCCGCCCCCGAGCGCCGCGACGCTGCGCGCGCCGACCGGGTGGAGCTCGACACCGTCTCCCTGCCCGAGTTCGGGCGCAACCTGATCGGCTCTGGCCTCGCGGTCGCCGACCTGGACGGCGATGGTGTGCCCGAGCTGCTCGTCGCCCAGCCCGAGGACGTGGCTGTGCTGCACCGCGACGGGGATGCCTGGGTGGCCGATGCCCCCCTGCCCTACGCCGACACCATCGGCCTGTCGACGGCCGACGCCGACGGTGATGGTGACCTCGACGTGGTGCTCGCCCGCTGGCTCCAGCCCGATGTGCTGCTGCTCAACGACGGCAGTGGCACCCTCACGGCCACCGTCAGCGGCCTCGAGGCCCTCGCCCACCGCAGCGTGTCCACCAGCTGGGCCGACCTCGACGGCGACGGCGTGCTCGACCTTGCGGTGGCCGTGTATGCCGACACGCCCTTGTACATGGAGCCTCTCTCCGGCCTCGACCCCAACGCCCTGTGGCATGGCCGGGGCGACGGCACCTTCGACGACTGGTCGGACCGCTTGCCCGACAGCGTGCAGGCCGCCTTCTCGTTCCACGCGCCGTGGCACGATCTGGACCGCGACGGCACGCCCGAGCTGCTCATCGTCAACGACTACCCCTGGCATGCGCCCGGCCAGCTCCTGGTGTGGGACGGCGACCGGTTCGTGGAAGACCCCACCAGCCTGTACGCAACCCACCCCATCGACGGCATGGGCACACTGATCGCGGATCTGGACGGCGACGGCACCCCCGACATCGCCCACAGCTCGTTCGGCGCCCTGCCCTTCCTGCCCGGAACCGCCAGCCCCGACGCCACCACCGGCTGGTCGTGGCCCATCGACGCCTCGGTGAGCCTCGGGCTCCACCCCGACATCGCGACCCATGGCCGGTGGATCGGCTGGGGGATGGAGGCCGTCGATCTCGACAACGACACCGACCTCGACCTGCCGGTGGTGTACGGGTCGTGGTCCCAGACCCCGACCAATGGCCCGTTCGACGACGGGGCCCTGCAGCGGGACGCGATGTTCCTCCAGGAGGATGGCGCGTTCATCGACGTGGTGCTCGACCCGGCCTGGGCATGGGAGGACTTCGGCCATGGCCGCGCCCTCGTGGCGACAGACCTGAACGGCGATGGGTGGATGGACCTGGTCAAGCGCCAGCTCGACGGCCCCACCGTGGTGTGGACCGCGCGCTGCGGAACCCACGCCTGGCTCACTGTGGAAGTTCGGGACTCGGCCAGCGCGAACAGCCGGGGGATCGGCACCCACATCGAGGTGCAGACCGGCGATGGGGTGCAGCAGCGGGTCATCCACGCCGGCTCATCGTCGCTGATGTCCGGTGGTCCGCCCCTGGCGCACATCGGCCTCGCGGACGCAGATCTCGCCACCGTGACGGTCACCCTGCCCGATGGCAGCCAGGCCACATTCAGCGACGTGGCCACGCGCCAGCGTCTCGTCATCCGGCGGTAGGGCGGAGGGGTTAAGCCACTGGCAACCCGACCTGGATGGAGGACGGATGTTCAGAGCAGCCCTGGCCCTGGTGGCCCTCCTGCCGGCTCTCGCGTGGGCCCAGCCCGACCGAGCCGCAGTGATGGACCTCCTCAACCAGCATGACGCCGCCCCGACCCAGACCGATTTCGCCGCCCTGGGTGACGGCGTGGATGCCCTGTTGATGGCGATCGCCGACGATACCGAGGTGCCCAGCTCGCGCCGCGGTCGCGCGCTCACCGCACTCCAGTACTACCCGACCGATGCCGCGCGGGCGTTCGTCGAAGGCCACCTCGCGCCCGAGTCCACCGGTCTGCTCCGTCGCAAGGCCGTGTACGCCCTCGCCGGAGGGTGGGGCGTCAGCGCCCTCGCCCCGCTCACCGCCGCCCTCGCAGATCACGACGTGCAGGTGCGGATCGCCGCTGTCACTGCGCTGGCTGGCCTCGAGTCCGCAGAGGCCACGGCCGCCTTGACGGCCCGCCTCGAGGTCGAGACTGTCGACGCCGTGAAGCTCGCCCTCGGCAAGGTGGTGGGCAAGTGAGCGGTCGACTGTTCATCGCCACCGCCCTGCTCCTCGCCGCCTGCGGCAAGGACAAAGACGGCGACACCGCCGCTGCCCCGTCGGCAGACGAGCTCGAATACGTCGACCTCGGCTCCGTCGAGATCTCCGATACCGGCGACTACACCGGCGAGATCGACGTTGAGGTGCCCGAGGGCACGGTCGGCTCGCTCGTGTACTGCGGCGGGTTCGGCGACTCGACCCTCGGAGCGATCTGGGAGCTGAAGGACCCGACCGGCGCCCTGGTGTACACCGGCGATGCGCCCGACAGGTCGCGCTACCGGTCCGAGTTCCTCGACGAGACCTCCACCGGGCTGCTCTCGGTCACCCCCAACCTCCCGCTCACCCCCGGCACCTACAAGGTGAACTGGTTCATCGGGCGCGGGAATGGCGGCAGCGTGAGCTGCGGTGCTGTGCACCGTGTGGATGAGATCTCGTCGGATGCGCCCATCGCGGTGGAGCTGGTGTTCGTCGGCGGCGGCGGCCTCGACGCGGCGTCCGCCCAGGAAGATGAGGTGTTCCAGGCCGTGATCGATTCGTTCAGCGCCCAGTGGGGAGCCGGAAAGCTGGTGCCTCAGATCAGCTACTCCGACTTCGCGGGCGACCTCGCCACCTACTCGGTGGTCGACGTGAGCGACGACGACTTCAGCGAGTTCAACGACCTGCTCCGCACGGCCAACCCGGCGAACCCGCGCACGCTGGTGTTCTTCATGGTGGACGAGATCGCCAACGCGTCCGCGGGCGGGGCCACCATCCTCGGCCTGTCGGCCGGTCCCCCAGGCGGGGCCGGACTCACCGGCACGTCCAAGTCGGGCGTGGTGGTGTCCACCGTGGACTATGCCTCCGCCCCGGAAGACGTGGCGAAGATCATGGCGCACGAAGGCGGACACTTCCTCGGCCTATACCACACCTCCGAGAGCGACGGCTCGATCCACGACCCCTTGCCCGACACCACGCAGTGCACCATCGCCGAAGACTCCAACGGCAACGGCGTGGTGAACAGCAGCGAGTGTGGGGGCAAGGGTGCGGAGAACGTGATGTGGTGGACGCTGTCCACGGCGGGGTCGCCCGGCCTCACCGTCGACCAGAGCTACGTGCTCCGGCGAAACCCGCTGGCGGACTGACGTGAGCACTGCACATCATCTCGAGCTCACGCCCGAGCACCTCGAAGGGAATGACGGCCTGGGCCGCTATGTCCTCCTGCCCGGCTCTGTGGGCCGCGTGCACCGCATCGCCGGCCGACTCACCGACGCCACCGTGCGCACCAACCGCCGCGGTCTCGACGCCGCCCTCGGCACACTGGTCGTGGGTGAGCGCCGGGTGGATGTGGCCGCGGTGCCCACCGGCATGGGCTGCCCGAGCGTCGACATCGTGGCGAACGAGCTGCTCCAGCTCGGCGCCCGCCGGCTGTTGCGGGTGGGCACGTCCGGATCCCTGCAGGCCTCCGTGAAGCTCGGCGATCTGGTGGTCGCCACTGCTGCGGTACGCGACGAGGGCACCTCGGATGTGTACGCGCCCCGCGAGGTGCCGGCCTCGGCCGACCCCGTGTGGGTGCAGGCGCTGATGCTGGCCGCGCGCGAGCTGGGCCTGACCAAACGCGTGCACGTCGGCCTCGTGCACACCAAGGACTCGTTCTTCGGGCGGGAGTTCGGGCAGGGCCCGGATAGCGACCGCAACCGCGCCTACATGGAGCAGCTCACCCGGTGCGGCGTGCTCGCGTCCGAGATGGAGGCCGCCCACCTGTTCGTGCTCGGCACCGTGTTCGGCGGCGGAGAGCACCGGCTCGACCGGCTCGCCACCCATCATGCGCGCCTGCGCTGTGGCGCTGTGCTCGCCGCGATCGGCGACCTCGAGTCGGGCATCGCCTCGCTCGAGGAGGAAGAGGCCGCCGAAGAGCGCCTGATCGATCTCGCCCTCGGGTCCGTCGGCGTGCTGTCCGGCTGGGAATCCTTCCGGGCGTAGCGGCAGCCCCTATTTGTGGGTCATCACGAACACGCCATCCCACGCGGCGGGGGGATTGGCATGCAGTGCGCGCGACCGGTCGGCCATCACAGCACTCGGCCGATCGCCGAGTGCGGCATGGCAGGCGTCGAAGCCCTCGACCGCGCCTGCGAAGTCGCCGGCGCGGTAGGCGGCGAGCCCTGCGGCATAGGCTGCCAGTCCGGCCGTGTGCACCGCATCGCCGCTGCCGGCCGGCCCGATAAGCTCGAACACCTGCAGCGCGTTCGCCTTGCCCTTCATCCGCACCCAGTCCAGCGGACGCAGCAGGAACGCGCCCTCCACCAGCTCGGCGGTGCGCTCCCCGATCAGGATCTCGGTGCCGTATTCCTTGTTCAACCCCTCGATCCGCGACGCCACGTTCACCGGGTCACCCAGCGCATTGTAGTTGAACCGGGACCGGGCGCCGATGTTGCCGACCATCACCTCGCCGGTGTTCAGGCCAAACCGCGTGGGCAGCGGCGGATGCCCGCGCTCCGAGGCGGCGGCGATCAGCGCGTGCACACGGTCCCGCATGGCGAGGGCCGCCCGGCACGCCAGCACGGCGTGGTCTTTCTGCGCCACCGGCGCATTCCAGAACGCCATGATCGCATCGCCCAGGTACTGCGACACCGTGCCGTGGTGGGTGGCCAGCTCGACGTTCATCTCCTCGAGGTAGGCGCCGAGCGCCTCGAGCACCACGTCGGTGTCGGCCTCCTCCACGATGGGGGTGAACCCCTCGATGTCGGTGAACAGCACCGTGAGCTCCCGCCGCACGGCACCGAGCCGCGCCTCGCCGCCGCCCTGCAGCAGCTGGTGCACGAGATCCCGCGGCACATACTTGCCGAATGACCGCAGGCCCTGCTTGGTGGTGTCGGTGGCCTCCCGCATGTCAGACAGCTCCTGGATCATCGATCCGGCGCGATCCGGCGAGGGTCCGGAGAGGTCGAACCGGGCGATCCGGTGCATCTCGCCAGTCACCTCGTCCACCGCCTCAGAGATCAGGCGGCTGAACTGCATGCCGAGCACCAGCGCGAGGCCCACGCCGCCGAGGATCACCAAGAAGGTGATCCGGTTCATCCGGTGCACCGGACCCATCACGTCGGCCTCGGGCACCACCGTGGCGATGGACCACTGCGGCCCACCCGCGCCGATGGGGCGGCGGCTGCCCATCCAGTAGGTTCCGTCGACTTCGAACCGGAACCGGCCGCCCACAGCGGGCGCGGCGAAGCTGTCGGCCAGCGCGCGCACCACGGGATCCTCGATGTCGGCCATCGCCACCCCGGTGGGGCGACCGTCGGCGTCCGGGCGGGTGAGCAGGCCGGCGTCGGGATGGGCCACGACCCGCTGGTGTCCGTCGGAGCGGTGCTCGACCAGGAAGGCGTAGCCCTGGTCGCCCACGGGAACGGCATCGAGGAAGGCCGACAGCGCGCGCAGGTCGATGTCGGCGGTGAGCACGCCCACCAGCTCGCCATCGTCCAGCACCGGGGTGGCGCGGGTGAGCCCCGGGATGTCGGCCTGGTTCGCGCGGCCGATGAAGGTGTAGGTCTCGGTCCACACCGGCTCGGTGCCCGCGGCAGCCGCCACATAGTAGGGCCGGGTTCGCTGGTCCCGATCGGTGGACGCCTCGAAATGCACCCGCTCCCAGGCGTGGCCCACCCGGCGGAACTCCTCGGTGCGACGAGACTCCTCCGCGGAGTGGATGCGCTGGAGCACCATGTCGCCGCTGGGGTCGTGGAACACGTGCACATACACGCCGTCCGCCGCCCGGGTGAACGACAGGTAGGACAGCTCCGGGTGCGCGCGCAGGGCCGCGAGGAAGTACTCCGCCAGGCGCGCCGGATCGCTCGGATCGAGCGAGCCCTCCTCCATCAATCCGACGTCGAGCGCGGCCTGGGTGGCGGTGAGATCGAGCAGGTGGGCGGCTCGCTGCTCCACCCGTCCCGTGGTCTGGTCCACCACCTGTGCGGCGAGGTGGTCCACGGCGAATCGGGCGTTGTAGTACGCGCTGGCACCGATCACGCCCGCGGTGGTGAGCAACACCACGAGCAGCAACAGCAGCTGTGCCGAGCGGAAGCTCACCTGGCCCAAACGACGCTCCGGGGGAGGGCGGCGCCTGTTATCGCATGGACCGCGCCGCGGAGGGTGGGTGCAGCTCGACGACATCGCGGCGATGCTCATACTCGGGGTCGGGGTCGCCGGACTGAGAGATGTCGGGACACGGCGCGGATGGGCGGCCCGCCGCCTCCTGCTCGCGCTCGGCATCGGAACGGTGGCGGCGCTGTTGGTGCTGGTGTTGGAGCCGGGCACCGGCCGCTGGGTGGCGCTGGTGCTGATGCTGCTCGGCGCAGGACCGTACGCGGCCCTGATCGTCGCCGCCCGGCTGGGGCCCACCCGGCACCACGCAACACTGCGGGCGCTCGTGCGGGTATTCCCCGGCCTGCTCGACCCGGAGCAGACCCGACGGCTGCAGGCGGCGGACCGCGGACTGGACGGCGCGCGGGAGCATGCCCGGCAGGACGGGTCGCGCGACGCCAACGCTCAGCTGCTCGCCGCGGCCGTCGCAGCACGGGCACACGATGACGCCGATGCCGCGTTGCAGGCCCTCGGCGGCCCCACCCGCCTGACCGGGTGGGAGCTGGTGCCCGCGACCCTGCACGTCGCGCGCACCGGAAGCTCAGAGGACATGGCTCGCCTGGCCGAACACGTCCTTGCTCTGCCCGGAACTGGCCAGTGGCGCACCCAGGTGGTGGCGCTCCTGCTCGTGCACCTGGGCGCGCCGGAGCAGGCTGCGAGGGCGTCCGCCCGGCTGCACGGCATCGCGCCGCAGGCGCGGGAACCACTGGCCGAGCTGTACCGGGGCATCGCCCTCCTCCGACGTGGTGATACGGCGGGACGCGAGCACCTGGAGTCCATTCCATCGTGGGCGGGGCAGGGAGTGCGTGCATCGGCAGCCGCCCACCTGGCCGACCCGCCTCCGGTCTTCCCCCGCGAGCTGGCCGAGCCGCTGATCCCCCGCCTGGCAGCCGACCGCTCGCTGGAGGCCCCGCCGCCCCCGCGGCTGCTCCAGGCGCTGACCGCGCTCCTCGTGGCGGTATACGCGGCACAAGCCTGGATCGGCACGGACGCCCTCGGCCTGGTACGGGCCGGCGCCGCCTTCACCCCCCTCACCCCGTACGAGCCCTGGCGGCTGGTCACCGCGATGCTCCTGCACGCGAGCCTGCTCCACCTCGCCGTGAACCTGGCCGCGTTGTGGATGTTCGGGCGCACCGTGGTCGGGGCGCACGGCGCGAGCCGCGCCATCGTGGCGCTGGTGGTGGGCGGCATCGGCGCGGGCCTGGCGTCCTATGCCTGGCATGACGTGGCCATCGGCGTCGGCGCCTCCGGTGCAGCCATGGCGTGGATCGCACTCGTGGTCCAACGGCAGGGGCGCAACGCGCTGGCCAGCGTGGCCACGATCGTGGCGTTGGAGCTCACCATCGGCGCCACCACCGCCGGGATCGACAACGCCGCACACCTGGGCGGGCTCGCCGCTGGGTTGTTGCTGGCAGTCGTCTGGAGGCGTCCGCCCGGACGCACGTCCTCGGTGGCGGCGGCGGTCGCAACGGGGGTCGTGCTGCTGTGCATGGGCCGAGCGGCCCTGTGGGCACCGACCCAGCTGCCGCTGCACGAGGTCCGGGTGGGCGAGTGGGTGGTGGACGCCCCGCTCGGGTTCGACGCAAGCGGCGACTGGGTCCAGAGTCAGTGGAGCCGCGCCTCGGTGAACCTGCCACCTGTGCATCCGGAGCCGGTCGACGACCTCGCGGCCCTGCTGGACGAGCTCCGCGACGCGGTGGCCGATGGTGAGGTGGCCACCGTCGGTCCGCCCGAGCCATGGCGCGAGGGCTTGCGCCAGCGGCTCCACGTGGACAGTCCATACGGGCCGATGGACCTCGTGCTGCACGTCACGCCGATGGGCCACGGCACCGCCATCCTGTTCGCGTGGACCGACGATCCGAGCTGGAGCGACACCGTGGACGCCATCGTCGACTCGGTGCGCCGGGCGCCGAGCGAGTAGCCGGGCGGGTTCGCGCGCTCGGTCGGGTTCTGCGCTGGGGACGGGTCATCGGTTCTTTTTGACAGTATTCACTGTTACTTCTACAGTAACTACATGACCCTCGACACCCTCGAACAGACCGTGCGTGCAATGCTCGATGCCACCGGCGTCGAGCCGGTGGATGCCCGCGTCGCCCGCGTGCCGGATCGGCGCACCCTGCGGTGGTACCAGTCGATCGGCGTGATGGACAAGCCGCTGCGATATGACGGTAGAAAGGCCATCTACGGGCGTCGTCACGCGCTCCAGGCCGCCGCGGCGAAGCTGCTGCAGGCCACCGGCTACACCCTCACCCAGGTGCAGGCGGCCCTCCGCGGCGCCACCGACGCCCAGCTCGAGGCCGCGCTGGCCGACGCTGGCGGTGCTGCGGCCCCGCCCTCTCCCGCGCCGCCACCTGCCGCCGCTCGCTGGCGAACCATCGAGCTCGCCCCGGGCGTGCTCCTCACCCTCGACACCCGGCTCGTGGCAGACCCCGCCGCGGTCATCACCACCCTCACCACCGCCCTCGGAGGCCCCACATGAGCCACGCCATCCAGGTGGAGCCCACGCTCCCCGCCCCGCCCACCCACCCCACCGGCCTCGGCGGGCTGCTCGCCCTGATCAACAACGCACAGACGCCGCTGCCCCTGCAGGAGGTGCGCGTTCGCGCCCGGATCACGGGGCCCGTGTGCCGCACCGTCATCGAGCAGCGGTTCGCCAACCCCTACGACCATCCGCTGGAGGTGGTGCACATCTTCCCACTGCCCGAAGACGGGGCGGTCACGGAGATGGAGCTGGTGGCGGGCGACTGCGCAGTGCGGGCGACCTGCAAGGAGCGGAAGGAGGCCGAGGCCGAGTTCGCCACCGCTCGCGAGGCCGGCCACCGGGCAGCGCTGCTCACCGCCGAGCGCGCCGACGTGCACACCCTCCGTGCCACCAACATCCCCGCCGGGGAGGAGGTGCGGGTGCGCATCGTGGTGGTCGAGGCCCTCGACGCGGTGGACGGGCGCTGGCGCTGGCGTTTCCCCACCACCCTGGCCCCCCGGTTCCTCACCGGCACCCCGATCAGCCACGCTGGGCCCGGGGTGCTGCCCGACACCGACGCGGTGCCCGATGCGTCCCGACTCCAGCCGCCGATACGCCTGGAGGGCGGCACCCGGCTGGACCTGGAGGTGGAGCTGGCGGGCCCGATCTCCACCGTGGAGTCAACCCTTCATGCGGTGCGGATGTCGCTGGATGGTGGGGGTGTGCGGGTGGCGCCGTCGGCCACGGCCACCCTCGACCGCGACTTCGTGCTCGCGTTCGCCACAGGGGAAGCCGAGCGTCCCGCAGCCCGGGCGTGGACCGACGGCAGCTACACCGTGGTGTCCGTGGAGCCGCCCACGGCCGCATTCCCCGACCCCCTCCCCCGCGACGCCGTGTTCGTGGTCGACATCTCGGGCTCGATGCGCGGCCGGAAGATGGACGCGGCCAAGCAGGCGCTGACCACAGCGCTGCACGGGCTCGACTCGGGAGACCGGTTCCAGCTGATCGCCTTCGATGACCGCATCGAGCGGTTCTCCGCCGAGCTCGTTCCGTATGACGGTGTGGCATTGGCCCGCGCTGACGCCTGGATCGCGGCGCTGGATGCCCGCGGCGGCACCGTGATGGCACCGGCACTCCAGGCCGCACTGGCCGGCGAACGCCCCACTGGCCGCCTGCGCACGGTGTTGTTCGTGACCGATGGCCAGGCCCACAACCAGGCCGAGCTCACCGCCCTGGTCGCCGGCCGACGCGACGGCGCGCGGGTGTTCACCATGGGCATCGACACCGCGGTGCACGGCGCGCTGCTCAAGGCCCTGGCCCGGGTGGGCGGCGGCACCTGCGAGCTGCTCACCCCGCGCGACGACATCGAGGCCCGCGTGGCCTCCCTCGAGGCCCGGTTCGGCAGTCCCCTGCTCACCGGCCTGACCGCTCCCGGAGCCGCCCGTCCGGAGCCCGCCGCCGTGTTCACCGGCCGGCCCGCGCGGCTGCTGGTCGAGGGGGGCGCAGCCGGGGTCACGCTCACCGCGCTGGGCACCGACGGGCCGGTGACCTTCACCGTGGTGCCCGAGCGGGTCAGCGATTCGCTGGGGCCGGCCTGGGCCCGTGAGCGGGTGAGCGCGCTGGAGGACCGCCTCCACACCCGTCCGTTCGAGGAGGAGGCCATCCGCTCCGAGGTCCTGCGCATCGCCCTGGCCCATGGCATCGCCTCCCGGTGGACCGCCTTCGTGGCGGTGGAGAGCTCGCGCACGGTCACGGGGGAGCGGGTGGATGTGGTGCAACCGGCGGAGCTTCCTGCCGACTGGGACCGGTCCTTCGCCAGCCCGCCGGCGGCCGCCAAGGGGTTGCGCCGTCGTTCGATGCCCCGGCACATGCCCATGCCCGCCTCTGCGCCGCCCCCGGCCCCAGCGCCGATGATGGCCGCCATGGCACCGATGGCGGAGTGCGACGACGACGCCGAGGAGGCATCCGCGCCCTTCGACGCGGCTCCATCCGGCGCGATGGGGATGGTGAACCGGATGCTCGGGCGCGGCGGGCCGCGGGCCGACGCGCCACGGGGGCGACCCACCCGGAAGGCGAAGGCCTCCAGCAGCAGGCAAGCTCCCCCCAAGCCACCGCCGGCAGAGCCTGGTGCACGCCTCGCCGCCGCCCAGTCCGCAGACGGGAGCTTCGGTGGCGATGTCGCGCGCACCGCAGCGGCCCTGCTCGCGCTGGTGCTCCTCGGCCACACCCGACGCCGCGGCAACCGCAGCCGCACGGTGCGCAAGGCCGCGAGCTGGCTCGCCACCCAGTCGGGCCCGCTGGCCCGTGCCGCGCTGCATGCCCTCACCACCGCTGAAGCGGGGACCACCCCCGCGCCGTCCGCCGAGTGGCAGACCCTCGAGGGCGCGGGTGCGGAGGGTGCGGCGCTGCGGGACGCGCGGAGCTGAGCCTGCCTGTGGCCAGCTGCGCGGGCCCGAGTGATGGATGGCCCATGCCTTGCACCTGACGGCACCGCGCGAGAGGGGACCGGGGACGCACCTCGCCATCGTGGCCGTCGCCCCATCACCCCGGAGGAGGACAGATGAACACCAAGGCCTGGCTGCTGTGCGCTCTCGCCCTGTGGGCGTCAGCCTGCGGGTCCGGTGACCCGAAGAAGGGTGGCGCGAACACCGACCCGTGCACGGCGTCGGCGAAGCACGCCACCCTCGCCATCGGCACGAGCTTCGTCGACAACACCAGCATTGCCGGCTTCGTCCCGGTGGACGAAGGCGGGGTGCTGGAGCTGGTGCACGGCGTGCAGGGCGGGTTCCACGTAGAGATCGCGCTGCGCGGCGAGCACCTGGACAACTCCGAGGTCCTGCCCGGAGAGATCCGAGGACGGGTGAACGGCGAGCTGCTCGCGAACGTGGCGCCATGGTTCCAGTTCACGTGCACCGACGAGGGGCAAGACAGCTGGGGCACCCTGCTCATCTTCCGCGCCCAACCCGAAGATCTCCACGAGCAGGACGTGGAGGTCGAGGTCAGCCTGATCGACGCCTCCGGCGAGGAGATCGGGGCGACCGGCACGTTCCGCATCGAGGACCCGCTGCTGCGGTAGGCGACCGCGGTGAGCTCGCGCCAGCCGGCGGTCCGCTGCGGCCATCCGCCGACGTCAGCGGGTCGCCGGGGCCTCGGCGGGCCCGAACCAGCGAGCGCGCGCGGCCTTGGTGAGCAGCGCCGCCTTTGGAGCGGTGGCGGCCAGCGCGCGCGACTTCTCCCACCCACGGCGGCGCACCAGCCACGCGGCGAGCGCGACCGCGGCCACGCCGCTGCCATCGTCGAACCAGAACGACGACACCGCCGACGCCAGCGGGTCGATGGCGTCGAACAGCGACTCGATGCCCGCTTCGTCCGGGCCCCCGACCGAGACCGGGCGCCACAGCAGGAACAACCCGAGCGGGTAGCCGGCCGGGGCGGTGCCCGAGAGGTTGATGTAGGTCTGGGCGTGCACCTCGCCGTAGCGTCGGGGCGAGCCTCCGACGAAGGCGACCGGATCGACCCCTTCGATCTCGCGGTACCTGGGGCGCCAGAAGAACATGTGCCGTGGCCCTCGTTGGGTGCGCCGCGCGCGCACCTCGACACTACACCGAACGCAAGCGCGCCGTCATCCGCCGGTGGTTATGGCCACCCCATGGCACCTCGCCCCACGCCCGCCCAGACCACGCCCAAACAGCCCCTCAACGGGTGGGGCCGATTCCCGGTCACCGACGCACGCTACCGTCGCAGCGAAGACCTCGAGCGCCTCACCAGGGGCGCTCAGATCTCCCGCGGGCTCGGCCGGGCCTATGGTGACGCCGCACTCCCGCCGCCAGGATCGGGGCGCCTGGTGGCCGGCACCACCCGCGCCGACCGCATCCTCGGCTTCGACCCCGCTAGCGGCGTCCTGCGGGCCGAGGCCGGGTTCACGCTGTCCGACCTCGGGCGGCTGTTCCTTCCGCGGGGCTGGTTCACCCCGGTGAGCCCCGGCACGCAATACGTCACGCTCGGCGGCATGGTCGCGAGCGACATCCACGGCAAGAACCACCACGCCCACGGGTGCATCAGCGAACACGTGCGGCAGCTGCGCCTCCGCGTAGGCACCGGCGAGGTGCTCGACATCACGCCGGAATCCCACCCCGAGCTGTTCTGGGCCACCTGCGGCGGCCAGGGGCTCACGGGGCACATCCTCGAGGTGGGGCTGCAGCTGGAGAAGCTGCCCAGCCCGTGGCTGTACGAAGAGACCCAGCGATACGGCTCCATGCAGGAGGTGTTCGACGCGCTGCAGGAGGAGTCGGCGCGGTGGCCGATGACCGTGGCGTGGATCGACACCTCGGTGCAGGGGGCCGCGCGCGGGCGTGGCATCGTGATGGCCGGGCGGTGGGCCACGCCCGACGAGGCGCCGCGCAAGCCGCCCACCTTCAACCCGTCGATCACGGTCCCCCCGGTGTTTCCCAGCGGGGTGATGAACCCGGTGAGCGTGCGGGCGCTCAACGCCCTGTGGTACGCAAAACACCCGCGCAAGCGCGTGAAGCACGTGGTGAAGCCCGCGAGCTTCTTCTGGATCCTCGACCTGGCCCAGGAGTGGAACCGTGGCTACGGAAAGCGCGGGTTCATCCAGTATCAGTGCGTGATGCCCAGCTCGATGGAGCTGTACAACGAGTTCCTCGACCGGTTCACCGCACTCGGCGGCTGCTCCTTCATCACGGTGTTCAAGGACTGCGGGCCGGCCGGCCGCGGCCACCTGTCGTTCCCGCAGAAGGGCACCTCCCTGGCGCTCGACATCCCCCTGGGTCCCGGCACCCGGCGACTGGTGCGCGAGCTGAACGCGTTCGTCATCGCCAACGGCGGCCGGATCTACCTGTCGAAGGACGCCCTGACCAACGAAGACGAGTTTCGTCGCATGTATCCGCGGTTCGAGGAGTGGCAGGAGATCCGGCTGCGCTACGACCCGGAGCGACGGATCCAGAGCGGCCTGTCGCATCGGCTGATGGGCGACTGAGCCAGCGGCCGCTCAGCCTTGATGCTCGGCATCATACCCTCGGAACCACGCCGTGGCGGCCCACCGCACCGCATGGCAGGGCAGCACCTCGTGCTCGAGCCGGTCGGAGAGGAACAGCACCGTGCGCCCGCCGAGCGGCTCCACATCCCGGGCCCCGTACCGGGTGTGGATGCGCAGGCAGCCCCCATCGGCCAGCACCCAGTCGGGGTTGAGGTACACCACCGCCGTGGCTCGGCGCACCCGGTCGCCGGCCACTGTGTCGCGGTGACGTGCATACCGAGCGCCCTCCCCGCGGTACACCGCCAGCTGCACCGAGAACGACGCCAGCCCCAGCCAGGCAGCGGCGTTCAGCTCGGCGCGAACACCCTCGAACAGCGCAGCCAGCCCCGGCAGAGCCACGTCCTCCAGGTCGTCGCGCCACGCGATGCGGTCGCCCCGGAGAGCTGAGTCCCGCACGCGACCGCGTCCCATTCCCGATGGGCGCATGCGGCCGTCGTCCGACAGGGCGCCCAAGGTGTCTGCGCAAGACCGGAGGTCGGCCGACAGGAGCAGGCCGTCCCGGATCACCGCGTCGCCGTCGCCCAGATCGCGCACGTCGTCGTCGGTGAGGTGGAGGGTGTCGGGCATCGGCGCAGCATACGCCTGGCGGGCACCGAAATTTTAGGAACAACCACGAAAATCAAGAGACTGCAGGATTGAGGACCGGTGGACCCGCCCACCGCATCGACCCGCGAGCGCCCGAATCGGTGGCGCCGTTCCATGCATCGCGGTCCGCATCGGCGCGCTGGTCGATCTGGGGCGGGACCTGGAGGCGCTCGACGCGCTCGACGCCTACCTCGCGGCGGGCAAGGCCATCCGCCGCACGCCGCTCCTCGCCCTGGGCGCGCGGCTGGCGGCCGACAACGACGACTGTGCGCTCGCCCGTCGGTACCGGGACGCCCTCTCCGAGCATGATCCGGACGCTGCGGCGGCCCTCCCGCCGTGTGTCGACGAGTGACCGGCGCGCGTCCAGCCACCCGCCCGCCGGCGGGGCAGAAGCGGCCTCCAGCGGAACACGCTAAACTCCGCGACCGAAGGGGGTCTCATGCGCGGCTGGGTGTTGGCGCTGTTCCTGGTGGCGTGCGGCGGCGGCCGCGAGGGTGACGAGCCCGGAGAATGTACGGATGGGGCCGACAACGACGTAGACGGGCTCTTCGACTGCCGCGACAGCGACTGCGCGGCGTCGCCGGACTGCACAGACCCCGCCAGCCCGCCCATCGTCAGCACCACCACCCCCACCGGTGGCACGACAACCCCAACCAACCCGGCAACTCCAGCACCCACCGAGATCGGCGACCTGAGCCTGTACCTGTTCCTCGCCTTCGAGGACGACGACCCGGCGAGACTGCAGGAAGGCATCGCCGTGCTCCAGGCCGAGTTCGTCCGGACCGCTGCCGCCGCAGAGGCCGTCACCCTGCCAGTCCTCGACGGCGACAACCTCGGCTCCCTCACGCTGCCCGCGGGCAACGCGAACGACCAGATCGCCATCGGGCTCCCGCACAGCAGCGCCGCCTCGTTGCTCGAGCGCCTGGAGCCGGTCGTGGACCCCGATCAGGTGTGCCGGATGTCGGCCTCGGTGGTCTGGGCAGAACGCACCCTGCAGACCGACCTGGGCTGCTTCGAGGACCAGACCTGCGATCGGCTGGTCACCCACACCGAGGCGCGGTCCGAGACCATCCTGGAGGGCCTGTGGTTCGACCTCGAGGCGGACTACCGCTGGGTCCGCACGGCGGGCGCCGAGGTGGACGCGCTGGTGGGCCGGTCATTTACCGCGGAGTCCTTCGACAACGACCGCGGCGATCCCGCCCTGCTGCAACACTTCGGGCTCGACGTGATCGTGACGGACCCCGCGGACGCCAGCCGCACCCTGAGCTGGCACGCCCGCTGGCAGGTGCGGGAGATCCCGGGCCTGGGCGACGACGTCGCGGAGAGCCTGTTGGAAGCGTCGATACGCGACATGGTGCTGTACCATGACGAGTCGATCGGAGGCTCCACCCCGAGCTGCTCCAATGAGCGGGGTCAGCCGCGACCGTGAGCCTGGAATCTACCTGGCGCCACCTCCGAACGTCCTGGAGTGTCCAGACCGGCGATGATCGCCGATCACTGACCTCGAGGCCCTGCCGGCCAGCCACAGGCGCGTGGCGCATTGCACGCTCGGAGTCGACATGAAGGTCGAGCTCACGCGCCCCCGCGGCCCCGCCATCGCGCCAGACGGCACGCTGACCGTCATCGGAGGCAACGACGCGAACCTGGTCGTGCGGATCGGGCCGGACGGCGAGCGCATGCCCCGCCCGGCGTGGTTCCCGTACACCCCGTCCTGGGCCGTGGCCCAGCTCGCGCACCAGCTCGTGGTGCTCACGGGCGAGACCCAGCGCAGGGTCCTCCGCGAGGGTCTGGAGCTGGCGACCTTCGATGGGCAGGACCGGTTCCGGCCGGTGCGACTGGCGGGCTCGGACGCTGGCGTGCTGGTGGCCTGGAGCCAGGAGCAGGCGTGGATCCGCGCGAAGCTGCCGAAGACGGTCAATGGCCGTAAGGACCGTACGTCGCGGTACGATCTTCCGGTCCCCGGCCGGCTCCCGGACATCGCCATCGCACGGGAGGCGGGCCAGGCGCCGGTGGACCGACAACCTGCACACCGCAGTGATCCGCCGAGGCTCATCGCACGTAGCAGTGAACGAACCGGAGATGCCCATGCTCACCCTGCTGACCCTCGCCGCCCTCGCCGCCCACGCTGCGCCCACCTGTGAGTCCACCGAGACCCACACCGGCGAGGAGGGCAGCTTCACCGACGGGTCGGCGCCGTCCGCCGAGTACGCCCACGACCAAGACCTGTGCTTCGTGGTCAAGCCGTCGTGCAAAGACCCGGCGCAGCTGTGGTTTCCGCGCCTGCAGGTGGAGCATGGCTACGACACCGTGCACGTGTACGACCTCGACGGCAAGCTCGTGAGCGGCAAGGCCACGCAGGAGGGTGACACCTTCTCCGGCACGGGCCTCACCGTGCACTTCCACAGCGACCACGACATCGCGGAGACCGGCTTCGAAGCCCGCTACTCGTGTTCGGTGCTCAGCGAGAAGCCGGAGTTGGAGCCGGAGTCGGAGCCGGAGCCGGAGCTCGACGTGGAGCCGTAGCGCCCCGACCGAACCGCAGGGCAGCGCGATACATCCGCTGCGATGTCCACCACGCGCCCCGAACGCCCGGACAGCATCGGCCGCTGGGGCTGCGACGACCTCCTGGGCCCCAGGCGCGGTTGCACCTGGAAGCTGGATAATCGCGCTCACATC
>JBLFXJ010000107.1:0-21780 GCA_047609825.1 Myxococcota bacterium
AAACGCGTGGCGCTGCTCACCTCGCGGATCTTCGGCTATGTGCCCGACTCCACCGAGCCGATGGTCTTCCTCCACGAGCCCACGCGCACGTTCACCAGCGGCGGCCACCAGTGGTGGTTCGTGCCCGCCGACGAGCCCGCCGTGTTCGTCGCCCCGCGGCTGATGACCTCGATGATGGCGCTGATGGGACTGGACATCCGGTACATGGTGCCGGGCAAGATCACGCTGGAGTGCACGGGCGGGTTCGCGGTGCACGATCGCGAGGCGCTGCGGCAGAGCTGCGCGGAGATCCTGTCGTGGGAGTTCGACGCGCTCCTCGATGTGCACGCCCAGGCGAACAAGAGCCCGCGGGAGGGGGCGAAGGCGCTGCTGGAGGAGGCGCTCGGGCCCATCGTGCGCGGGGAGTGGGACCAGGTGCCGTACCCGGCGGGCGTGCTGCCGAACGCGTCGGCCTGACCCGCCGACGTCATCGCGGCTGCGCGCGGGCCATGTCAGCGGGCGGGATGCTGGCCGGGGTTCACGGCGGGCAGCGCGGCGCCGTGAGGTCGAACCACAGCTCGGCGCGTCCGAACGAGGTGCCGACTGCGATGTGGTCGTCGTCGCGCCCGGTGTCGACAGGAGTGAGGACCACGCCCGCGAGGGCGCCATGAGGCCCGTCCCGGAGCAGGGTGCCTGCGGGCAGGCGTTGACCGCCTACGCTCCGGCCGTGCGCACCGCGGCCGATTCCAGCGATGAGGCTCATCATGGACAGCGGACGGTATCGAAGGTTTACCCATGCCTCCACGCGCACACCGCCGTCGTCGATGCGCACCTGGAGGTCGTCGGTGCGGCGGCCCACCACCGCAGCGTCGAGCGCGACCAGCACACTGCCGATGCTCCGCCCGTCGGCGGCGTACAGGTGCTCGCCTGCCCGCAGGGCGTGGGTGGTGGGGGTGGGCGCGACGGGCGGCAGCTCACTCGGTGTGTACACGTGGCCGATATCGGCCGCGGGCACCCACAGCGTCAGGTACAGGCGCTTCGTGCGGAGGTCGACCGGTCGGCGCTCACCCGCGGGCAGCCCGCGCCGTCGGAGCTCCACCCCGCCGGCGAGCACCACCGTGGGGGTAGCGTCCGCCGTAGCGGATCCGGTGGTGGGGCGGGACGTGCGGTGGTCCATCGCCGTGGGCTCGGTCCACACGGCCAGCGCGACCCGCTCGTCCGTCCAGCGGACCCGCAGTGGGTGGACCTGCACCACCGGCCAGGTGTCGGCGTAGCTGCGTCGACCCTCGAGCAGCGCGCCGACCTGAGTGAGTCGGCCCGGCGCGTCGGACGCGGCGGTGACGCGGAGGGGTCCTGGGTCGTGGAGCCATGCCGGGCATGGAGCGGCCAGGGCAGCGGTGATGAGCAGGTGCCACATTCTCGGTTCGACCCCGTAGCACCGGTGGAGTTCCGCCGCGCTGCCCGCCGCTCGATCTGGATGCAGGCTCGTCGCGTCAGGTTCGATCGGGTGATTACACTGCGGTGGACAACCCCAGGAGTCCTCAGAATGCGTTCACTCATGGTCCTCGCCCTCGCCCTCCCCGCCACTGCCCTCGCCGGCGGCCCGATGCTCACCATCTCCGGCGCATGCCCCGGCCCGATGGCCGTCGAGGCCTCTGGTTTCACGCCAGGTGGCATGGTCGCCGTGCTCAAGGGCGCCGGGCCCGGTGCTGACGTGATGCCGGCCGGGCCGTGTGTCGGCGGCGCCACCTCTCTGGCCGGGCTGGCCTACGTCACCAGCGTTCGCGCCGATGGCGCGGGCAACGTCAGCGTCACGCCCGACATCGGCGCTCCGCTCTGCGGCCAGCTGGTGCAGATGGTCGACGCCAGCACCTGCGCGCTCAGCAACCCCGCACCGCTCGGCGGCGGCGGCATGCTCTACGCTGGCGCGAGCCGCGGTGGCACCACCGGCTTCTGGTCCATCGACCCGTCGTCTGGCGCGGTCACCTACATCGGCGACCCCGGCATGAGCCTCACCGGCCTCACCTTCGCCAGTGACGGCACGCTGTACGGCATCACCGGCGGCTCCATCGATTCCAGCGATGTGGTCACGGTGGATCCGGCGACGGGCGCCGCGGCCATGTTCAGCGCCACGGCCCTGTCGGGCGAGGTCGCCATCGCCGATCACATGGGTACGCTATACACGATCGACCAGTACAGCACCTTCGGTACGGTGGACATGGCGGACGGCACCTACGTCGAGCTCGGCTACCCGGTGGGCGGCGCGGAAGACGGCTACGGCTACGCGCTGGCCAGCACGCCGTCGGGCCTGTTCTACGTCAACGGGGCCAACGCGCACGTCATCGATCCGATGGCTGGCACGATGACCTACGTGGGCGCCACGGGCATCGGCGGCGCCACCTCCGGGATCGGCGGCGGGTTGGCCTGGCTCGACGGCAACCTGTGGTTCGCCATCGGCAACGGCGCGGGCGGCACCGACCTGTACGCGATCGATACCGCCACGGGCGCGGCGTCGTTCACCGGGATCACGATCCCGGACGACACCATCGACTCGCTCGCCGCGGGCTGATCGGGCGGAGAGGGAGGGGCGCCTCCGCAGCGGAGCGCGCCCTGCCCGTGCCGGCGTGTGGGCCGGTCACAGGATCGAGCACAGCTCCGGCGTGATCTGCTCGGCGAGCGAGACGACGTTGAATGACGTCACGTCGCCGCCACCGCGGGGGGCCGCGAGCACAGCGGCCACGTCGCCGCCCCACGCCACGCAGTCCACGTAGTTGCTCTCGTCGTCGTACACGCGGGCGACGTAGACCATCGCGGCGGAGGTGTCGTGCACCCCGCACTGGAACACGGTGGCGTAGCCCGGGTCGTAGGTGCGGTCGGCCTCGAGGGTCCACACCACCTCGTCGCCGTCGGCCCCCTCGAGCGGCGGCGCCACCAGCGGGTGCTGCTCATCCCAGCCCCGCGCATCCGGGACGACTTCGAATGTGTTGAGCATGGCGTCGCTCACCGAGAAGTTGCTCTGGAGGCGGATCTCGTAGGTGAACTCGTCCGGGCAGGACGCGCGGCCCGAGAGCACTGCGGGGGCCGCGGTGCCTTCGGTCGACGCGGTGTCGTCGTCGTCCTCGTCGACATCCTTGTCGGCGCCACAGCCCAGCGCGAGGAGCAGGATCCACGTCACGTCAGCACCCCATGTCGTTCGCGACGCTGAACACGTCCTCGCCCACCACGATCCCCGCGACGAAGGCGTCGATCAGGGACTGGCAGAGCGACGGGTTCAGGGTGATGTTCACGTCTCCGCCGACCGTGGTGAGCCGCTCTCCGCCCAGCGACACGAGCACGGCGTTGTCCACCACGATGAGGTTCACCGGCACCTCCGACATGCCATCGAGCACGCCGAGGTGCTCCAGCGCCGGGTTCGATTCGACGGACACGCTGCCCCCCACGGTCACGCCGCCCAGGCCGGCGCCGCTCACGAGGCGGGTGTCGATGACATCAAGGTCGCCGTCCACCGAGGCCAGGCGCCCGAGGCCGGTGATCTCGGTCAGGCTCACGTCGTTGAACGTGAGGTCACCCCCGATGTCGACGAGCGCTCCCACGCCGGCGAGGGAGGTGAAGCCTTGGGCATCCACGATGGAGAACGTACCGCCGACGGTCTCGAGGGCGGGCAGGCCCAGGCGGGTGAGCATGTTCACGTCGGTGACCCGGAGGTCGCCCTCCACATCGGCGAGCGCCGTCAGGCCGTCCAGGCTGGTGAGCACCGGCGCGCCCTGCAGGTTGAAGCTGCCTACCCGGTTGAGTGTGGGGGCGGAGATCAGGTCGAGCGAGCCGAGCCGATTGAACGTGAGCTGCCCCTCCACGGCTTCGAGGGCGGGGAGGCGGATCTGGACGTGAAAGGCGTCGTCGAAGGCGAGCTCACCGCCCACGTGCACGAGCCCCGGGAGCACCGCGTCTGCCAGGCCATCCACCCGGGTGAACCGCAGGTTGCCGCCCACCTCCCGCAGCTTCTCCAGGCCGACGGTGGACGGCAGGTCGCCGATGCCGGTCAGGATCAGGTCGCCGTCCACCTGCTCGAGGCAGCTCAGCGGGGAGAGGTCGGTGAGCCGATCGATGCTGAGGATGGACACGTCGCCGGTGACCGTGCGGCAGTCCTCCAGTGCGGACAGCGCGCCGGCCTCGACGAGGGTGAAGTCGCTGTCGCACACAACGGCGGCGGCACAGGGGCCGGTGGAGGTGGAGCCCGTGCCGGTCCCCGTGGCTGTGCCGGATGTGCCCGTGGCTGTGCCGGTCGAGCCGGTGGCTGTGCCCGTCGACCCGGTTCCGGTGCCGGTCGAGCCTGTGCCCGTGCCCGTGCCCGTGCCGGTGGCAGTGGACCCGGTGCCGGTACCGGTCGAAGCGGTTCCGGTAGGTGTCGAGCCCGCGCTCGTGGAGCCGGTTGCCGCCCCAGTAGTGCCTTCCGACGCCGAATCCCCACCCTTGTCGGCTCCGCATCCGGTCAATGCGGCCAGCAACACAACTCGCACCATGGCGTTCGCCTCCGCGGGCACTGTAGCGGAGGATTCCGGCGCCCGCGGAGCGGTTCACGGGGCGCCCGGAAGACGTGCACCTCAGACCAGGGGCGGCACAATCTCCGACGGCGTCGCGAGCCACGCTGGCACCGGCAGCCCCTTCGCTTCACGGAACGCAGGGTTCCACAGCTGGCTCTGGTAGCGGCTGCCGTGGTCGCACAGGATGGTGACCACGGTGTGCCCCGGGCCCATGTCGGTGGCGAGGCGGATGGCCCCGGCGACGTTCAGCCCAGCCGAGCCCCCCAGCACCAGCCCCTCGGTGGCGGCGAGGCCGTCCAGCACCTCGACCGCCTCGGAGTCCGGGATTCGGTAGCTCCGGTCCACGAGGGCGCCGTCCACGTTGCCGGTCACGCGCCCCTGGCCGATGCCCTGGGTGATGCTGTCGCCCTTCACGTCCACAGCCAGCTCGCCGCGGGTGAACCACGCGTGCATCTTCGCGCCGTAGGGGTCGGCGAGGGCGACCGTGAGCTCCGGCCGCTGGCCCTTGAGGAACTCGGAGGTGCCGGAGAGCGTGCCGCCGGTGCCGATGGCTGAGACGAAGCCATCTACCCGGCCGCCGGTCTGGGCCCAGATCTCGGGCCCGGTGCCCTCGATGTGTGCCTGGCGGTTGGCCAGGTTGTCCCACTGGTTGGCGTAGAATGCGCCGAGCTGCTCCGCGAGGCGCTCGGCCACGTGCACGTAGTTGTTCGGGTTGGCGAACGGGGCGCCGTCCACCTCCACCAGCTCCGCGCCGAACAGGCGGAGCATGTCCTTCTTCTCCTTGGTCTGGCTCCGCGGGATCACGATCACGACCCGGTAGCCCCGGGACCGGCCCACCATGGCCAGCCCGATGCCGGTGTTTCCGGCGGTGCCCTCCACGATGGTGCCGCCCGGCTTCAGCACGCCCCGGCGCTCCGCATCGAGGATCATGAACTTGGCGGCCCGGTCCTTGACCGACATGCCCGGGTTGAGCCACTCGGCCTTGCCGAGGATCTCGCACCCGGTCTGCTCGGACGGCCCGCGAAGGCGGATCAGGGGGGTGTTGCCGACGGCGTCGACCACGTCGCGCTGCACGCTCATGTCGCTCTCCCAGGATGGGTGTAGAAGATTCGCGAGCCGGGGGGCACGCTGTGGTTCAGCCACACGTTCCCGCCGATCACCGAGTCGGCGCCAACCACAGTATCGCCGCCGAGGATCGTAGCGCCCGCGTACACCGTGACCCGGTCTTGCAGGGTCGGGTGACGCTTCACCACCCGGTCGCGGGCGCGCTCCACGTCGCCGCGCACCGACACCGCCCCCAAGGTGACGCCCTGGTACAGGCGCACGTCGGCCCCGATGGTGGTGGTGGCCCCGATCACGACGCCGGTGCCATGGTCGATGAAGAACCGCGGGCCGATGGTGGCGCCAGGGTGGATGTCGATGCCGGTGCGGGTGTGGGCGTGCTCGGTGAGGATGCGCGGCACCATCGGCACGCCCAGGCCGAACAGCACGTGGGCGATGCGGTGGGCCGTGATCGCGAACACGCCCGGGTAGGAGAACACCACGTCCTCGATGCTCTCGGCGGCGGGATCGCAGCGGTATGCGGCCTCGATGTCGCCGCGGAGCACCTCGCGGATCTCCGGGAGCAGCCGCAGCAGCTCAAGCACGCAGCCGCCACACCAGCCCTCGGCGCGGCGCTGCCCGGGCGGGCGGGTGCGGTCCTCCCACGCGGCGGCGCGGCTCACCTGCACGCGGAGGAGCTCCTCGGCCTCGAACAGGTGCTCCGACAAGGCGAAGCGCATGTTCTCCTCGGTCAGCTGGCGGGTGCTGAAGAAGCCGAGGAAGAGCAGGTGCTGCAGGTGGTGGAATGCCGCCACCACGGCGCGCCGGTTGGGCAGCGCATGGGTCGCCAGGTTGTTGATCGGGCCGGGCTGACGGTAGCTGTCGACGAGAGAGTCGAGCACGTCGTCGAGCGACAGGCCAGGCGTGGGCGCGCGGTCCATGCGTCTCCTTGGAGGGTCCTCGTAGCATGGGCATCCCGCCCGCGCGTCGCGGTTCGCACCGCGGCCCGCGACCGGTGCACCCACTCATGAGCGGTCATGTTCTTCGTTGTCCGTGGACGGGTTCCTGTGCTGCCGGTGAGCTGAGGCGTACAGGCCGAGACCCCCGCAACCGTGGCGGGGGGTCTGCGTGCTGAGGTCGCGACCGTCCGCAGCGCTACGGCAGGTCCACGATGCCAAACCCTGGCTCCTCGCTCGGATACAGCGAGCCATCATGCAGGCGAATCGCCGACGATGTCGGGTCGTCCGTGAAGTCCAGGTGCCCGTCGAGATCCGCCAGCTCCACGTTGCGCCGGGACAGGGCGAAGGCGAGCCCGCTGGCGATGGACAGCGCCGCCTCGTCCATGCACCCGACCATCACCTCGATTCCCGCCGCCCGCGCCACGCCGTTCATCAGCAGGGCCTCGTCCAGGCCGCCGACCTTCACGAGCTTGAGGTTCACCATGTCCATGGCGTTGTTCCGGGCGAACCGGAACGCGTCCGCCAGCGACAGCACGCTCTCGTCGGCCATCACCGGCGCGGGCACCGAGCCCACCACCTGCCGCATCAGCGCCAGCTCATCCGCCGGGGTGGGCTGCTCGAACACCGTGAGGCCCACCGCCCGGGTGCCGGCGTAGAACTGCTCGGCCTCCGCCCGGGTGTAGCCCTGGTTCGCGTCGAACCGCAGCTCGATGGACGGCCCCACCGCAGCCCGCACGGCGTTGACCTGGGCGATGTCGGCGTGCACGTCGATGCCACCCTTGATCTTCAGGGCGCGGAATCCCTCCGCCACCAGCGCCTCGGCCCGGGCGATGGTGGTCGCGGGCTCGGCGATGAACAGCGTGACGCTGGTGGGCATGTGGTCGCGGAAGCCCCCGAGGATCCGCCATACTGGCAGTCCGGCCTGCTTGCCGAGCAGATCGAACAGCGCCATGTCGACCGCCGCCCGTGCGGCTGGCCGGGACGGCAGCGCGTCGGCCAATGCCTCGACGACCGGCAGCCGACGCAGGGCGTCAGTACCCCGTAGAAGTGGGCTCGCGACCTCCCGAAGCGCCAGCTCACAGGCGTCGGCGCTCTCCCCCGTCACCCCGGCGTCGGGCGCCGCGATGCCCAGGCCCACGTGCGGGCTGTCGGTGATCAGTCGTACGACGAGGTTGGTGGCCGTCGACACGGTCTCGTAGGCGATGGTGTAGGGCTCGCGAAGCGTGAGTGGGAGCCGGCGCACCTCGACCCGCAGGATGCGCATCAGAGGTCGCCCCCCATGGCTTTGCCGTGCGGGGCGTCGAGCGGCGACGCCGGATCAGCCACCCGTGCCGTCCAGCTGGGCCACGACGATGTCGACCAGCGGCTGCACGCCATGCACCAGCGGGTCGCACACGGGCAGGCCGGTGCGGGCGCGGAGCTCGGCGCAGGCCGCCTCGATGGCCGCAGGTGTGGACAGGCCCTCGTGGTTCAGCGTGATCGCGGCGACCTTGCGCCCGCTCACCGCCTCGAGAGCGGAGATCTGCTGCTCGATGGGCTGGATCGGGTAGCCGGGGAAGCCGTCATAGTCGTGGCGGGTGGGGGCGTGCTGGAGCACCACCACCTCGGGACGACAGGCGGCGAGGATCTCGAGTCCGCCGGGGTAGGCCGGGTTCATCAGCGCGCCCTGGCCCTCGATCACGATGGCGTCGGGGCGGCGCTCGTCCCACGCGGAGACCACCGCATGCTCCAGCTCGCCGGCGACGAAGTCGTTGACCAGGCTGTCGAGCACCATGCTGTACCGGGCGCCCTGGAGCCAGCCGGTCTGGCCGGTGCCGACCATCTCGACGGAGCGTCCGGCGGCCTCGAGCGCGTGCACGAGAATCCACGCCGTGGTGCGCTTGCCCACCGCCGAGTCGGTTCCGAGGATGGCGACCTTGGTCGACCCGACCGATTCGATGCGGCTCGAGAAGTGGTGCAGCTCAGACCGATGTGGCGGCATCCGCACGTCGCGGATGCGCACGCCGTGGGCCGCAGCGGTGCTGGACAGGTCCGCATCCTCCGACAGGAAGTCGTGCAGCCCACAGTCCACATGAAGACCAGCCTGCATGGCCGCTTTCGCGCAGGATCGCCCCTCATCCGGCAGGCGCCCGCCATCCGGCGCCATGCCCACGACGAAGTGGGTCGGGGTCGCGCCGACGGATTGGGCGTGGGCCAGTGCCGCGGCCAGATCCGGCACGAGCGGGATGCCCTTGGCGGTGCCGTCGAGGAACTCGGCGGCGTCGCCGGTGAGGGTGCTGTCGATGACACACAGCACCTGGTACCGGCGGGTGAACCGCACGAGGCCGTGGGCGGTCTTGCCCTCGGGGGTGGCGAACTTGCCCTCACACCAGACGATGGCGGGGCCGTCGAGGACTTCAGGCGTCATGAGGACCTCCCGGTCAGGACCACCACGTAGCGGTCCGGCGGAAGTGGGCTCGCTGCGTGAAGTCGCAGTAGAGCGAGGAGCCCGGCCGTGCTCGCGGGCAGCACGTGCAGGGCCTGCTGGTCTCGGAGCATCCGCGCGGCATCGCGCATCTGCTTGTCGCTGGAGCCGGCCGCGAAGCCGCCCGTGGAGCGAATCGCCGTGAGCGCGGCGTCGCCATCGATGCTCTGCCAGTTGATCAGCGGCTCGTTGATCACCGTCTCGCGGATCTTCGCGGGATCGAGCACGGGGCAGTGGTCCAGGCCCGCCTCGAAGCCCACGACGATGGGGTTCTTCCGCCAGGCGGAGCCGCCCACCATCCGGGGCACCTTGCTGGTCTTCCCGCGCCGGTACAGGCTGCGGAACCCGCGGTGCAGGCCGGCGAGCGTGGTGCCGTTCGACATCGGCGCCGCAACGATGGCCGGCGCATCACGGAGCGCGTCGTAGATCTCGAAGCTCATCTCGCCGTACGCCCTGAGCTGCACGATCTCGTTGTCGCCGCCCGGGTTGGCGTCGTACCAGCCGTGCTCAGTGGCGAGCGCCATGCTGTGCGCGACGGAGTCCTCATACGTGGCGCCGGCGCGGAGGATCTCGGCACCGAGGCCTTCGATCTCCCCGACCCGACGGGTGTGGTAGGTCTCGGGGATCACCGTCACGCAGCGCAGTCCCGCGATGCGGGTCGCGAGCCCCATCGCCACGCCGTAGTTGCCGCAGGTGGCGACGGTGACCGTGTCGAACCCGCGCCGCAGCGCGTCGGCCACCTGGGCGAACGCGATCCGGTCCTTCTGGGTGCCGCTGGGGTTGTCCCCCTCGAACTTGAGCCAGATCTGGCGCAGCCCCACCTGGCGCTCGAGGTTGCGGGCGCGGGTGAAGATCGAGTCTCCGACCTGCGACTCGAACACATCCTCGTAGGCCTCGAGGCGCTCGTGCAGGTTTGCCGTCGGATCGGCGCAGAGCGCGGCCGCCGCGTCGAGGTCGAGGTCACCCAGGTGGGAGGCCGCTGCTTGGAGCAGGGGCCGTACGGGGGGCTCTTCTGGCAGCATGGTCGGGCAGGATCCCTGCGGCAGCGCGTGGGTTGACCGCCGGCGCGCGCACGCTATCGCAGCGGTGCGGGTCGGGACTGTCCGGGGAGCACATTCTGGCCCAGTGCTGCGGTCCTGGCGTCAGACCTCGGTCTTGCTCTGCACCACCCGGAACCGTCGGGCGACGAAGGCGGGGTCGGTGAGGCAGGCGGTGCCGGCCGGGTTCAGCCCGGTCACGTGGTAGTCGCTGAACGCGGCCGTGAAGTTCATCGGGCGCTGGCGCACCAGGTTCAGGCCCACCGACGCGCCCGCGTCCCAGAACGCCGCCTCCACCACGGGCTGCCACTCCGGGTCGGCGGTGTAGGCGTAGGACGCGATGGCCCCGAACTGGCGGGCGTCGTGGGCCGCGCCGGCGAGGCAGGCGTCGCGGCTCTCGGCCCGGATCACGAACCCGATGGGGCCGAACTGCTCCTCCTGGGCGAGGGCGCGGTCGTCGGCCGAGAGGGCGCGGAGCAACGGCGTGGCGGTTCGGGCGTGGGGGAAGTCGGGGTGTGCAAACGGTCCCCCGGCGCGGAGCAGCTCGCCATCCCGGAGCCGGTGCTGTGCCTCCAGGGTGGCGGGGGTGTGCACGGCGCCGCACACGGCGGCGGCGCGCGCAGGGTCGGCGAGGTGTGCGTCGATGGCGGCGACGAGGCGGGCCTCGACCTCGGCGCGGGGCACCTGGCGGTCTCCATCACCGACCATGGGCGGGATCCACAGGTTCTGCGGGGCGGTGCACATCTGGGCGGAGAACAGGCACAGGCCGTGGGCGATGGCGTCGAGGGCGGCGTCGAGATCCGGCGCTGAATCGAGCACTACGGCGTTGCATCCCGCGGTCTCGGTGTACACCTGCAGGTGGGACCACCGCCGCTCCAGGTGGGACCCGAACCGGGCGCCGCCGGTGAAGTCGACGATGCGGGTGGCGGGGTGGTCGAGCAGCGCCTCGCCGATGGGGTCGTCCCACGCGTCCGGGGCGAGGGTGAGCAGGTCGGGGTCGAACCCGGCGTCGGCGAGCACCTGGCGGGCCTGCTGGACGGCGATGGCCATGGGCAGGATGGTGTCGGGGTGGGGCTTGAGCACCACCGGGTTGCCGGTGGCGAGGTTGGCGAGGATGGCCGGGTAGGCATTCCACGCGGGGTAGCTGCCGCAGGCGAACACGACCGCCACCCCGACGGGCACCAGTCGGTAGCGCTTGTGCAGGGTGGCGGTGCGACCACCGAAGTCGCGGCTGTAGGTGGCCGCGCGGGGCATGCCATCCATCGCCGTCCACGCGGCGGCGAGGGCCTCGAGCCCCCGATCGAGGGCGCTGGCGCCGCTGCCGGCGAACGCGAGCATGAACGGCTGGCCAGCCGTGTGCTGGGTGGCGTAGGCGTTGCAGAACGTGGCGTCATGCCACCGCGCGAGCATGCCGAGGCACACCTCCACCCGCGCCTCGGGAGGCGCCGCCCGCCAGCTCGGCCAGGCCGCGTCGATGCGGTCGAACAGCGGCTTCACGGCAGGGCGGGGGTAGCTGATGCCCAAGCGCTCGCCGGTGAACGGGCTCACCTCGGCCCCCACGCGCAGGCCGGAGCCCGGCTCGAATGCCGTGTTCAGTCGGGCCTCGAAGGCGGCCTTTCCGGCGGCGTGTGCCCCGTCGGGGTGGTGCCGTCGGCCAGGCGATTCGATGAACGGTGACCACGCCTCGCGGGTGTGCAGGGCGGTCACGGCGCCGTCGAGCCAGTCGCGGTGGTTCATGCGCGCCTCCAGGTGAGCCGGTAGTGCCGGTCCACGCCGGAGCGCGCTGCCAGCGTGTACGAGAGCACCAACGCGTCGCCGTCCAGCGCCACCGTCCGCCGCTGCTCCTGGCCCACGAGATCCGGCACCAGCGCCCAGTCCACCACATGCACCACCACGTCCCCCTCCAGGCGCCAGCGGCCCGCATAGGAGAGGTAGCTGTCGAACGCGTCGGCCCGGGCGGCGGCAGGGGTTCGCGACGCGGTCTCGAGGCGGGAGGCGCCCAGTGCAGGCCGGTCCGCCCGGCTGAGCACGGCCGTCACATGCCCGCTTTCGGTGTAGATGAGCAGGCCGGCGGCGTCGGGGCCGAACGGGTGGCGGTCGGGCCGGCCGTCGGCGTAGCGGATGTGGAACTCGTCGAGGATCCAGGCGCCGATCAGCCCCACTGGGCCCCCTGCACCCAGGTGGTGTGGAACCCGGCCGGCACCCGGGCCGGCAGGCGCACCTTGGCCACGGGGCCGACCGTGATGTCGCGGGCATCGAACACGAGGCAGGCGCTCGACCAGTCCGAGGTGTCGGTGACGAAGGTCACCAGCCACCCGTCATCTTCGGCGGTACCCCCAGGGCGAGGCACGAACGGCGCCTCCGACCCGAACACGCCCGGACCGTAGGCGAACCGCTGGGCGGCGCCGGTCGCGATGTCGATCTTCAGCAGCGCGTCGAAGGTCGCCGGGATCTCCACCGGGATCTCGGACAGGTAGGCGAACCGGTTCTTCCGGCCCAGCACGCCCGGCGCGATCATCGGGAACTCGGAAAACCGGTCGTCCAGCGGGCGCTCTCGGGTGGCGCCGGTGGCCAGGTCCATCCGCCACTCGTGCAGCGTGGCCTGGAGCTTGAGGCCTGAGAGCATCGCGGCGATGCGCCCATCGGCCCGGTCCGGCTTCAGCGTGGGGTCGGCGGTGCGACAGCCCACCATCACCACCTCGTCCCCCTCCTCCCAGCAGTTCACCACGTGCAGCATGTAGCAGGGCTCGAACTCGAACCAGCGCACGTCGGCGTCGGTGCCGAACCGCGGCAGGATGCCGAACCGGGTGGGCACTTCGCGGTGGAACAGGGGCACTCGCTTGCCGGTCCGGCGGAAGTACTCGGGGTCGAAGAACACGGGGAAGTCGTGCAGGATGCTGAACCGCGGGGTGATGCCCAGGTCGTGCGGGCGCCGGGGGCCGGGCAGGCTGATGTCGGTGCGGTGCACGCTGCCGTCGGGCCGGAGCACGCCGTAGTGCATGTACGGGGGCTGGTCGCCGTAGCCGAAGAACAGCAGGTCGCCGGTGGCGGGGTCCACCTTGGAGTGGGCCGACAGGCGCGGTGGCAGCTGGCCATCCGCGTCGAACACCCCCCGGGTGGCGAGGGTGGCGGGGTCGAGCTCGAGCAGGGCGCCGGACTCGTACCACAGGGCGAGCACCCGGTCGCCGAGGTGCACGAGATCGGTGTTCGCGGTGTCCTTCAGCGGGCCGTGGGGGAGGCTGAAGTCGAACGGGCCGAGCACGCCGGGCCACACGGCGGCGCCGCGCTCCACCTCGATGCGGTGGCCCACCGTGTCCACCCACCGGTTGCGGGTGTGGGCGCGGCCGTCGTCGAACCACACGCCGTGCACCATGCCGTCGCCGTCGAACCAATGGTACCGGTTGATCGGGGCGAACTGGTTGTTCGGGCCGTTGCGCAGGTAGGCGCCATTCAGCTCCCGTGGAAGCTCGCCTTCGATCACCAGGTCGGTCGCCGTGCGCTCCTGGGTCACCGGCGCAAACAGCCCATGCAAGTATGGGTTGTCGATGGACTGTACCCACGCGGGGGCGTCGGTGGGCGGGGTGCTGCCCAGGGCCTTGGGGTGTCGGCGGGTGATCTCGAGCATGGCGACTCCGCGGCTGCGGTCGGGTAACCACCTGCCACGAGGAAGTGGGTCGCCGGGGTACCCCATGCCGCTGGAGTCACCGATGGTCGTGCTGTTCACATCCCTGGCGGTCGCAGCCCCCCTGCACCGGGTGCTCGACGAGGTGCTCGCCGCTCCGGCCTACGACGGGGCCACGGCCACAGCCCTCGTGGTGGACCTGGGCTCGGGCGAGGTGGTGTATGCCCGTGACCCGGACCGGCGGGTGCTGCCGGCGAGCGTGGTCAAGTGGCTCACGGCGGTGGCGGCCGCTGATCAGCTGGGCCTGGACTACACCTTTGAGACGCAGATCCTCGCCACCGGTGCGGTCTCCGACGGGGTGCTGGCAGGCGATCTCGTGGTGCGGGGCAGTGGTGACCCGTCGCTCGGCGGCGACGACCCGGCGGGGCTGCTCCGAGCGTGGGCGAAGGAGTTGGCCGGCGCGGGCATCACCCGGGTGAGCGGCGATCTCGTGGCCGACCCGACCGCGCTCGGCGACCCACCCCTCGGGGCGGGCTGGGCGTGGGATGACACGCCGTACGGCTTCTCGGCGCCGCTGGCCGGGCTGAACCTCGGGCACAACGTGATGGAGATCTCGGTGCGCGCCACGACCGCCGGCGAGCCGGTCACGGTGGAGCCCGGGGTGTGGGAGCCCTGTGCGGACGACCTGGCCATCGCGGCTCGAACGGGAGACGGCACGAAGGTGCGGGTACAGCCCGATCCGTTCGGCCCGACCGCACTGGTGGGTGGCCTGATGCCTGGCGCGCGGCAGCGACTCCGGCTCCCCGTGCCGCGGCCGCCGTCCTGCCTCGCCCGGATGTGGAAGGCGGTGCTCGCCGAGGAGGGCGTGCAGGTGGACGGTGTGGCCAGGGTGGGGCGGGCCCCGGTGACTGCCCGAGTGCTCGCCGTGCACCGGTCGGCCCCGCTGCTCGACCTGCTCCGGGTGATGCTCGAG
Organism: Myxococcota bacterium; assembly: GCA_047609825.1. Lineage (GTDB taxonomy): Bacteria > Myxococcota_A > UBA796 > UBA796. The sequence goes on from JBLFXJ010000107.1 coordinate 14,617, forward strand.
GACAGCCAGAACCTGTACGCCGAGGCGGTGGCGCGCGCGCTGGACCCGGCGGAGGTGCGCACCTGGAAGGGGGCCTCGGCGAGCCTCGACCGGCTGCTCACGTCGGCCGGCGTGCCTGCGGGGGCGGCGGCGGTGCGCGACGGGTCCGGCCTGTCCCGGTACGACCTGGTGACGGCCCGGTCGCTGGTGGCGGTCACCCTGTATGCGAGCCGGCAGCCCTGGTTCGACACGCTGGTGCAGTGTCTGCCGGTGGCGGGTCGCACCGGCACGCTGTCCCGTCGGCTCGCGGGCACCCTTGCCGAGGGCCGGGTGCGGGCGAAGACCGGCTCGATGACCGGGGTGCGCAACCTCGTGGGCCTGGTGGAGGACGCCGGTGGCCGCACGCTCGCCGTCGCCCTGCTCGTGGATGGCTTCGTGGTGCCCCAGGGACAGGCGATCGGCGTACAAGATCGGGCCCTCACCGTGATCGCGGCCTCGGCCCGTGGGCGCATCTCCCGGCGCAATCCCGCGCTGGCGGAGTGAGCGGGCCGACAATCGGAGGCGGGGAGTGGGCCGCGCGATTCGGTGTGATCCGATCGGGTTGGCCACGTGTAGATAGAACACGTATCAGTCTGTACGTGCTCGCCCTGCTTGGAGACCGCCCCGATGCTCCGAACCGATCCGAATCCCACCGTCGACCGCCCGTGGCTGCCCGTGTGTGCGAGCCTCGACCTGCCGCCCGGAGCCGTGCGCACCGTGGTCTCCGGCGAGCGCGAGGGCGTGGTGTGGCGGGGCGCCAGCGGCGTGTTGGGGGCGGTGGAGGCGTGGTGTCCGCATCTCGGCGCGCACCTCGGCAAGGGCGGCACGGTGGATGACGACGAGCTCGTGTGCCCATTCCACCAGTGGCGGTTCGAGCCCCAGGGCGGGTGCACGGCGCTTGGCTACCCCGCACCGGCGGTGCCCCCGAACGGCCGGGCCCAGGCGTGGGAGTCCCGGGAGTCCAACGGCCAGGTACAGGTGAGGCAGCCCGCCGAAGAGGCGCTTCCGAAGAGGGGTCTGGGTCAGGTGCCCAGCGCACCCGGGCAGTTCCCCGCCGGCTGGTACAAGGTGGGCGTGTCGTCGCGAATCCCACAGGGCGCCGTCACCGAGGCCCGGTACTTCGGACGCACCCTCCGGCTCACCCGCGGGCCCGACGGGGTGCTGGCGCAGTTCGCGGAGGGGCATGGGCCGCTGCCCAGCGTGGAGACCGGCGGCCTGGTGCTGGTGTGGTACGGCGGGGGAGAGCCGCTCTATGCGGCGCCCGACTTCAGCGCCTACGCAGATCCGCGGCGCTCCTGGCGGCTGTATGAGGAGGTGGTCTCCACCTCGCTGTGGGATGTGGCCGAGAACCCGTTCGACGTGGCTCACCTGCGCACCGTCCACCACCTGGACATCGACGGAGAGGCGCGGGTCGAGTCGGATGGGCACTCGCTCCACCTGCGGTTCGACGCCACCGTGGCACTGCCCGGGCCGCTCGCCGCCGTGGGGCGGCAGATCCACGTGAGCACCCACGTGGAGAGCTTCGGGCTCGGCCTCACCGAGACCCACATCCACCCCCAGGTGTTCGCGCAGACCTGGATGATGGGCTGCAACACCCCGGTGGATGACGGCACCACCGAGTACACCCTGATCTTCATCTCCGAGCCGCGCGGCTGGCTCCCCCGCGGCGCCCGGCTCGCCCACGCCGTGACCGCCGGCACCGTGTGGTGGCTCACCGAGGTGGAGCGCGAGGTGTGGTCGCGCAAGCAATACCTCGGTCGACCCTGCCTCACGCGCCCCGAGCGGGGCATCGGCCGGTTCCGCAAGTGGGCGCGGCAGTTCCCCTGCGCCTGACTCCCGCCCGGCGGTCAGCGGTCCGGAGCGGGGTCTGGATTACCGAGCCGAACCCTCGTGCGCCGCCGCGAGGGGACGGACGTTAACGGACACACGTCTCACAGGTACCCCCACGTACGAGGAGGACCGATGACCGTGTTGCTGCCCCTGTTGCTCGCCGCGGCTGCCCCGGCGGTCGATGTCGCCGACACCCTCGGCTGGCACCTCGGCGCCGACGACCACCCCCGGTGGTATGTCGAGGCGGACGTGGTGCTCCCCCAGCACCTGCTGTTCACCAGCGACTTCAACAAGCAGGCCCGGGTGCGCACATTCCAGGTGCGCATGGTGCTCGACTGCCCCGACGTGGTGGAGCGGTCCAGCGCCACCCGCATCGACTGCACCATCACCGATGCCTCCCTCGGCGGGGTCACCTTCAAGCGCGAGCGCGGCCTGCTCCAGCCCATCCTCGACGAGCTCGACGAGAAGCTCACCGACGCCCGCTTGCAGATCGTGATCACCGACAAGGGCCGCGTGCGGCAGGTCCGGCTGAAGGATGCCTGGGTGCACACCCAGCGCAACCGTCGGATCAACGAGATGAACGAGGTGCTCCGCCTCGTAGCCGCACGGGCCGTGGCCGGGTTCGATCTCGTCATGCCCCATGAGGGCAACGCCTCGGGCGACACCTGGGGCCAGCACACCGACCTGATCTTCGGCGCGCCCAGCCTGTCGGGCACCCGCGGCTCGGTCGACGTGCTGCACCGCGCCCAGGCAGCGGGCGGCGGCGCAGTGCTGATCACCACCGGCGGCCGAGGCACCATGATTCCAGGCCCGTCCTCGATCATGGAGAACATCTTCATGGGCGAGGTGCAGGCCCACGCCGTGTTCGACACCGAGCGCGGCATGCTGGTGGAGCGCAACTGGAACATGGCCGTGATGCCCACGCCGTCCTCCCCGCTGGCCCAGGGCTGGGCGGGCATCCCCTACGCCCAGCGCGGTTCCCTCCGGCTCCTCGGGCCCGACGAGCAGCCCGATGTGGGCGAGAGCCGGGAGTGGGTGCCGAGCAGCGAGCTGCCGCCCACCACCCTGCAGCGCATGCCGTTCGCGTGGTCCGAGCCCGGGCGGGATTCGCTCTGGGGCACCCTGGTGGTGAACGCGCCTGAGACGATGCCCGGCGCGCCCACCAGCGGGTCTCCCCTCACGGCGGACTGGTAGCCAGGCGCGCCCGGGCCGCGCTCGCGGCCCGTCGTCCTGCACCCCACCGGGGTCAGCGGATGGTCGCCTCGGCCTCGGCCTCGGCGATCAGCGTGTCGCGCTGCTTCTTCGCCGACGACACCAGCTTGTCGGCCTGCTTGTCGCCCTCCTTCTCCACGTCCTTCGCCTTCTTCTTCGCCTCGCTCCGCACCGCATCCGCCGCCTTCTTCGCGGCCGCCTTCGCGATGGGGTTCTTCGCGCCCTTCTCGATCTTGTCCCCCGACTTGTCGCCTTCCTTGCGGATGGCATCGGCGGCCTGGGTCGCGTTGGACCGCACCAGCCCGGCGGCCTTCTCGGCCTCCGCCACCAGCCGGTCGCCCTGCTTGCGGGCCTCGTCCACCAGCTGACCGAGCGCGTCGTTCGCTCGCCCGACCACCTCGTCGCGCACCTCCTCGACCAGCGCCTCCACCGCCTCCTGCGTGGCGTCGCCGACCAGGATCTTCAGCTTCGGCTTGTTGTACGGCCCGGTGAGCTTCACCACCACGTCCACCGTCTTCAGCGTGCTCGACAGGCCCGCCGACTTGAGCAGGTCGCCCGCCAGCGCGCCGGTGGGCACCGTGAGGTCCAGCGCCATGTCCATGGTGCCCTTGTCCACGTCGGCGGTGCCGTGCAGCACGCCCTTGTTCTTGCCCATCTTCACGGGCGTGCGCGACAGGGTGAGCTTCGACCCCACCAGGCTGTAGTTGGCCGTGGTGCCGTCCAGGTCGAGGGTGCTGAAGTCGCCGGACTTCAGCGACTTCGCCAGCTCGCCGAGCACGGCGGGGGCGAGGCGCAGGTCGAACGCCTTGAAGTCCCCATCCGACCGGAGCGAATCGTACAGCGGCGTCATGTCGCTCGACAGCTTCGTGGCCATCTGGAACGCCGAGTTGAACCGCCCCGGCGCCTCGTCCAGGATCGGCACCGCCTTCTTCAGCGTCTTGAAGTACGCCATCGTCTTCCCGACACCGAACGACACCATGTCGATGTTCATGTCCACGTCGGCCTCCTTCCGCGTGCGCGCCGCGTAGGTGCCTGACATCGTGGTCTTGCCGCCGATCATGCCCATGGTGACCTTGTCGAGGGTGACGGTCTGGTCCTTCACGGCCATGCGCCCCTTCACGCTCTGCAGGTCCATGCCGTCCATGCGCACCCGCCCGAGATCGGCCGCGAAGGCCAGATCCAGGTTCGGCGGCACCACCACCACGGACATCTCCTCCTCGGCCGGGTCGCCCTCGCCGGTGGCGGCCTCCTCGCCCTCCTCCACCTGGAACGGGCGCAGGTCGAGGCGGCTCGAGGCCAGCTTCACGTTGCCCTTGAGCACCCCGTCGCCCACCGACCACGGCAGCAGGTCGATCAGCTCGCCATCCACCGCGAGGTCGGAGGTGCCGAACCGCAGCTTCAGGCCGCTCACGGCCTGCCGGTCCACCGCCAGCGACAGCTCGCCAGCGTCAATGAACATGTCCACCGGCAGGTCGTCAGACTTGTACACCACGTTCTTCGCCCGCACGAAGCCCTTCGCGCTGATCGCCTTGGTGTTCTGGGTCTCGAAGTCCGACATCCGGCCCTTGATGGCGAAGTCGAGGTCGAGCAGGCCGTCGATGTCCATCCCGTCCAGCGGCATGGCCTTCTTCAATCCGGTGAGGTTCAGCTCGCCCTTCATCGTGGTGTCGATGAACGGGTCGGTCATCGGGTTGCGCAGGCTCAGGGTGGCATCGAACGGGCTGGCCGGGCTGTTCACCACCGCCATGTGGAACCGGGGCATGTCGATGGCCACGAGATCGGTGGCGCCCTCGGGGTGGCGCACCTTCAGGTCGAGCCCGATGTCCTGGATCTTGCCGGGCAGGTCGGGCATCTGGAACCGGCCGTTCGCCACGGTGAGGGCGAGGTCGAACGCTGGCAGGTGGTCGCCCACGGCCTTGTAGGTGCCCTTCGAGCTGCCCGACAGGGTGAAGGTGCCGGCGGTGTCGATGTCGGCGAAGCTGTCGGAGTACATCGCGGGGATCAGCGACAGCACGCTGGCGAACTCGGTGGCCGGGGCCGAGAAGGTCACGTCCAGCTCCACATCATCGCCCACCGGGCGCACGGTGCCGGCGAAGGCCAGGGCGAGGGCGTTCACGGCCACCGTGTTCTCGCCGAACGTGAGGGTGCCGTCAGCCATATCCATCGACACGTCCACCGTGGCATCCCACACCGTGTCGCGGAGGAGGGTGGCGCCGCCGCTGCGCACGGTGAGGCCCTGGATGGTGGTGGCGGTGGACAGGTCGATGGCGGAGGAGCCGACCGCACCGAACAGCGTGTGGTCGAGGCCCGAGACCTCTACGAAGGTGCCGCCCGCGCGGTCGTCGTACACCAGATCGAGGCCGGTGATGGTCACGTCGTTCAGGTTCACGCCGAACTCGGCGGCGTCGGCCGTCTCGGCGGCATCGACGGCCTCACCCGCGCTGCCAGCCGGCGCGAGGTTGTAGTTCGCGAGCCCTTCTTCGGTCACCACCACGTGGAATGCGGGCTCCACCAGGTGCAGCCTGCTGATCGTGAGGGTGGAGCCGGTGAGCGCGCCGAGCCAGCCCACGCCAACGTCGAGCTCTCCCACCTCGGCCAGCACCACGCCTTCGAACGGGGCGGCGGAGTTGGTGACGGTGAGGCCGGTGACGTGAACGCCGAGTGCTGGGAACTGCCCGAACAGATCGAGGCTCGCGTCGTCGAAGCTGACCTTCGCCTCGAGGCGGGCGTCCAGCTCCTGCTGCAGGCGGTCGGTGATCGGCCCCGCGAGCAGGAACGGCGCGGCGATCACCGCGGCGATGAGCCCGACCACGCCCAGGGCTGCGATTCCGCCGCAGCCGATGAGGCCGGTTGTACCCACACCAGCGGCGATCTTCAGCTTGTTCGACATGCCTTCCCTCGCGGTGACGCCGCAGAGTAGTGCAACTGTGGCCCGCAGGGGCGGCGTAGTTGGAGCCGGTAAGGCGTCGGTCGGTCGCGGGGGAGACGCGGCGCGGATACCCGCCCCCATCGCCGGCACCCAGGAGGACGATGTGGCGCGGGTACTGGTCACCGGCGGCGCCGGATTCGTCGGCTCGCACCTGTGCACCCGGCTGGTCGAGGATGGCCACATCGTCAGGTCGGTGGACAACTACCACACCGGCCGGGCGGCGAACCTGGCCCACCTCGACGGGCACCCGCGGTTCACCGCTGAGGCGCACGACGTGGTGCACCCGCTCGACTGCGAGGTCGACCGGATCTACCACCTGGCCTGTCCGGCATCGCCCGTGCATTACCAGCGCGATCCGGTGCGAACCGTGGAGACCAATGTGCTCGGCGCGCTCACCGTGCTGCGCCTCGCCGAGCGCACCGGCGCGCGGGTGCTGCTCGCGTCCACCAGCGAGGTGTATGGCGACCCCGAGGTGCACCCGCAGCCGGAGGGGTACGCGGGACGGGTGAACCCCATCGGGCCCCGGGCCTGCTACGACGAAGGCAAGCGGGTGGCGGAGACGCTGTTCTTCGACATGCACCGCACCCGCGGCGTAGCCATCCGGGTGGCCCGCATCTTCAACACCTATGGGCCGCGCATGGCGCTCGATGACGGGCGCGTGGTGTGCAGCTTCGCCGCGGCGGCCCTGCGCGGTGAGCCCCTGGTGCTGTTCGGCGACGGCGAGCAGACCCGGTCCTTCTGCTACGTAGACGACCTGGTGGAGGGGCTGGTGCGGCTGATGGAGAGCGAGCATCTCGGGCCGGTGAACCTCGGCAACCCGCACGAGATCACCGTGCGCCGGCTCGCCGAAGCGGTGATCGAGCAGACCGGCTCGCGCTCGCCGCTCACCCATGGCCCGCTGCCGGAAGACGACCCGGCCCGCCGGCAACCCGACATCGCCCGGGCGCGTGAGTGGCTGGCGTGGAGCCCCGGGGTTGGGCTGGACGAGGGGCTGCGCCGCACGGTGGCGTGGTGCCGGTCGGAGCTCGCCGCGGCTCCGGCGCACGATGGTGAGGCACCAGCGGCCGTCCCGATCCGCAACCGGTAGAGGCGGCGCGATAAGAGGGCAGGCGCCACCCGAACCAGGTCTGCCATGCCGCTCCTGCTCCTCCTCCTCGCCTGCAAGCCGTCCACCG
>JBLFXJ010000108.1:0-21342 GCA_047609825.1 Myxococcota bacterium
GCACCGGCGCGTAGTCGGAGACGGCGGCCGCCATCAGCACCAGATCTGGCCGGTCATCGCATGCCGCGTGCAGCGCTCGGCGCAGGTCGGTGAACGCGCCGAACGGCACCAGGTCGACCTCGGGGTGCACCCACTCGGGGTGCGACGCGAGCGCGTGGCTGGCGAGCAAGGTCACCCGCACGCCCGCCTCGGCCAGTGCGTTGGCGAGCTGCGCGCCGAACCGGCCGGTGGACAGGTTTGTCACGACCCGCACATCGTCGATGGGCTCCGACGTACCGCCGGCGGTGATCACGGCGGTGCGGATCATGCCGCCTCCTCATGGGATGCGCGCCCCTGTGCGGAGGCGCTCTGTTGCCAGATCAGGCGGCTTGCGCGCTCGAACGTGGCCCAGGCCCATGCCCACTTGAGGAACACGAGGAGCCGGTTGCGGAACGTGACCAGGAACAGCAGGTGCACGAACACCCAGGCGAGCCAGGCGAAGATGCCGCCGAACTGGATTCTGCCCGACCACAGGACGGCCCGAGACCGCCCGATGGTCGCCATGTTTCCCTTGTCCAGGTAGCGATAGGGACGTCGAGGGGAGCCGGCGAGGTCCGCCGCGATGCACTTGGCCACGTGGCGGCCCTGACTCTGCGCTACCGGAGCGACCCCCGGCAATGGGGAGCCGTCTTCGCCGGTAAACAGCGCCATGTCGCCCACCACGAACACCTCGGAGTGTCCCTGGATCGTGCAGTCCGAGGACACCGGCACCCGCCCGGCCCGGTCCAAGTCGACGCCGAGTTGTGCGGCCAGTGGGGATGCTTGCACGCCGGCGGCCCAGAGCACGGTCGCGGCCGCGAGTGGCTCGCCATCCAGGGTCACGCCCGTCGCGTCTACGCTCGACACCCGGGTGCCGGTGCGCACCTCGACGCCCAGCCCCTCCAGCTGTCGCCGGGCGCTGGCCTGCAGTCCCTCGGGGTATGCGCCGAGCACACCGGCGCTGGCCTCGACCAGGACCACCCGGGCCTCACGGGTGTCCACATGGCGAAAATCTCGCCGGAGCGTCGAGAACGCGATCTCGGCGACAGTGCCTGCGAGCTCGACACCCGTGGGTCCCGCGCCCACGATGACGAAGGTGAGCAGCGCCCGTCGGCTGGCTTCATCCTCGGCCCACTCCGCGCGCTCGAAGGCCGTGAGCAGACGCCGCCGGATCTCCAGCGCGTCGCCGATGGTCTTCAGGCCAGGCGCATGCTCCGCCCACCCATCATTGCCGAAGTAGGCATGCTTCACGCCGGCCGCGACCACCAGGTAGTCGTACTCCAGCCAGGTCTCCGGACCGCCATCGGGGCGCACCGTGACCCGCTTGGCCGCCTTGTCGATGGACGTGACCTCGCCCAGCCGCACCGACGCATTCCGCTGCCGGGCGAGCACGGATCGGATCGGCTCGGCGATGTCGGACGGGGCGAGACCAGCGGTGGCAACCTGGTACAACAGCGGCTGGAACAGGTGGTGGTTGCTGCGATCGACGACCGTCACCAGCGTGTCGGTTCCGCGCAATGCCTTGGCCGTCGCGAGTCCGCCGAATCCGCCACCGATGATGACCACGCGCTGTGGCACACGTCCTCCCGCTGTGAGCACGAAGGTACGCACCGATGGGGGGTCAGTCGAGCCCAGGCGGCGGCAAGCGGCTACCCGGGGCCATGGCGGTTCGGTACGACGACGAGGCCCGCAGCCTCGCCTGCTCGGCGCGTGACCTTGTCGAGGGCGGCGCAGCCAGGGGCGACCTGCGGATGTCTGTGGCGCAGAGCCGAGCGGCGCGGCTCGAGCTCGGGCGGCGCGCGCACGTGGCATGGCAGGGCGAGCGTGGTGCCGAGGACGAGGGTTTCCGGGCCGAGGTCCGACTCCAGCGGCGCATGGTGATCGACGGCTGGACGTGCACAGTGCATGGCCGGGTGGACGGGCTGTCGGAGGAGGGCGGACGGACCGTCGTCGAGGAGGTGAAGACCACCGTGCTCGATGCGTCCAGGCTGTACTCGACAGTGGCCGCGGACTGGCCATCCTGGGTGGAGCAGCTGCGCGTATACCTGTGGATGTTGGTGGGGGAGGGGCACGAGCGGCCGGCGGGTCGGCTGGTGCTGGTCTCGCTGCTCGACGGCAGCCAGCACGTGATCGGGGTGGACGAAGACGCAGCCGCTGTGGGCGCCCCGATCGTGGCCCGGCTCACGGAGATCGTGCGTGCCCGGGAGCGCCGGGTGGCGTGGCTCGAGGCCCGGCGAGGCGCCACGGTGCCAGCGCCGCACTCGTCGTGGCGCGGCGGCCAGCGCGAGATCGCTGAGGTCGTGGAGTGGGGGCTCGACGCCGGCAATCAGGTGCTCGTCGAAGCGCCCACCGGGCTCGGGAAGACCGCCGCGGTGCTGTATGGAGCGCTGCGCCACTGCCTCGCGCACGACAAGCAGCTGTTCTTCGCCACCTCACGCACCACCCAACAGCCCGGCGTGCTGGCGGCGCTGCGCCGGTTCGTGGAGGAAGGGCTGGAGCTGAGCGCCGTGCAGATAGGGGCCAAGGAGCGGGTCTGCCTGAACGATGTGGTGGTGTGCACTCCCGAGCGCTGCCGGTTCGCGGTGTCGTACTACGACAAGCTCCGAGAGCACGACCTGCTCCAGCGGCTCGACGGGCCTCGCGACACGGCGTCGATCATGGCCGCTGCGCGTGACGCCGAGGTGTGTCCCTACGAACTCGCGCTGGACCTGTCGGAGCAGGTCGACGTGGTGGTCGGCGACTACAATTACGCGCTGGATCCGGCGGTGCAGCTGCGGCGTCACTTCGGCGACACAGCCGGGTCCTGGGTGATCGTTGTGGATGAAGCCCACCAGCTTGTCGATCGGGCGCGGCGCTGGAGGTCCCCGGCCATCGAGGTGCAGGTCGCCCTGCGTGCGGCACAGCTGCTCCGGGATGCCGGGCCAGCGTTCGACGGTGTCGCCGATCTCGCCAACGACATCGCCAGCGCTGTGCTCCGGGTGACGGCGGGTGATGCCCTGGAGCGGGTGGTCGAGCTGCCCGAGGACTGGCTCGCCGACCTCGCAAGCCGGGTGGACGAAGTCGCCCTCGACTACGCGCTGCTCACCCTGGATCGGCCCGTGGTGCCGGTCGGCGAGACCGACCCGTGGCACGAGTGTGCGCGCCAGGTGCTCCGGTTCCGCGCAGTGGTCGGCGATGGCGTCGACGCCCACACGGTTGCGATCGCCAAGGGCCGTTCCGGCGTGGAGCGCGTCGGTCTGCTCTGCCTCGACCCCTCCGGCTGGCTGGGTCCTCAGCTCGCGCGGCTCGGCGGGTTCGTGGCGTGCTCGGCCACCCTCTCACCTGCTGCGTTCTACCGGGATCTCCTCGGCCTCGATCCCGAGCGTTTCGACCGGGTCACGGCGCCGCCCCCGTTCCCGCCGGAGAACTGCCAGGTGTTGATCGCACCACGCGTCAGCACCACCTGGCGGGACCGGCCGGCTCACGCTCCAGCCACCGCGCGCTTGCTCGCGGCGTGTATCGAGGCCGTGCCCGGAAACACCGCCGTGTACTTCCCGTCATTCGAGATGCTGGAGGATCTCACCGGTCGGTGGTCCCTCGACCGTGAGGTGCTGCGTCAGAGGCCTGGCATGGACGCGTCGACCCGCGCGAGCTGGCTCTCCAGGCTCGCTGCCGGGGGGGACCCTGTCGTGCTCGCCGCGGTGCTCGGGGGTATCTTCGCCGAGGGTATCGATCTGCCGTCCGGCGCGCTTCGGGCCGTGCTGGTGGCGGGTCCGGCGCTGCCCCCAATCGGCCTGGAGCGCACACTGCTCACGCAGCACTACGACGAGCGCTATGGCGAGGGCTTCCTGTATGCCTCCCTCGTCCCTGGCATCACGCGGGTCGTGCAGGCCGCGGGTCGCTTGATCCGTCGGCCTGAGGACCGCGGAGTGGTTGTGTTGGTTGGCCGGCGCTTTCGGTGGCGCGATACCGCGGCGTTGCTGCCTGAGTGGTGGGCGCCTGTGGTGGTGCAGGATCCTGCAGTGGATGTTGCCGCATTCTTCGCTGATGATGCCCCGTGACCGCGTTCGCCGAGACGCCGGAACGGTTCGCCCGTAGAGGTCCGCTGCAGGCGCTCGAGGCCGCTGTGGTGCGCATCCACCAGACGCACCCCGACCCGGACGCGCAGCCCGTGGTCGACAGTGTTCGGTACCTGCTGTCGTTCTGCCGCCTCACACAGGTCCGGGCGGCTGACGGTGCCGATGTCTATCTGGACGATCTGGTCGCGCCGCTCGCGACACACGTGGTGCGGGTGCTGTCGGAGCCGCTGAAGGGTGCCGAGACGCTGTGGGTCGCCACCCGTGAGCTGCCCGAGCTCCTTCGTCGGGTACGGGCCGTGCGGGCCCTCGCGCTCGAGCGCATAGACCGTGCCAGCCTCGAGGCGGAGGTCACGACGCGGGTGCTCGCAGTGGCGAGCGGCGGCGGCGGCGGCGCTGGCTACAACTACCCGGGATGTTACGAAGTCCTCGAGCGCGCGAGCCTCACGCCGGACCTCATGGCGGGCACCAGCATCGGCTCATTGATGGCGATGTTCCGCTGTCGTCGCCGCCGGTGGGACATGGCGCCGCTCGTTGCCGCGGCCCGTCAGCTGTCGTGGACCGGCATCTTCAAGGTCCTCCAGACCGAGAACCGCTACGGGCTGCCCGCGACCCTGCGGTTGCACCTCCAAGGGGCGCTCGGCGGCCTGTTTCGCAACGAGGACGATCGGGCGCTGCTCCTCGGCGATCTCGAGATCCCGTTGTACATCGTGGCCACCGGCATCACGATGGACGCCCTGAAGCACGACCTCGGGTACTACGAGCACCTGCTCGACAACGACGTCCGCCGACGGGGCGTGCGGGGCGGTCTCCGAGCCGGGCTCAAGGCCATCGGAATGCTGCGTGAGTTCCTGTCCAGGCGGGACGCGCTGGTCGAGCTCGTGCTCGGGCGGGATCCTGGCACCGACGCGTTCAATGTGCTGGACGCCGCCGGTTTCTCCGCGGCGATCCCTGCGGTGATCCACTACGACGTGCTGCGCGACGATCCGGACATGAAGGCGCTGCTCGACCGCATCTACGCCGAGCACGGCATCACGCGGCTCGGCGAGGGGGGCATGGTCAGCAACGTCCCTGCTCGCATCTGTTGGGAGACGATCATCGATGGCCGCCTTGGCCGCCGGAACGCGTTCGTGCTGGCGCTCGATTGTTTCGCTCCCGACCGGCGCCGACTGGCGTGGTACCCGTTCCAGCAGGCCGTGCAGGTGGCGAACGTAGACGCCGATCGGGTCTATGCCGACCTCTACGTCCCGCTCGGGCGCACGCTGTCGCCAATGAACCTGGTGCCACCGATCCGCGACGCCCTGACCGCCATCCGGTGGGGCCGAGAGGACATGGCGCCGCATATGCCGTTCATCAGCGAGATGATGCGACCGCTGCCGGTGCTCGCCGACTGAGGCGTCACTGGCTCTTGCTTGCGCGGCGTGTGGCGAGCACGAGCTCATCGAGGCCGTCGTCGTCGAGGTCCACCAGCAGGGGGGCCCGTCCAACCCGGGAGAACGGCTCGGAGCCGAGCACCCTCTCGTCTGCGATCAGGTCCGTGTCTTCGGGCAACCAGAGATCCCGGTTGCCGCCCCGGAACACCCACGCCCGGCCCGTGTCGTAGCCATTGCCGCCGTCTTGCAGGTCGGGCGCGCCAACGACCAGGTCGGAGATCCCATCGCCGTCGAGGTCTCCCTCGGCGATCCACCGGCCGAAGTGGTCTGGAGCAACGCCGTCTCGGGCGAACGAGAAGACGGGTTCCGGCGTGTACCTTCGAGTGAGGGGTCGGGCGGCGTACACTACGACCCGGCCAATGCCTTCGGCGAAGCCCGGTGCGCCCACCGCCAACTCGGCTGGCGCCACGCCGTCGAGGTCGAGCGTGGTCAGCGACATCCCGAGCCATGCCCCGGCCGTTCCCTCGAGCACGGCGATCGCGGCCTCGCCGAGGGGGCTGGTGGCGGGGAGCACGGCGCCGTCCAGGATGTACGTCCGCCCTGAGTCCGCCCCCGCTTCTCCGTCGTGGAAGGGGGCTCCGATCACGAGGTCCACCACGCCGTCGCCGGTGAGGTCCCGGTCGCATACGAGCGCCCGGCCCGCGCCAGCGCCCACTTGCTCGCCCCACCACGTCGGCCCGAGCGACCACGGCTCCGTCACGCCCTCCATGCCTCCGAGGGCTTCGGAGCGGAGGAGCACCACACCTCCGCCGAGGTCTGGCACCTGGCGCCCGTCGAAGGACGGATGGTCGGGCGTTGCGAGCCACGTCATGGACACCAGCGCGTCGGGCAGGCCATCCCCCGTGACATCGCCGCAGATGGCGATCTGCTCGCCGAGGCGGTCACCGGCTGCGCCGCCGCGGATCTCCAGCGCTGCGGCCTCTGCATCGGCCGTGCCCTGGATCGCGGAGCGGAACAGGTAGGCTGCGCCGCGGTCGAAGTCGGTGTCGGGTGCGCCTACCAGCAGGTCGAGCTCACCGTCGCCGTTGAAGTCGGCGGTACCGAGCGCCGCGCCAAAACCCTCGGGCCCGGTCCACCGGTCCAGGCGTTCCCACGAGCCTCTGCCCTCCCGATATGGCGTGCGCAGCACCTGCCTGGCGTCCGGCTGCCCGAACAACAGTGTGCGCCCCAGCATTCCGACGGCCCATGGGGCGCCGTGGGTGTCGTTCCCGTCGAACCGCGCCACCGCGTCGCTCCACACGTCGGTGGACCGGCGCAGGTCGTCGCCGCGCAGCACTGACACCCGCGTGTTGGGCCACTGCGCCTCGCAGCCGGGTCCGCGACACACAGCGCCGCAGCCGCCCGGAAGGGTGGTCGCCGACACCAGCACCAACAGGCAGCCCAACCGGGTATAGGCTGGCGACCAGGCGGGGCCCGGTTGCTGCGCCACGGGAGTGCGTGCGATGGGTCGAACGATCACGGTTGTTCTCGGCGGTGGACGAGGATCGCGGCTGTACCCGCTCACGGAGCTTCGAGCGAAGCCCGCGGTCCCTCTGGGGGGCAAGTATCGCCTGGTCGATGTTCCGCTGAGCAATGCGATCAACTCGGGTCTGCGCGAGGTGTTCGTGCTCACCCAGTTCAACAGCGCGTCGTTGAACGCGCACGTGGCACGCACGTACCGGTTCGACATGTTCTCGAACGGCTACGTCGAAGTGCTCGCGGCGGAGCAGACCGACCAGTCCGGCGACTGGTACCAGGGCACCGCGGATGCGGTTCGGCAGCACATCGGTCGGCTTCGTCGGTCCGACAACGTGCTCATCTTGTCGGGCGACCACCTGTACAGGATGGACTACTCCAAGCTGCTCGCCCAGCACGAGGCCAGCGGCGCCCACATCACGGTGAGCACCATCGGGGTCACGCGATCCGAGTGCTCCGGGTTCGGCGTGCTCGCGGCGGATGCGCAAGATCGCATCTTCGCGTTCCGCGAGAAGCCAGCAGAGGATGAAGATCTGTCGATGATGCGGGTTCCCGACTCACGGCGGCAGGATCTCGGGCTGGGGGACCGCGACTTCCTGGTGTCCATGGGCGTGTACGTGTTCAAGACCGAGGTCCTGGTCGAGCTGCTCAGCGACCCTACGAACATGGACTTCGGCAGCAACATCCTCCCTCGCGCGATCCACGAGCGCCCGGTCGGCGCCTTCGTGTTCGACGACTACTGGGAAGACATCGGCACGATCCGCTCGTTCTACGAGTCCAACATCGCGCTCACTTCAGACGCCCCCAAGTTCCGATTCTACGTACCGGAAGCTCCGATCTACACCCGAGCCCGGTACCTCCCGCCGTCCGTGTTTCGCGACGCGCGGATCAGCCGGTCGATCATCGCGGATGGTTGTCTGTTGTTCGGCGCCGAGATCTCCGATTCCGTGGTCGGGCTGCGGTCGCGCGTCGACCCGGGCGCCCGGATCGAACACTCCATCCTGATGGGCGGCGACTACTACGAAGTGGACCATCGCCGTCAGGCCGTCATCGATCGCGGCGATCTACCCATCGGAATCGGTACCGGGGCGTCCATTCGACGCGCCATCATCGATAAGAACGCGCGCGTGGGGGCGGGCGCAGTGATTCATGGCTCGGTCGATCGACCCGACGCCGAGGGGCCGGGGTGGCTCGTGCGTGACGGCATCGTCATCGTGAGGAAGAACGCGGTGATCCCGCCGGGCACCGTGATCTGAGCGAGTGGCTCGGTCGGGCGCGGACCTGAGCGGCCGGTTACGAGCGACGTAGCGACTTCCTGCCGCAATGGAGCAACCATGATCCCCGCCTTCATCGGTGGCCTCGGCGCACCGGAGCTGCTGCTCATCCTCGCGCTGGTGCTGATCCTGTTCGGGGCCGGGCGGCTGCCGCAGGTGTTCTCCCAGCTCGGCAAGGCGATGAAGAACTTCCGCGACGCCCAGCGCGACGGCGCCGATGCGCTCGATGCCGATCCGCCGCAGCTCGGGAACTCGGTCACGGACGCCGAGGAGCTGCGGGAGCGGGAGCGGGAGCGCGAGCGGGCGTGATCGTCCGCTGATCCCTCGGGTGGGAGAACCCATCCGGGGTCACGAGCACCACCGCATAGGTGCCGGCGCGCACGCTGTGCAGCGTGCCGGTGGTCTGCGGGAGCAGCGCGCCGATGCGTGTGGCCTGGACCTCGACCTCGACGCGCACGAGCGTGTCGTTGTCGATCACCAGGTCGGCGAGACGTGGCGGAGGAGGCGGCGGTCGCGGCGTCCACGAGGGCGGGAATGCACGTATCTCACCGAGGTCGTCCAGCGGGTGTCCGTGCAAGTCCTGTTGTGGAATGCGGGGTGATGGCGCGTGCCACACCAGGGCCGTGCCATCGGTGTCGAGCCGGACCCCGGTCACGCCCTCCCACTCGGCGATCGCGGTCTGAATGGCCTCGACGTCCAGATCGGCGGCGTCGATGGCCGCGGTGTCGAGCTTCAGCGTGAGCGTGGTCAGTGGGCGTGGAGGCGGTGGGGGCGGACTGTCTGTGGGACGGACGCTGGCGCCGAACGCCGCGGGGTCGACGTAGAGCCGGTCGAACCCGGACGCCCGGGGAGCGGGCGTCGCCACGGGCTGGAGGGGAGGGGGCGTCGCTGCGGCCAGGAGTGCGAGCGTGAGGGTGAACACCGAGGCTCCTCGGGATGGCGGCCCGGACGATCCGGCCCGCGTGCATTGTGTGCAGGATAGCGTTCGCTCCGAATTGGAGGTCCCATGGCGGTCTGCATCCGACACATCGAAACCCTCGCCACGATGGATCCTGCCCTCGGTGAGGGTCCTCTGGGCCTGGTTCACGACGCGGCGCTGCTGCTCCACGGTGACCGCATCGCCTGGCTCGGCTCAGACGCTGCTGCACCAGACGCGGAGGAAGTCATCGATGCGACGGGGTGCGCGGTGGTTCCAGGGCTCGTGGACTGCCACACCCACGCTGTGTGGGCAGGGAGCCGAGCGGACGAGTTCGAACGGCGGCTCGCGGGCGCGAACTACTCCGACATCCTCGAGGCCGGTGGCGGCATCCTGTCCACGGTCCGCGCGACCCGGTCTGCTGGGGTTGTTGAGTTGGAGCGCCTCGCCGAGGGACGACTGCGAGCGCTCGCGGCACGAGGCACCACGACCGTCGAGGTGAAGAGCGGCTACGGGCTGTCGCCCGAGGCCGAGGCGCAAATGCTCCAGGTGGCCCGACGAGCCGCCGCCCGGGTCGGCATCACGGTGCGCACGACCTTCCTCGGGGCCCATGCCCTGCCCCCCGAGTGGCGGTCGGATCGCGCTGGCTACGTCGACGAGGTGGTCGGTGCGCAGCTCGCGCTCGCGGCACCGCATGCGGACTTCGTGGATGTGTACGTCGACCGCGGCGCGTTCACCGTGGACGAAGGCGAGCGCATCCTGCGAGCAGGAGTGGCCGCCGGGCTGGGACTGCGGATCCACGCCGAGCAGGTGGAGCACACGGGGGCGGCGGCCATGGCGGCGAGGCTCGGTGCCCTGTCCTGCGACCACCTGGAGCGGATCGATGCGGTGGGGATCGACGCGATGGCGGCCAGTGGCTCCGTCGCCGTGATGTTGCCCGGCGCGATGCTCTACCTGCGGGACGCCTCGCCGCCGGTGGGCGCGCTGCGCGAGGCGGGCGTGCCGTTGGCGGTGGCGACCGACCTGAACCCCGGCAGCAGCCCTGTGGGCGACCTGTGGGCGTGCGCCACCCTGGCTGCCGTGACGATGCGGCTGACGGTGGAGGAGGCCCTCCTCGGCATCACTGCCGTGGCAGCAGACGCACTCGGACTGCCCGAGCGCGGTCGCATCCGGCCAGGCGGTCCCGGGGATGTCGTCGTTGTGCGCCCCCCCGCCGGTGAGAGGGCGTCGCCGGCGGTGCTCGTGCAGTACCTCGGCGGTGCCCGCCCGGTGGCCGTGTTCGCGAGCGGACGTCGACTGTAGGCGCAGTTCCGTGCGGCAAGACGACGACACCCGGCTCGAGGCCGGGTGTCTGCGCATGTGTCGCTGTCTCTGGGAGAGCCCCCCCCGCCCGAACCCACCGCTAGAGATGGAGGAGACGCAAGAGCTTTGCCAAGTAAGCACCGGCGAAGGAGGCTGGCTCAGAGTCAGCGCGAGCACGCTTGAAGTTGAATGTAGGGCATCGTCCCCAAGACTGTCAAGCGATGGAGTGACCTCGTCGTCCGCTGCCTACCGTGGGCGATCGAATGCCGCGTAGCACCGGCCCGTCCACCCACCACCCCCAATGGGATGGAGGAACGCATGAACGTACTTAATCGAGTGTCGGTGGGGCTCGCCGTCGCGCTTGGGCTGGCGGGCCCGGCCGTCGCAGCACCCATCCAGATCGTGGTCCGACAGGCGATCATCGCACCTGCACCGCCGCCCCCGAGGGTGCACGTGTCGGTGGTTCGTCCGGCGCCGCGCACGGTGTGGATGGAGGGGTACTGGGCGCGGGACCTGAGGGGTCGCCGCATCTGGGTGTCCGGCTACGTCGCGGAGGTGCCGGCTCGACGCGTCGTCACCCATGTGCACACGCCTGTGGGCACGGCTCGGCACGTGAAGATGCACTGACTACTTGCTCTACGACGATCGAGTCGCTATGGTCTTCTCAACGACGGGTTCACGCCCGCAGGTCTAGGTAGGCTTTAAGTCTCCACACTCGCCCCCGGGTGCGCGCTCCATTTTTATGGGAATGCGCATGAGGAGCCCGGGGGCGGGTGCATGGCCTTGCTTCTCACGCAGAGCGCCTTCGGCTGGCGGCCATGGAGGCTGCGAGGCCGGCGGCGCACAGCGCGACGAACCAGTCACCGTAGCGGCCATAGATGGTGTCGAACGTCGCGAGGCGCACCGTCACGATGCGGTGCACCCTGTCGAACAGCTCGGTCTCGCTGTGGATGTGCCCGTGTGGCTCTGCCGCGAACGACGTTCCGGTGTATGCGCTCCGGTACAGCGGCACGCCGAGCTCCACCGCGCGGATGGCGGCGAGCATACCGTGAAGCGGCGAGGCGGCAGTCTTTCCGAACCAGGCGTCGTTGGTGACGTTCACCAGCAGCTCGGGCCGATCGTACCATCGGCACACGTAGCCAAGGATCGCCTCGTAGCAGATCGGCGTTGCCATCCTCGCCTTGTCGCCAGCGAACACGACCGCGGATTCGCCAGCACGGAATGAGCCCGGCCCTTCGATGATGTCTGCGAGCCAAGGAAAGGTCTCGGCGAACGGAAGGTATTCCCCGAATGGCAGCGGCACCATCTTGTCGTAGCGCCCGCCTACCTCACCCTGTG
This sequence comes from Myxococcota bacterium, assembly GCA_047609825.1. GTDB lineage: Bacteria > Myxococcota_A > UBA796 > UBA796. The sequence continues at coordinate 11,792 of JBLFXJ010000108.1, forward strand.
GGGTGAAGAAGTAGGTGGAGTTGAAGGTGCGCACCTCGTCGACATCCAGCTCGGGGTCGCGTTCGCGTTCGCGGGTGCCACCCCCGACGATCATCTCGTAGCCCCCGCGCTTGGCCTCTTCTGCGAGCCAGTCTGCGGCGCGACCGGTGTTCAGGTCGTACGGGCACGCGCCCTCCGGCCACACGACGAGATCCGCGGAGCCGGGCTCGAGGGCCTGGGTCGCGTCCATCCACTCCCGGAACGCCGCACGCGCGCTGTGCTCCATCCTCCACTCCATGCCACGGTCGGACTGGAGCTGTGCGATGCGCATCTGGGGCGCGTCGCGCAACACGGCCTCCACCCGCTCGTGTCGGATGGCCCCGAACACCAGCGTGGCCGCCAGACCCGCCATGGCGCCGGCCGAGTGGCCCCAGGGCCACTCCCGCCCTTCCTGCAGCCGGTACATGCCCTCGGCGAGCATGGCGTTGAACCACATCACCAGGAATGACAGGCCCCAGATGCCCGTGACCGACGACAGCTGGCTCGTGAGCGGCACGCGGTATTGCGTCACCCCTTGCTGGTACGGGAAGAGCAGCACGTACGCGCTCACCCACTCGACAACCACGAGCCAGGCCGGGATGGCCAGCACCCACCAGTGGCCGAGCCTTCGGCGGAGTGGGTGCACGGCGAGCCAGATGGCGCTGTAGGGCAGCCCGAACACGATCCCAAACAGTAACAGCACGCCGACCGCGCCCAGGAACGGGATGTTCGAGAACACGGTGATGGTGTCGACCAGCCACCGGAAGATCAGCGCGACCGCGACGGTGCCGTAGCAGAGCGAGAGCACGGCGTTGTTTCGGGTCTCGCCCTCTCGGAGCGCCCAGAACATCGGGAGGTAGGCGATCCAATGGAGCAGGTGGATGTTCGCCGGCGGAGCGAGGATCGACAGCACCGATCCCGACAGCACGGCCACCAACAGACGCAGCGGCATGGACCCATCCCCAGTGTCGTCGGAGCCTATCGCGCTGGCTGCAGGGCCGCGGGCCCTCCTCCAGCCTGTGCCGGCAGCCGGACCGTTCGAACGACGAGGGCCGCCGGAGGAGTCCCCGACGGCCCTGAGGTGCTGCCCGAACCGACTAGTTGTCGTCGTCCGGCTTCTCGGCGATCATCGCCTCGGTGGTGAGCAGGAGCCCCGCCACGGATGCAGCGTTGGCCAACGCGGTGAGCGTCACCTTGGTGGGATCGATCACGCCCATCTCGAACATGTCGCCGTAGGTGTCGTTCGCGGCGTTCCAGCCGTAGCTGGCGTCGCCCTGGCGCACCAGATGGACGATGATCGAGCCATCCGCACCCGCGTTGGCGGCGATGGCGCGCACCGGAGCCTCGCAGGCGCTGCGGATGATCTGGACGCCGAACTGCTCGTCGCCCACGGCCTCGACGCCATCGAGGGCGGCCTGGGCACGAAGCAGGGCCACGCCGCCGCCGGGCACGATGCCGGCTTCAGTGGCGGCGCGCGTCGCGTTGAGCGCGTCCTCCACCCGTGCCTTCTTCTCTTTCATCTCGACTTCGGTGGCCGCTCCGACGTAGATCACCGCCACGCCGCCGACGAGCTTCGCGAGGCGCTCCTGGAGCTTCTCGCGGTCGTAGTCCGAGGTGGTCTCCTCGATCTGCGCCCGGATCTGCTTCACGCGGCCGCGGAGGTCGCCGGCCGAGCCCGCACCACCGATGAGGGTGGTGTTGTCCTTGGCCACGACGACGCGCTCGGCGCTGCCGAGGTCGTCCACCGTGATGTTGTCGAGCTTGGTGCCCAGGTCTTCCATGACCGCGTTGGCACCGGTGAGCACGGCGATGTCGCCGAGCATCGCCTTGCGGCGGTCGCCGAAGCCCGGCGCCTTGACCGCGCAGACCGTCATGGTCTTGCGCAGGTTGTTCACCACGAGCGTGGCGAGCGCATCACCCTCGATATCCTCGGCGATCACGAGCAACGGGCGCTGCGACTCAGCGACCTTCTCGAGAATCGGGAGGAGATCCTTCATGTTCGAGATCTTCTTCTCGTGCACGAGGATGTACGGGTTCTCCAGCACCGCCTCCATGCGGTCCTGGTCGGTGGCGAAGTACGGCGAGAGGTAGCCTCGATCGAACTGCATGCCCTCGACGATGTCGGACGTGGTCTCGAGGCCCTTGGCCTCCTCGACCGTGATCACGCCCTCCTTGCCGACCTTCTCCATGCAGTTGGCGATGATCGTGCCGATCTCATCGTCTCCGTTGGCCGAGATGGTCGCGACCTGGGCGAAGTCGTTGCGCGTCTCGCACGGGCGGCTCTGCGTGTGCAGATGGTCCGAGACCGCGCGCACGGCAGCGTCGATGCCGAGCTTCACGTCCATCGGGTTCGCGCCGGCGGCCACGAGCTTGCTGCCCGTGGTGAAGATCGCCTGGGCGAGCACGGTGGCAGTGGTGGTGCCGTCGCCGGCCACGTCGGAGGTCTTGCTGGCGACCTCCTTGACCATCTGCGCGCCCATGTTCTGGAACTTGTTCGGGAGCTCGATCTCCTTGGCGACCGTGACACCATCCTTGGTGATCACAGGTGAGCCAAAGCTCTTCTGCAGCACGACGTTGCGACCCTTCGGGCCGAGCGTGACCTTCACGGCGCGAGCCAGCGTGTTCACGCCCGTCAGGATCTCTGCGCGGGCGGCCTCGCGGAACTCGATCATCTTTGCGGCCATGGTGACCTCCAAGTGTGCGGATTCGGTGGCGCTCTGCCCTAGTTGTCGATGATGGCCAGGATGTCGGTCTCGCGAAGGATGATGTGATCGACACCATCGAGCTTGACCTCGTCGCCGGCGTACTTGCCGAACAGCACGCGATCGCCGGGCTTGACGATCAGGGCAACGACCTTGTTGTCGTCGGTGATGCGGCCCGTGCCGATGGCGATGACCTCGGCCCGCTGCGGCTTCTCCTTGGCGGACTCGGGGATGTAGAGGCCGCCAGAGGAGCGGGTTGCGCTCTCGAGGCGCTTCACCAGCACACGATCGTAGAGCGGTCGGAAGTTAGCCATGGGGTGTCCTCCTCACAGGGTGATGTGTCACGGTGGGACCCGCGTCGCGGCGTGTCCTCGGGCGCGATGGGTAGACACAGGCGCCGTGCGCGTCAACCACCGCGCGACTAAATGTTCATTCACGGCGTTCGTCCGTTGTCCTGTGATTCTGTGGTGCGAGTTGGCGCTGCACCGCTTGCCGGTGCCGACGTCGGTGACCACGGTCTGGACGTCAGCATGCAGCGCCGGGTCACCCGGCGACTTGACGCAGGGCGAGCGGTGCCTAGGCTTCCTCGCCACTCGAGGCTGCCCCGCCGGTGCGTCGCGTCAAGATTGCGGGTAATCCTAGAATTTGGGCATATCGCCAGGAGTTAGCGATGGGCAAGATCATCGGGATCGATCTGGGGACGACCAACTCGGTCGTGGCCGTGATGGAAGGGGACCAGCCCACCGTCATCGTCAACGAAGAGGGCGCTCGCACGACGCCATCGGTCGTCGGCTTTGGCAAGGACGGCGAGCGCATGGTGGGCATCGTCGCTCGGCGGCAGGCCATCACCAATGCCGAGAACACCGTGTACTCGTCCAAGCGCCTGATCGGGCGCCGGTTCGACGAGTCCAAGGGCGATGTGGGCCGCCTGCCATACCAAGTGGTTCCAGGTGCGAACGGCGACTGCAGGATCCGGGTCCAGGGCAACGACTACAGCCCGCCCGAGATCAGCGCGATGGTGCTCCAGAAGCTGAAGGCCCAGGCCGAGGCTTACCTGGGTCAGCCCGTCACTGAGGCCGTGATCACCGTTCCCGCGTACTTCAATGACGCCCAGCGCCAGGCGACCAAGGATGCCGGGCGGATCGCGGGCCTCGAGGTCAAGCGGATCATCAACGAGCCCACGGCAGCAGCGCTCGCGTATGGCATGGAGAAGAAGGCCGACGAGCTGATCGCCGTGTACGACTTCGGAGGCGGCACCTTCGACATCTCGATCCTCGAGATCGGCGATGACGTGGTGCAGGTCAACGCTACGAATGGCGACACGCACCTCGGCGGCGACGACATCGACGAGACCCTGATCCAGTGGCTCATCGACACGTTCAAGAAGGACACGGGCATCGACCTCACCAACCAGACGATGGTCGTGCAGCGCCTGAAGGACGCCGCGGAGCGTGCAAAGATCGAGCTGTCCACGGCGCAGAGCACGGAGATCAACCTGCCGTTCCTCACGGCGGATGCCTCCGGTCCCAAGCACCTTCAGGTCAAGCTCACCCGCTCCGAGTTCGAGCGGATGATCGACCCCATCGTCGAGCGCACCCTCGAGCCGTGCCGCAAGGCGATGAAGGATGCCAGTGTTCGCGCAGGCGACCTCGACGAGGTGATCCTCGTCGGCGGCTCGACGCGCATCCCGCTGGTTCAGCGCAAGGTGAAGGAGCTGTTCGGCAAGGAGCCGAACCGGTCCGTGAACCCGGATGAGGTGGTGGCCATGGGCGCTGCCATCCAGGGTGGCGTGCTCGCTGGCGACGTGACCAGCATGCTGCTGCTCGACGTGACCCCGCTGTCGCTCGGGATCGAGACCTTGGGCGGCGTGTTCACGGTGCTCATCCCGCGCAACACCACCATCCCGCACCAGAAGACCGAGGTGTTCAGCACCGCGGCCGACAACCAGACGGCCGTAGACGTGATGGTCTACCAGGGCGAGCGGAAGATGGCGCGGGACAACCGCCTGATCGGCAACTTCCGGCTCGACGGCATCCCGCCGGCGCCCCGGGGCATGCCGCAGGTGGAGGTGACCTTCGACATCGATGCCAACGGCATCCTCTCGGTCGGCGCCAAGGACAAGGCGACGAACAAGGAGCAGAGCATCAAGATCGAGGCCTCCAGTGGCCTGTCCGAGGGCGAGATCGACAAGCTCGTGAAGGACGCCGAGGCCCACGAGGCCGAGGATGCCGCCCGACGCACGATCATCGAGCAGCGGAACAACCTCGACAACCTGATCTACCAGGTAGAGAAGACGCTGAGCGAGAATGGCGACAAGCTGGATCCGGCTGCCAAAGCCGATGTCGAGGCCAAGCTGGTCGCGGCGCGCGAGGCGCTGGACAGCGACGATGCGGATCGCCTGAAGTCGGCGTTCGACGACCTCACCGGGGCGTCCCACAAGCTCGCCGAGGTGATGTACCAGGGCGGTCAGGGTCCCGAGGGTGGCGAGGCGCCGCCGGCCGATGATGCAGCCAGTGGTGGCGACGACGACGTGATCGATGCGGAGTACGAGGACGCCTGATCTCGGGTGTTCAGAAGGTCAGTGGGGGGAGCGTCTTGCGGACGGTCCCTCCCTGACGTCTCGTTGGAGGGGTCGTGGAGCGCGACTACTACGAGGTGCTCGGATTGGCCCGCGAGGCCAGCCCGCAGGACATCAAGAAGGCCTACAAGAAGGCTGCCAGGAAATTCCATCCGGACCTCAACCGGGACGACCCCTCTGCCGAGGGCAAGTTCAAGGAGGCTTCGGAGGCGTACGAGATCCTTTCCGACGACGAGAAGCGACGGATTTACGACCAATTCGGGCATGAAGGCCTGAAGGGACGTGGGTTCGAGCCCAACTTCACGGACTTCGGAGACATCCTCTCCGAGCTGTTCGGTGGCGGGGGCTTCGGGGATTTGTTCGGGCGTCGACGCGGTGGGGGTGGTGGCCAGCGTCGCGCACGCCGTGGCGCCGATCTCGAGTACCCCATGCGGCTCACGTTCATGGAGGCCGCGCACGGCGTGGCCAAGGTGATCGAGATCCCGCGGCATGTGCACTGCGACACCTGCAGCGGCAGCGGGCTCCGGCCCGGCGCGCAGTCGACGAACTGTGGCACCTGCGGTGGCCAGGGCGAGGTGATCCAGGCGCAAGGCTTCCTGCGCATCCGCACCGTCTGCCCTGCGTGCCGTGGCGCTGGTAAGACCGTCGATCCGGGCGACCGGTGTGAGCCGTGCAGCGGTTCGGGTCGGGTGCGCGAGACCGACGAGATGGAGATCAAGGTGCCGGGCGGCTCCTACAGCGGGCTCCAGATCCGGCACACGGGCAAGGGTGAGATCGGAGATCCCGGGGCGCCACCCGGCGACCTCTACGTCACCCTGGAGGTCGAACCCCACGAGGTGTTCAAGCGGGATGGCGCGGACGTATATGTCACGGTGCCGGTGCCTTACCCAGTGATGTGTCTGGGCGGAGAGATCACGATTCCCACCGTGCACGGCGAGGAGCCGCTGGAGGTGGCCCGTGGTACCGAGTCGGGCTCGGTGGTCGTGCTCCGCGGGAAGGGAGTCGACCAACTCCGTCGCCGGAGCAGTCGTGGCGATCACCACGTGCGCCTCGTCGTCAACGTTCCGAAGACGCTGTCGGAGGAACAGGAGGAGCTCCTCCGGCGCTTGGCGGAGTTGGAGAAGGTAGGCGTTCAGCAGAAGGGGTTCTGGGCGCGGCTGTTCGGCTAGGCAGTGCCACTGCACCACGCTGCCCAAGGCGGCGTCTCGGGAGGACCGTTGGCGAGGAGCATCGACGACATCGAGGCGGAGGTGGCGGCCACCGCGCCCACCTTCGAACGCGCCAGGCGTGAGATGGGGCTGCTGCTGGTGGGCCAGCACTACATGGTGGATCGCCTGCTGATCGGCCTGCTGGGTGATGGGCACGTGCTGATCGAGGGAGTGCCTGGGCTCGCGAAGACCACGGCCGTCAAGGCCCTCTCACAGAGCCTCAGCCTGGACTTCGGGCGCATCCAGTTCACACCGGACCTCCTCCCGGCCGATGTGGTGGGCACCCAGATCTACCAGCCTCGTACCGGTGATTTCACCACCCGCAAGGGACCGGTGTTCGCCAACGTGCTGTTGGCGGACGAGATCAACCGCGCCCCGCCCAAGGTGCAGTCAGCCTTGCTCGAGGCGATGCAGGAGCGCCAGGTCACCCTCGGCGATCAATCCTGGATCTTGCCGCGGCCCTTCCTGGTCCTTGCCACACAGAATCCCATCGAGCAAGAGGGCACCTACCCGCTGCCCGAAGCGCAGATGGATCGCTTCTTGATGAAGCTGTCGGTGGACTACCCGACGCTCGAGGAGGAGCTCGAGATCGTCGCTCGGAGCAACCAGCCGATGCCCAAGCTCACGGGCGTGGCGAGCACCGAGCAGATCCTCGAGGCGCAGGCGCTGGTGCGGGCGATCAAGGTGTCGGATGTGCTGATGCGGTACATCGTCGATCTGGTCCGGGCGACTCGCGAACCGGGCCGGGTTGCTGCAGATCTTGCGCGGTCCATCGACTACGGTGCCTCGCCCCGTGCCTCCATCGCACTGGCGGCGGCGGCGCGGGCCCACGCGTTCCTGGACGGCCGCGGCTACACGCTGCCCGAAGACGTGAAGGCCATCGCGCCAGACGTGCTTCGGCATCGGATCATGCCGACCTATGAGGCAGAGGCCGATGGAGTGGACTCGGATGCGCTCGTGCGGCGCATCCTGGATGCGGTCGAGATGCAGTAGTGTCGCTGCTCACACCGGAGGAGCTTCGCGAGCTCCGCAGGCTGCACATCCACGCCGGTCGGCGTGTGGACTCGCTGTTCGCGGGTGAGTACCGGTCTGCGGTCCGCGGGCAGGGCATGGAGTTCGAGGAGGTTCGCGCCTACGTCCCCGGCGACGATGTGCGCCACCTGGACTGGAATGTCACGGCCCGTACCGGTGCCCCATTCATCAAGGTGTTTCGCGAAGAGCGACAGACAACGGTGTTCTTGGTGGTGGACGTGTCCGGTTCCACCCGGGTCGGCTCGGGTGGGCGCGATGGTCGCACGACGCGCCGGCTGCAGATCGCCCGGGTGGCGGGCGGGATCGCCTACGCGGGGATTCGGAATCAAGATCGCATCGGTCTGATCACGTTCAGCGACCGGGTCGAGGTGGCCCTGCACCCGAGGCGCACCCGAGGTCACGTCTGGGCCGTGATCCAGAAGGTGTACGAGGCGGAAGGGGAGAGCCGCGGGACGGATCTGTCGGAAGCGCTCGCACACCTGCGCCGGCTCCAGCGGCGCCGCGCAGTGGTGATCGTCGTCAGCGACTTCCTCGACGATGGCCCTTGGGGGGCGGCGCTCTCCTCCCTCTCCGCACGCCACAAGGTGCACGCCGTCTGCGTGCATGATCCGATCGATGCCGGCTGGAGCGGACTTGGGCTCATCGATGTGGTCGACGCAGAGACGGGCCGGCGCAAGCTGGTCGACGGCGCCCGGCTAGCGGGCGAGTGGGCGGTGGAGGAGCGGCTACGGAACTTGCGTCGGTCCGGCGCGCGCGCGGTCGCGATCTCGACCCAAGAAGACCCGTTCACCGCCTTGCACAGGCACTTCCATCGTGAGGCGCTCCGCCGGTGAACCCCCGTCTCGCCATCGCCATGTTGCTCGCATGTGGCGGCCCCGACGGGGTGCCGTCCGGCAGTGGGGATCCCGTGCTGCGCACGTGGCTCGACGACGTCGGCGATGGTGGGGGCGTGCTCGTGGTCCAGGCGGAGCTGGAGCGTTCGCTCGAGGGGGTCGACGTGCCCCAGCCCGAGGGCGAGGGGCTGAAGTTCGACCTCGCAGGTCCGGCGGAGGTCGAGCAGTTGGGCGATCGGAACGTGGTCACTTGGCGATGGCGGTTCTCGGGACAGAGCGGCAGCTACGAGATTCCCGGCGTCGCGCTGCAGCTCGATCCGGCCGATCCCGAGGCCGCCGAGCCTGTGACCCTGTCCTCCCGGCCGTTGTTCGTGGATCTGGGTGTGGAGCCACCCCGTCCGGGTGAACTCGCCGACATCGTCGAGCCTCCCATGGTGTGGGAGATCCCGTGGGGCCTGCTCGGCAGCATCGGGGGCACGCTGGCCCTGCTGGTGGGTGGGCTGCTGTTCGCGTTCCGGTGGTCGACCCGGGAGGTTGTCACCACGATGCCGCCCGAGGCGCCCGATGTGGCGGCGCTGCAGCGCTGGGATGCCATCCGATCCGACCCCGCTCTCACCGACATGGCGCGGGCCCAGGCGCTCTCGCAGATCTTCCGCACCTACGCCGAAGCGGTGCTCGGGTTTCCCGCAACGGCCTGGACGACCTCCGAGATCCTGCGTCGGCTGGGAGAGATGGCCCACCTGCCGACTGGCAACGTGCCCCGGGCGCGCCGGCTACTTCGGGCGACGGATCGCGTGAAGTACGCCGAGGTCCGGCCCGGACATGACTTCTTCGAGGAGCTCGACGCGGACCTGCGTGCCTTCGTCGGCAGCACCCGCCCCCATCATTGGGACGGGGAGGGCTCGTGACGGAGTTCGGCACACCCCTGGCGCTCCTGCTCCTCCTCCCGGTGCTCGCGCTGCCGCTCCAGGGTTGGGTGACCGGTCGCAACCGGCTCGCCGTGGCGCGCCTGGACGCGCTCGCGGACACCTGGTCGCCCCGTGTTGCGCTGGGTTGGCTTCCAGATGCGCTGCGCATCGCAGGTCTGGTGTTGCTCGTGATCGCGCTGGCGCGGCCTCGGATCACCGAGACCGACAAGGTGGTGGAGTCCGAGGGGCTGGACATCGTGCTCGCCATCGAC
>JBLFXJ010000109.1:0-21222 GCA_047609825.1 Myxococcota bacterium
CCTGTACCCTGCTCGCCGACCGGTGGGCCCCTGTCAAGGCCGAGCTCGTCCAGCAGTTCGCGGATGCGATCGACCAGCTGGCCGAAACAGCCGCCTCTACCGAGTTCGTGGGGCAACGCACCTTGGAACACCAGGTGTGGGCGACGCTCCTGCAGGTCGGCAACCTGCTGCTCGCGCAGCTCTTCTCGCTCGCGTGCCTCGTCCAGACGACGCAACACCCGGCGTTCGTCGCCGGGCAAACCCCGCTCAGAACCGGCGCCAGCTACCGGTCGCTTCTCCAGAGCACCCTGGGCCCCATTCGGGTGCTCCTGTTCGCCTTTCGGTCCAAGAAGGGACGGACGGTCACGCCTGCACGCACGGTAGTCGTGCCGAGCCGCGCCCGGGTTCGGGCCACGGATCTGCTCGTCGAGTGGAGCAGCCGGCTGGGTTCGGAAATGCCCTTCCGAGGAGCGGAAAAAGCCATGACCTTCTTCACCCACGGCGCCGTGAGCATCGAAGACACGACTCTGCAGCGGCAGGCCCAGCTCGCAGGACGCCTCGTCACGCGACACGACTGCTTCCGCTCCACCAAGGACATCGTCGAGATCCTCCGTGAGAACGCGACAAGCGACGCCCAGACGGGCCGCCCCGTCGTTTACCTGTCGAGCGATGCCCACGCCCTGCGCCGCTACGTCGATGACTCTTGGACCGCAGAGTGGAAGATGATCAACGGCATTCGGATGTGGTGCGTCGATCGGGTGACCGGGAATACTCTGCACTTGGGAGGCGACTATACCTGGGGCGATGCTGCGGGTCTGCAACAGCTCTTCGCGAATCTACAGAGTGACGGTTTCATACCGAAAGAAGGCCGTTTCGGGGATGTCGAGGTCCAGTTCGCGGTGATCCTCGATGGTCAAGACTGGCTCCGTGATCGGTGGCAGCCGTACCTTCCCGCGGACACCGTGTTCATCCTCGACTTCTATCATGTACAACAGGACGTAGCGTCGGCGATCAACGCCGTCTACGGGTCGGGTACGAAGGCCGCCAAACGCGCACTATCGCGAGTGTTCCGGGTGGTGGCGGGCCGCCGGAGACCCCCGAAGAAGCCGCCGCGCCCTCGGCGAGGGCACACCAAGCGTCGCCGCAAGCACCGGCGCCCTCGACAGATCCGCCTGTCGGAGCACCCGGACGGCGCCGGAAGGGAGCTGATCAATTGGCTCCTGGAGAACGTCGAGGCCGACGCGCAGGCACGGGGTGAGGACGCGGTGGATGCCTTGGATACCTTGGTGGGGTACCTCGCGCGCAACGTTGACCGTCTCGACTTTCCGGTCTATCAAAGCCGGCATCTGCAGATCGGGTCCGGCGTCATGGAGTCGTTTCATCGACTGGCCAGCCAGGTCCGGTTGAAGCGCTCTGGCGCCCGTTGGTTGCCCGACAACGCCCTCGGCATCCTCCGTCTTCGCTTGGTGACCCTGGCCGGACGCTGGGAGGACTTCTGGAGCCAGCCGGGGCTCGTGCAGGCCTTTCACGAGCGCCCTTCTGATTGTTCTCTTATGAGCGCTGACATGGCCGTGTTGCCCCAAGTATGATCACACCCCCTCGTGCCCGTGCCGACGCCGGCGCGCAGCAGGCGCGCGCCGAGCGCGCGCAGCACCCCTGCGATCTGCCCTACGACGCCGTGTTCCGATTGATTGAGGCGTTGCCTTGGCCGCCAGATCGGTCCCAACGTCACGGCTGCGCTCGTCGGGATGGGCTAAGAAGGTCGCGTGTTCACGCGGAGGCATTTGAAATGCATCCACCAATGACACGATCGGCGGCTCTCGTCGCGCTCACCCTGACCGTGTCGTGCGTGGGCAGTGGCAAGAGCGACGACACGGCGTACGAGTGGACGACGACCATTGATCACTTCGACCACTGGGTGTTTGGAGGCATCACCAGCTGCGGGGCAGACGGGGAGCTGCATGTGCAAGCGTCGGCCAACTTCGCGCCTACGTACGCCATCCTCAATGTCTGGCGGGTCGCAGAGGACGGCACCGGGTGGGACGAGGAGCACGTAGCAGGCGCGGACTTCGATGTCCGGGGAGACCTCGCCGTCGTGCGATGGAGCCTCGCGGCGGACGACAGCTATGAGTCCAACGGGTCCACGCGGGCGCCGTGCGTGGCGCCAGAGGCGATTCCCGACGACATCGTGTACGCGCTGCGGGTAGGTCGGTACGGCCAGGACGCGGGCGGTGGGTGTGCGGCGTGGGGCGGCGATGAGGACTTCGTCGCAGAGACTTTTCGTAAGCTGCTGGGCAATGGATCGACCATCTTGACCTTTGACAACGTCACCTTTCCCTTGGAGTTGACGGACTGCACCTTATGGACTGGCCCAAAATTGATTGTTGCATTCGAGTGCCCCAGGAAGCCCAGTTCTGCGTCGTCTTCCCTCGGGATAGCACGCTATCCCCTCCGTCATCCTCCTTGCCCTGGACTCCCTGGAGCCCTCTCGGTGCTGCACAACTTATTTTGGGCCAGCCCCTTAGGGCTGTCGGAGCTGTGACGCGTGCTGTACCGACGCCGGCGCGCAGCAGGCGCGCGCCGAGCACGTGCACAACACCGTGATCAGCACCTCTCCGCCATACTCGTCCATCGAGTGGCGGTTCGACCGCACCACGGCCACGGTCCAGAACAACCTCGCCACGCACCCGACGCGCGAGCGCACCTCGGGAATCGCCGTGGTGGGGGGCAACCTGGACGGGGCCGACGAGTCATGGTTCACCGGCGCTGGCGACCCGCACCTGGTGCCGGGCACGCCGGACGTGGGCGCCGACGAGGGCTGAGCCCCGCCGGCACGCCGCTCACTTCGCGGCCACCGCCTCCCGCCCGATGGTCATCCGGCCGGCCGCGGTGCGGCCGAACACCTCGGGCTGGTACATCGCCTCGACCGTAGCCGCGGGGTGGTCGAAGGTGCCGGGCGTGGTGGCGCGGGCCACGTAGCGCCAGGTGTGCACGCCGGGTGGCATGAAGTTGGCATACAACCGCACCTCTCCGTCCCGCATCTCCGAGTGGTCGAACACCCACGAGCCCCCGAATGCCGGCAGCTCGTCGCTGCCCGAGCCGTCCTCGTCTCCGCCCCGGGGGCGCTCGCTCGACGTGGCCAGGCTGCTGTCCACCCCCTCGAAGCCGGCGGGCAGCGGGTCTACCAGCGCCACGGTGTAGCGCTGGATCGGCGTGACCACCCGCAGGGTGACCCGCACCAGCGCGCCCGCGGTCACGGCCCCGTCGTCGCCTCCGCCCTCGAGGATCTCGAGCTCGCGGAGCACGGTGAAGCCCTCGTCGCGGGCCTCCACCGTGCGCGGCGCGTAGGTCACTCGGGCCTCGTAGTACAGGCGGCCGCCGGCGGCGGAGATCTCCAGCGGACCGTTCACGAGGTCGTCCATCGTCACCTCGGTGCGGGTGGCCATGGGCACCGCCAGCGCCTCCTGGGCGAGCTGCTTGCCGGCGAGGGTCACGGTGGCGCTGACCTCGCCGCCGCCAGACTCGTACCGATCGGCGTAGGCGGCGAGGGAGGCGAGCACCCCTGCCGTGGCGCGGGTGTTCGCCCACCGCCCCGACCGACGGGACTGGGCCAGGCCGCGGGCGATCCGCGGCGCCAGGGGATGGTCGTCGCCCAGCTGGAGCACCGCCTCGAGCACGGCCGCGGTGGCCCAGTCATCGCTGCCCCACAGCCGTGACCACTTGCCGGTGTCGTTCTCCTTCACCGAGGCCGTCGCGGCGTCGATATACATCCGGGACTGGACCAGGCGCTCCAGGTCCGCCGTGCGGCTGTCGGATCCGGTGGTGCGGGCGATGGCCTCGAGCACTGAGGCCAGGCCGAGCACCGACAGGTCGGAGCGGTGCCGGTACAGGGTGCTGTTGTGCCCAGCGTCGCCGTCCCCGGCCCGGGCCAGGGCGACCGCCACGTAGGCCTGGGCGGAGAGCTTCACCAGCGGGTCCCACTGGCTCGGCAGCCGGCGCCCGTTGAGCACCTCCCGCAGGAATGCCGTGGCCTTCTTCTTCCGCGCCTGGTCCACTGCGAACCCGATTGCCTCGGCCCGGCCCATCAGCTCGACGGCGTAGGCGGTGCCCATCACCGAGTCGGTGCGCCCACCCGGCCAGTAGGCGTAGCCGCCGGTGGAGCGCTCGAAGTCACGCAGGTCGGCGAGGCCCTTCTCCACGTTGCGGCGGAGCTGCTCCTCGCTCACGCTCACCCCGGCCGCCTCGCGGATCTGGAGCGCTACCAGGGAGGCCATGGCCCGGGAGGTGGTCTGCTCCACGCAGCCGTGGGGGTACTCCCACAGGTAGTCGAGCCCGCTGCCGGCGCCGACGAGCACGGTGCTCGACAGGTCCAGCGCCAGCCCGCCCTCGCCGGGCAGGGCGTCGTCGGGCTTGGCGATGCGCTCGGTGACCGAATCGGTGGTGGTGCCGGCTGTGGCCACCACGTCGAGCGCCAGCTCCCGGGTGACGGGGATGCGCCACTCCACGGCGTCGTCATCACCGCCGCCCTCGACCACGAAGGTGAACACGGCTTCGCCAGGATCCAGGCCCTTGATCCGGAACGGCACCTCCATGGCATCGTTCGCCGGCACCTGCACCACGTGGGGCGAGCCCTCGAGGCGTGCGGCGCCGGTGACGGTGGCGTCCACGGTGACCGATCGGGCGCTGTCGGTGTTGTTGTGCACGACCACGCCGGCGTAGGCCACATCCCCGGTGCGGAGGAACCGGGGCAGGGCGGGCCGCGCCATCAGCGGCCGGTCGACCCGGATCTCTTTGTCGCCCGACCCGAACGCCGTTGCGCCCTCGTCCACCACGGCCATGATCCGGAACGCGGTGAGGTTGTCGGGCAGGTCGAAGGTGGCCTTCACCGTTCCGTCGGGGCCGGTGCGCAGGTCGGGCTGCCAGGTGGCCGTGGTGAGGAACTTCTTCCGGATCTGGGGGCCGCTCTCGTCGTCGAGTCCGCCGCCGCCACCTCGGTTCGCGCCCTTGGTGAGGTAGTCGGCCCGGTCGAGCACCCGCGAGCGACTGTCGGCCGTGATCACCGACAATGAGTGGTCGGAGTAGAACGTGCTGTGGGCGTCGGGCGTCTTGTAGGCAGTGAGCATGAGGATGGCTTCGTCCACCGCGTACAGGGTGACACCGGCGTTGGGCACCGGCGTGTCACCCCGGGTGACGTCGATGGTGACGCTGACCGTGTCGCGGGGGCGGTACACCTCCTGATCGGTGTCGATGGCCACCGCGACATGCTCGCCCTCGGCGTCGACGGACAACGAGGCCATGCCGAACCGCACCTCGGGCCGACCGGCGTCGGGGCTGTCCTGGGGTGCGGCGCCCGAGATGGCGACCACCGACACGAACACGTTCGGGAGGTAGGCCTCCGTGATCGGTACCTCGATGGTCTCGGCCGTGCCGGCGAGCTCCACCACCTCGCGGGTGAGCACGCCCTCACGCTCCACCGTGACCAGCGCGCGCATGCCCTCCTTCGGCGTTTTCACCAGGATCTGGGCGGTGTCTCCCGGGGCATACTCCGCCTTGTCGGGCACCAGCTCGAGGGCTGCGTCGTCGCTCATCCCCCAGCCGGTGTAGCCGGAGCCGGTCACGTACACGCTCTCCACGGTCTGCACGTCGTTGCCGGCCGTGTCCTGGGCGGTGGCGGTGATGTAGTACAGACCGGGCTCGTCAGGGGTCCAGGTCGCCGGGGTCACGGCCCCGCGGATCGCGACGTTCACAGCACTCACCTGCTCGTCGACCGGGGTGGAGACCCACTGCCAGCGGCCGTCCATGCCCTTCTCGCGCACCCGGTCCCAGGTGCGGCGGCTGATCACCACATCGGCGGTCACCGGGTAGTCCCGCAGCGTGCCGTCGCGCTCCACGGCCACCACCTCGACCGTGGCCTCCTTGCCGGCCTTCGGCAGCCGCGCGGTGGGGCGAACCCCCAGGTAGTAGTCGGCCGGGTGGGCGACCACGGAGGCAGAGCCGGCGATGGTCTGCCGGTCCGGCGACATCACCTCGGCCTCGATGGTCAAGGTCTGAGGCCGATCCCAGGTGTTCAGGGGCAGCGACACCGTGTAGTCGCTGAGCTCGGCCAGGGTGCCGTTGTCGGACGAGAGCACACCCCTGGACTCGTACTCCTGCTCATAGCTCCACCAGTTGCGCTCGGGGCCGAACGACCAGCCCTCCCACTCGTCGGGGGAGAACCGGGTGGGGGTCGTCCACGCCGACCAGCTCACCGTGCCCGATGCCAGCTCCGCGCCGAACAGGTAGCGGGCCTCCATGTGGGCGGTCACATCCTTGCCGGCCACGGCCTCATCCGGCCCCGACACGTCCACCCGGAACGCCGGCGGCCGGTAGGCGCGCACGGGCACATCGGACCAGGTGGTGGCGGACCAGCCGCCGGTGCTCGCGTTGACCTTGAGCTGGTAGGTGCCGAGCCGTCCATCGTCGGGCAGGTCGAAGGTCACCGACACGCCGCCGCGGTCATCCAGGCTTCCCTTGCCGGACGCGATGCTCTCGCCCTCGGGCCCGGTGGCCTCCCACATCACCTTCGCGCCCGCTGGCGGCAGGGTGAGCCCCGAGGCGTCCTGGGTGCGGAAGGTGGAGCGCGCATACACGGGGTCGCCGAGGCGGTAGATCCCGCGGTCGGTGAACGCGTGGCCCACCTCGTCCTGCCCGTCGGCGTCGAAGCTCGAGTAGATGCCGAACTGCCAGGTCTGCAGGCCATCGCGCCACTGGTGCCGCGCCAGGCCGGTCTCCTCACCCTTCTGCATCGTGACCCACAGCAGGTCGTCGCGGTCCCACTCCGACCAGTCCGTGAGGTCGACGCTGCGCTTGCTGGCGATTCCCGAGGCGTCGGTCTTCGCGGTGCCGAGCACCCGGTCGCCCCAGTGGAAGGTGACCTCTGCGCCGGAGACCGGGGTGCCGTCGGACAGGCGGGTGACCCAGGCCTCGATGGCGCCCGGCGACACCTTCATGGTGGCCGCGAGATCGGTCACGGAGAGCAGGGTGCGGTAGCGCACGCGGGAGTTGTCCCACTCCCGCACGATCTCGGGCGACGACCACTCGATGGCCACCAGGCCGTTGCCGGCGGCGTTGAGGTGGGGTGCCAGGTCGAGGTGGTCGATCTCGATGCTGTTCGGTTCATCGGCGGTGTCGACCAGCTGGGGCTGCACGCCCGCCACCGCCTTGTCCACTACGTCGTCCCAGTCGAGGTTCCTCAGGTCCGACATGGGGACGCTCACCACCTTGGCCTCGAGCCGGTTGACGTTGAGGTGGCGGAACGGCAGCGTCTTCGGGTTGTTCGCCGCGAACACCCGGAAGCCCGATGAGCCGTCGACCCACGGCGGGTAGTCGCCAGTCTCGAAGGACCACTTCACGGGCAGCTTCGTGCGCTGGCCGTGCTGGTCCTTCAGGCCGGTCTTCAGGGTGACGGTGTACTGGGTGCGCGGCTTGAGGCCGACCCAGTAGTAGTAGCCGTCGGTGGCCCAGTCTCCGTCGGGCGGCGACCAGCCCTCGACCTCTGGGGAGATCATCAGGCGTTCGGCCACGTTCGCAGAGGGAACCCGGGTGCTGAACTGGATTCCGATGCGCGCGGACGGGTCGACCACGCCGGACGGCTCCATGGACGTGATCCGGAGCGGCGGGATCGTGCGGAACGAGGCCTCGAACGCCTTGCCCATGGGCAGGGGACCGGCGGTGCCGGCGGCATCTGCGCTGATGGTGAGCTGGTAGCCGGTGTCGGAGGCGAAGTCTGCGGCGACCAGGATCGAGCGGTCGTCATCGGGGGCCGCTGTGACGGTCACCGGCACCACACCGCCGCCGCCCCGCAGGCTCACGTGCGGAGCGATGGCTGCGGCGTCGACCGGCTGGGAGAACCACACCCGGATCGGCTCACCGGGCTCATGGATGTCGGAGTTGTCCCGTGGGGCGGTGCGGGCGACGGTGGGCCGCGGCGTCTCGAAGCTCCAGGTGATGGTGTTCTCGAGGGTGACGCCGTCGAGGGCCTTGGCGCCCGCGGGCACCGAGCATTCGAACGCCGAAGCGAGCGGGAAGGCCTTGTCGGGGGTCTCGGGGATCAACACCGCGGTGGTGGTTCCGGCCCACCGGGCGCGGGCGGGCAGCTCCGGGGTGCACGATAGGGGCACCTGGCCGCTCATCGTGTCGAGGTCGGACAGGGCGACCATCGGCCGGTCGAACACCACCGCCGCCTGCAGGGCGCGCAGCCCGGGCCCCGTCGGTGAGATCTGGAGCACCTGCACGCCGTTGCCCGCATCCATCGTGGGGGCGGCGGCGCCGTCGATGGAGATGGGCGGCAGCGGGTCGGTGTTGCTCTCGAGGCGGGTGGCCTCGATGGCGTCGAGCGCCTCGTCTACGGCGGGCGGGGTCTCGTCGAGCACGCCCGAGCAGGCGAGGGTCGCGGCAGCGGCGGCGGCGAGGGCCGCGAGGCGAAGGCGCACGGATGCTCCGGGAGCAGGGTCTCCCGCAGGGTAGCGCAGCGGCGGGGCCCGGTCTGCCGACGATCGACGGCTCAGGGTCGGTAGCGCACTGTCCACACGATGGGCTCCGGCAGATGTCCGCTGAATATCTCCTTCCGCAGCAGCACCGAGCCGTCAGCCTGGGGCTCGAACCGGCTCTTCTGGCCGCCGCGTTCGCCCGTGAACGTCAGCTGCACCCAGGCGTCCGTCACCTCGAGCCCCACCCCATAGGTCTCGCCATCGTCGCCCACCAGCTCGGTGCGCGCAGGCCCGATTGGACGCACCAGCGGGGGCTGGGCATCGCACTGCAGCCGGAACACCTCGCCCGTGAGATCGAGCTGCATGCGGGCGCAGTTCTTGACGGAGTTCTTCAAGAATGGGCGGGCGATGGGGCGCATGAGCCAGGCCATGGAGGCCACGGCGGCGTCTACCGCGGCGGCGTGGGTCGCCTGGAGAGATGCCGGGTCTTCGGCGAGCTGGAAGTTGCCCGACAGCGCGGGCCCCGCCAGCGCGAACGTCGCCCAGACCAGCGCGAGCATGTCACCTCCTCGGCGAGGCGTATCCAGGTCGCTGGGTCGGCACACTGCCGTCGCGACGGCGTGGCTGCGCCCATACGTAGCCCACGCCGAGCGCGCCCCCCGGGGCGCTCTCCGGTCACCAAGACGGTGCGAACGCCTCGATCAGCGCAATCGCCAGGCCGACGCCCTGCTCGGGTGTGGGTGTGCCCTCGGCGGCGAGGTGGTCGCGGAGCCTGTCGATGGCCCCTTGGGCGGTGAGGTGCGGGCCCCGCGCGCCGGCGGTGCATCGGGCCTTCCACTGGATCGACACCCGCACCTCGCCGAGGCCGTACGCCGCCACCTCGTCATCTCCCTCCCGCAAGGACCACCCGCCGGGCACCGGCACCAGCGCGGAGGTGGGGGTGACCGGAGGGGCGGGCGCTGCGGGACCGCCCACCCGGTCGACGCCGTGGGGGTGCAGGTCAGCGTCGAGCAGGATGGCGTTGCCGTCGGCCGGCGCCAGGCTGTGGCGTGCCTCGCCGTCGATCCACCCGAACGCGCCGCCGTCGACGGCGCCGAGGAACGTGACCCCGCCAGCCACCATCACCCGTGATGCGTCGAACAGGCCGCTGTGGAGCATGCACACCAGCAGCCACTCGGGCACGTCCTGCTTGTCGAGCCCGACGAACTCGGGGGTGTCGGTGTGCCACATCAGCTCTTGCCCGGGGAGGAGCGCGTTGATGTACAGCATGGTCGGCTCGACCTGGGGCAGGCCGGTCAGCGCGCGCACGGCCTGCGCGTAGCCAGCCCACCCGAGCAGCGGGGCGGCGTCTGGCTCGTGGAGCACGCCGCGCTCGGCCCACACGCGGCGGAACAGGTTCGAGCGCGCGCTCAGCTCGTCCATCCCGGGCATCTCGCCGCGGGCGGCCAACCCCTGCACGTGCCGGAGCAGCGCGTCGTGGCGCCGGGTGAGGCCGGCGCCGAGGCCGTCGGGCAAGGGCGCCTCGACGTAGCACCGCAGCGGGGCCGAGCGGGCGAGCCGGTGGGCGATGGCCAGGTGGTCCGGGTCGAGGGCGGGGTCGAGAATGGCGACGGGCATGGGGTCTCGTTGGGCTGGGGCCGGGGGAGTGTAGGTCTGACCCGCCCCCGGATGTGGCGCCCGCGTTCAACGAGGGCCTCGGATCATGGGATCGACACACCACACTCGTAGTCGAATGGCACCCAGGCGTTCATCGCGAAGAACGTGAACACCGGTACGTCGTCGTCGGGGCCGCCCTCCCAGCCTTCCCAGTCCGACTGGGGCACCGAATCCCATGTGATGGCGCCGGCGACCCCGCCGGGCATGTGGTTGCAGTGGTCCTGGCCGTAGCCCGACCAGTCGCCCATCGCGTGGAAGGTGCCATCGAGGCTGTCCGACATCCACAGCTTGTACAGCGTGGGGCTGCACAGGGTGGCGCCCAGGTACAGGTGTTCGGCGCCGGCGCGCACCGAGCTGATCACGTACTTCTCACCCCCGGCGCAGTTGTCGCGGTGGCCGTTGTCGGCGAAGTCGAACGGGGTCCACTCGGAGATCACGTCCCCATCGACGGGGCCCCCTCCGTCGCGGATGTCGGAGAGGTCCACGGGGTTGGTCAGCGTGCAGCTGCCGGTCTCGATGATCTGGATGGCCTTCCCGCACATCTCGGGGGAGAGGCGCGGCGACACGCGGAACCGCCCGGCCCCGTCGGCCGCCCCGCGGAATCGGGGGAGCTCGCCGGCGAGCCCCGTGACGACGCCGACGCACGGCCCATCGGCGATGGTGTCGCCCCCCAAGCCGAGCCCGACAAGCACCGAGAACCGCTCGAGCGGGGTCAGACCGGTCGCCTCGATGGTCACGTCGCCCGGGCATTCACCGACGACGGACAGCATGGGACCGCCGGCGAAGGCGGCAGCGACGAGGAAGAGGAGGGACATGGTGGGCTCCCGGGCTGACCGGAGGGTACCTCATGCGGCCGGGCGCGGGGCTGTTGGCGTGTGCGCGATGGGACGCCGGATGCGCTGCCGATGTGTGGCGCCGCCGGGCGGTGTGACGACTATCCTCTGCACAGACCCGGAGTTCGCGTGGGTGCATCCGCCATCGTCCACCAGCTCACCGCCGACGCAGCGCTGTTCGCGCCCTGGGTGGGGCTGCTGTTCGCGGACGTGGCGGGGGTCGCGGCGGTGGTTGCCTATCGCCGGGGCTGGCGCGGGGCGGGGGTGCTCGGACTGATGCTCCTGTGCTGGGGGGTGGGCTCGCAGTTCCTGCTGGTCACCAGCCAGACGGTCGCGGAGTGGGCGCAAGGCGAGGCGCGGATTCGGGTGGCAGCGCCGGGCAATCCCGATCCGGAGACCCGGCTCGAGGAGTGGCCCTTCACCCAAGGGTGCTGCGTGTGCGACCCGCGGTGGGATTCCTGGTCGAACGGCACGGTGCGGGCGTTGACGGCGGTGTTTGGTCCGGGTCCGGGAGCGTGGCGTGGGCCGTATCCGTCAGCTGCCGAGGCGCGACGCAGGCTCGCGGTCGACGGGAGCGCGCCACGCCTGGCGGAGCGTGGCGTGATCGAGGTGGGCGGCCAGCGGTTCGCGATCCGAGCGATGGACCTCGAGGCCACGGCTGAGCTCGAGGCGGCCTGCGACTGCGATCTGTCGGTTGTCGAATCCGACGGCCTCGGCACCGCGCACATCGCCCGCGGCGGGGTCGACCGGGCGGTGGCGCTGGCCCCCGATGCATTGATCGTGCAGCGGGGCAAGCGGATCGAGCTGCGCGTGTGGCACGCGGGGGCGCAGGGGCGGGTGTGGGCCGCGTGGGAGGGGCGGTGATGGGAGGGGCGCAACCGAGAGGGCGTGGCTGTGGTCGCGGATCCGACGATGGTTGGGTGTGACACTGGAGTCACCGTGCGCGCACCTACGCGTAGCCGTCAGTGTCCGGGGTCTTGTACCTACAACCACACGAACGGGTGCTCACCCATAAACCCCGGCAGGGTGTCGGCGTACCAGTTCTTCGCGCCGAACGGGTGCACCTTGGTGCTGCCGTCGCTCGCCTCCACCGCCACGCCGATGAGCCCGAGCTTCGCGTGCACCAGCCCAGCGCACGGGCCGCCGCCGATCCTGAGCTCGCCCTGCGCCTGCAGTGAGCGCGAGTCCAGCGAGAGCTCCGAGACCCCCAGTCGGCCGCCGACCAGCGCCACCCGCGCGGTGGCGTCCACGTCGCGCACCACCAGCAGTCGCTGGATGCTGACGAGGAAGGCCTTGTCCTGGCCGAAGAACGCGAACAAGGGCCGGATGCTGGACAGCCGGATCGCGCCGTACACGTCGAACCCAATGGGCGAGCCGAGGTCCAAGGTGCCCCGGTTGCCGGTGGCCTGCATCGACCAGTCCCAGGTCTTGCCGTCGTCGTCGAAGGTGGTGTTGGTGAGCCGGAGCGACACTGCGCTCAAGTCGAGGCGCGGGGCCGCCAGGTCGCCGCCGGACACGCTCACGTCGATGGCCAGATCGGTGCGGTAGCTCAGGTCGACATAGGTGCCCTCGACGCCCTCCGCGCGGAGCTGGAGCGCGCCGCCGACAGCACCGGTGGCCGTGTCTGCCGTGAGGGCGCCGCTCACGGTTGCGGACCCGTCGGTGAGGACCACGGCATCGGTGTCGGGCAACAGCGCCCGAAGGACCGTCAGATCCGGTGCATTGAGCTCGGGGATCGTCAGGTCGACCGCGACGTCCCGGGCGCCTGGCTCCAAGGTTCGGCCGGCCACCGTCGCTACCACCCGGAGCCCGCGGCCCTCCACCAGGATCGGACCCTTCCGCCGTCCGGTGACCGCGTCGAACACCAGGCCGACATCGATGCTCTCCGCTCCGATGTCTGCCGTCACCCGGCCATTCCCCACCAGCTGGAGCCCCACGACCGTGACGCCCAGGCGGTCGGTCTCGACCTTTGCCCACCCGCCCTCGACCGGCTGCCCGTGGGCCACCGACAACGAGCCCTCCAGCCGCCCCGTGCCGAGCAGGTCCTGCAGCAGCGGCTCGATGAGCGCCAGGTTCGGGGCGGTGCCGGTGACAGACAGGTCGCCCTCGAGATCGGCCAGGCGCGACTCCCCCACATCGGTCGGGCCCGCCGAGAGGCTGTCTTCGAAGGTGATGTCCACATCGGTGAGCACGGCCACATCGCCGTCCGACACCACCCCATCTGCCCACGAGAACGACACGTCCTGGATCAGCGCCTCTCCACCAAAGCTCACGTGCAGCGCGCCGGACAGCGTCGCTGCGCCGCCGGTGGCCGACCAGCCGAGCACCTCGGTGGACGCCGCCGTCACCGTGGCCTGGCCGACCTGGAGCGCCCAGCCGGACGGCTCGTTGTCGGGGTCGCGGGGCGTGACCTGGGCGACCACAATATCGGCGCTGCCCACGTCCACCTCGCGCACGCAACGGGCCTCCCGCCGCAGAACTCCAGACCACAAGGTGCAGCGACGCGGTGTCCACGCGCCCGACACCCCCTGCCGAGTTGGCGGGGAGCGGCGACCCTCGCCACGTTCGGAGCGGATCTGTCCAGCCGGGCCAGCTACTTCTTCCGTGCCGCCAGATAGGCCCGGGTCTGGGCGGCATCTTCGGCGATCTCGAACAGCCGGTCCTCGAACGCGTCGCGCGTGGTGCCCGCCTCGGAGAGGAGGGTGTCGGCGTTCGCAGGAGCTGCAACGATGGCGTCGGCCAGGTGGGCCACGCTCGCTGGGTCGGTGAGTGCTTCGGCATCCCCGCCGCAGGCGAGCAGGCCTGCCAATACAAACATGATCATCGGCCACCCCCCTTGCCCTTGGAGCCCTTGTCGGCGCCGCCACGCCCGCTCCCGCTGGCCGGCGGGCCGCCCTGACCGGGGCGTTCACCGGCCGGTGGAGCTCCACTGCCCGGTGGACCTCCGCTACCGGGAGGGCCGCCGCTGCCCGGTGGGCCGCCGCCGGGCTTTCCTCGTGCCTTGTCGGACTTGCCGCGGTCACCCTTGCCGTCCTTCGGGCCCTTGCCGCGCGCTGCGTGCTCGGCGTGGATGGCGGCGGCGAGCTCCTTGCCGCGCAGTCCGGCCTCCAGCTGCGCCTTGACGAACGCGCCGAAGTTGTCGATGGAGCCGCTCTTCTTCACCGCCTCCTCGCTCGCGTCCAGCGCTTCGCGCGTCTCCTTGGCCTTGAGGCCTTTGGCCTTCGCGGCGCGAAGTGCGTCGCGCACCTGGCTGTCCTTGACCCCGGCCTTTCGCAGCTGTTGGGCTGAGCGGGGCAGCTCTACGGCGTCGACCAGGGACTCATCGTCGGCGGCCGTCGCTGGGATGGCCAGCAGGGTGGCTAGCAGCAAGATTGCGCGCATGGCACCTCCTCGGTGCCGCACACTACGCCGGTTCGGTATCCGGCGTTCTTGTTCCGCTGGTTGGGCGTACAAGTCGCTGGGCGCCGGTGGCTCAGGCCGGCCACAACGCGATGCGTCCCGACGCGAGGTACCCATCGCCGTCCTTTTCTATATCGAGGAGGTTCTCTTCGTCGTAGAACCCGTCGCTGTCGTTCGTCGTGTCCCCCGCGCCGTACTCCCCGGCGACTGCGGCGTTCGTCTTCCGCGGGAAGTACACCTGGGTGACGAGCTCCGCGTACCCTGGAGCCGTCACCCGGAGGTGGAGGTGGGGCGTCCGGCCCGGGTAGAACCCAGGGTAGATCGTGGTGAAGCTCACGGCGCCAGCGCCGTCTCCACGCTGGGTGCCGCGGAGGAAGCGCTCGCCCTTTGTCCCCAATGCATGGAATCCGCTGTAGGTGCCGCTGGCATCGGCCTGCCACAGCTCGACCGTGGCGTCCTGCACGGGGTCACAGGAGTCGCCGGCGACCACCTCCAGGAGCAGGGCCAGCGCGATGCCCTGCTTTCCGTCGGTGACGTCGCCCCGCAGGTCGTCCAGCGCCAGGTAGTACGGGCCATCGATCTGTTCCCGGCTGATGCCGCACGTCGAAAGCGGCCCCTTGCAGCCCACGCCGCCGAGTGCGGTGGCCCCGCCCACGGAAATCAGCAGCATTCGACGGTTCATCCCACCCTCCTCGCGTGGCCTTGCGGCCGCCCCATGTGTGGACACCGTATCGGGACCCCGGTGCCCCCCTCGCGGCTGATGTTCCTCGGGGCGTGCGAGAGTCCGCCGGTCGCACGGGGTAGTGGGCACCACCGGGAGGCCCTGATGAAGGACGTGCTGCTCCGCATCGGACCGTGGGTGTTGGTGCTGGTGGGGGTTGGCGCGCTGGCGTGGCGGGTCGCCGAGCTGGAGGGTCGTCTCGCTGCCGTCGAGACTCAGCAGCGCGGACTCGCGGCAGCGCCTCCCACCACCGTGGCCCGCACGGTCACCACGGCGGGCAGCGCGGATCTGCGAGGCGGCGGTGGCGGTGGTGGGGGAGGCGGCGGTGGCGGCGGCGGGCGCATGCAGGCCCAGGCGGCCGAGCTCGACCTGGAGGCGCCGGAGGTACGGGAGCAGCTCGCGGCGTTCGTCGCAGAGACCCAGGAGCAGCAGTGGGCGTCCCGAAAGGAGGAGTGGGCGGCCCGGTGGGCGGACGACGTGGCCGTCGAGGTGGAGCGTTTCGGCGAGGATGCAGGCCTCAGCGCCGAGGCGACCGGCACCGTGCTCGGTCTGCTCGAGCAGATGAACGGCACCCGCCAGCGCCTGTTCGCTGAGGTGAAGGCCGAAGAGATCACCTTCCTCGAGATGCGGCGCGAGATGCGCGAGGCCCACGAGAGCACCGAGGGTGAGCTTGAGGCGCTGCTCGGCCCCGACCTGTTCGCCGACCTCTCCGAGCGCATCCCGTTCGGACCAGGGCCTCGGTGAGTCCCCTGGGCGAGCGGATCTACCTCCGCGCCTCGGCCTGAGCGCGGAGCAGGGCGGCGTTGCGCTCCGGCACCGACGCGATGTCCGGGTGGCTCGCGACCGCCGCCTCCACCTGGTCGGCCCGCAGCACATGCCACAGGGGCACCGGCGACCGGTTCACGCCGTTCGCGGGGTCGTGAGGGTCGGCGTCGGCGAACCGGAACGCCGGGTGGAAGGCCACGACCTGCAGGTCGTCCTCCGCGAGCAGGTCCTCGGCATCCTCGGTCCAGGCCACGAAGGTCTCGAAGTCGGCGGGGGCCTGCGGGATGAGCAGCAGGGTGGTGTCGATGGCGGGGTCGGCGACGAGCAGGTCGGCCTCGCGGGCCACGTCCTCCAAGGCGCCGCGGTGGCCCTCGGTGGTGGACACGGAGAACCGCACCCGGCCCGCCTCGAGCGGCCTGCGGGCGAACGGGCACAGGTCGAGGCCCACCACCGTGTCGCGCAGCCAGGCGCGCACCTCGGCCACACTCATGGCTGGCCCCAGGCTTCGTGTGCGGCGAGCGCGTCGGCGCCGAACAGCTCGATGGCGAGCTCGCGTCGGCCGAGGAGGGTGACGCCCACGCCATCGGCCAGCCGGTTCATGTACGAGAAGCAGGCCACCACGTGCACGATGTCGTGCACGGCCCGGTCGTCATGCCCGGCGGCCTTCAGCGCGCCCACCCGCTCGGCGGTCATGGTGCGCGGAGCCAGGGCCAGGTGGAGGACGAACCGGAGCAGCGCGCGGTCGGACTCGGTGGCGGGCAGGGTGGGCACGGCGGCGTCGATGGCGTCGGACATGCCGCGAACACCCACATCCGCGAGGGTGTCGCCCAGGTGATGGAGCGCTCGGATCAGCGCGAGGAAGTCGGTATCATCGCCAGTCCACTGGTCACGCAGGAACCCCGCGTGAGACACCGTTCAATAGAAGCAGTCGTTCACGGCGCTGGTGGCGGTGGCGATGAGCTCCTCGGTGCGCCGGCCGAGGGAGGAGCCGCCGAAGGTGACGGCAGCGTTCATCTGGAGCACGCCGCGCAGGGTGCGGGGGGCGTGCTTCATCGGCGCGATGACGCCGGGCACCGGCATGCCCTCGCGGGTCCACTGGCGGGTGGCGCGCTCCACCTCGGGTGTGGCATCGTCGGCCGGGTAGTCGATCCACGGCATGGGGTACGTCCATCGTGAAGGTGTCTGCAGGCCTCGCGCTCGTGAAGGGCGGAACCAAGCTGCTGCTCGCCCACCCGACCCGTGCCCGGTGGAGGGGCTCCTACTCCATCCCCAAGGGGCTCGTCGAGCCGGGGGAGGCGCTGGCCGCGGCGGCGATCCGGGAGACACTGGAGGAGGTGGGCATCCAGGTGTTCCCGCCGTACCTCGAGCCGGGTGGGGTGGTGGACTACGTCCGGGGGCGCACCGTGACCAAGCGGGTGCATTGGTACCGGGTGGACGTGACCGCGCTCGAGCCGCCCGATGTGCTGCCCCGGCACTGGTTGCAGCTGGCTGAGGTGGACTGGGCGGGCTTCCTCACGCTGGACGAGGCCCGGGAGCGGGTGCTGCCGCGGCAGCTGGCCATCGTGGAGGCGTGCCTCGGGTGAGGCTCACTCCGGGGTGGGGCGCGCCAGGTGGTGCCACGCCTCGGGCAGCGGCTGGCCGAGGATGCGCTCGGCTTGAGCGATGGTGGCGTACACGTAGCGGATCTTGCCGGTGAGCACGGTGCGCCCGTCTTGGGACAGCTTCACCCGCACGGAGGCGCTGAGGTCGTCGTCGTCGACGATCTGACCGCGGGCCTCGACAGGGCGGTCGGTGCGGGCCGGGCGGAGCCAGCGGAGGTTGGCGGACGCGGTGAACCCGAACCGGTTGCGCAGGCCCACCAGGGTCCATGCGCCGATCTCGTCGGCCAGCGTGGCCTGCAGACCGCCATGAACGATGCCGGGCGGGCCCTCCCAGCCATCGCGCGCGAGGAAGGTGGTGACCACGGCGTCGCCCTCGCGGAAGAACTGGAGCTGCATGCCGGTGTGGTTGTGCGGGCCGCAGCCGAAGCACTGCTGGTCGGGGCCAAAGGTCAGCGGGTCGATGGGCTCACGATCGGTCATCACGCCTCCGCGGCTCGGGTAACCGACCCCACCGCACCCGCTGGTGTGCGAACATCGCGGCGGGGGTTCGGCATGCTGATGTGGATGCTCGCGGCCTGTGCGCCGGTGGAGACGGCTCCCGCGGACTGGTCCGTGCCGGAGCTGCACGCCCCTCCGCCAGCGGCACTCACGCTCCACGCGCCCACCCTGGAGCGCGGTCGGTCGGTCACCCTCACGACGTCCGGCGCCACACCCGGCGCCAGCGTCACCTTCCTCCGCGGCGCCGCCCTCGGCCCCGGCCCCTGTCCGGCCCTGCTCGACGGCGGCTGCATGGGCATCACGCCGCCGCTAGGCGTGCTCGGCCTCGCCACCGCCGACCTCTCCGGCGTGGCGCGCCTCACCTTCACCGTCCCCGAGGCGCTCGCCCGGCCCAGCGTGGCGCTCCAGGCGGTCGAGCGCACCGCTCCCGGCCTCTCCGACCCGGTGAGCGCGGCCCTGGTCGACCCTCCAATCCCCCCCCCATACCCGGAGCGCACCGCGTGGGATCTGAAGTCGATTCAGCCCGACTTCTGGCCATCCCCCGATGAGATCAGCGGCAACGCCGCGGGCGGCGTGGCGATGAACCTCGTGTGGGCGGCGTGGGAGCCCACGGTCTCGGCGCCGCCCTGCGCCCCGGGGCAGGAGGCCTACGCCGGGCACTGCTTCACCGTGGATGCCGGCGTCGACGCCGCCATCGCCGACTGGACCGACCGCGGCCTCACCGTCACCGCCGTGGTCTATGGCGTGCCCGCCTGGGCCCGGGTGGAGCCGTGCTCGCCCGCCGCTCCCGGCTTCGACATCTTCTGCGCCCCCATTGACCCGGCCGACTACGCGCGATTCACCGGATTCCTCGCCCGCCGCTACGACGGCGCCCGCGACCGCGGCCACCTGTCGGACTTCGTCGTGCACAACGAGGTGAACAGCAACACCTGGTTCGACGTGGGCTGCGGCGAGCACCTCGGCCCGTGCGACGCCGACCTGTGGCGCGACACCTACGCCGATGGCTACGTCGCGGCGTTCGACGCCATCCGGTCCGAGCAGCCCGAGGCCAAGGTGTTCGTGTCCCTCGAGCACCACTTCGACGCGCGGTGGGACCTGCCCGCGGCCGACGCACCGGTGCTCTCCGGACAGTCGATCATCACCGCGGTCGCCGACCGGGCCGGGGACCGCGACTGGCGCATCGCCTTCCACCCCTATCCGCCGGACCTGTTCCGCCCCGAGTTCTCGCCCGACGACCTACGCGACGCTGGCAAGGTCACCTACGGCAGCCTCGGCGGACTGCTCGGGTGGCTGCACGCGACCTTCCCCGATCGACCCCACGCCCACGACGTGCACCTGACCGAGAGCGGCGTGAACAGCACCGCCCCCAGCGACGAGTCCGCCCAGGACGCGGCGCTGTGCGACAGCTTCCGGAGCATCCTCGGCACCCCGGGCGTGGCGAACCACATCTACCACCGCATGCAGGACAACCCGGCCGAGGGCGGACTGGGCCTGGGGCTCCGCCGCGCCGACGGCAGCGCCAAGCCGGCGTGGGCCACCTGGGCGCTGATGAACCGACCCGACGTGGCCGACCCGGCGTGCGGCTTCGAGCACCTCCCCTACACCCGGCTCACCCGCTCCTATGACCCGGCCCGGGGCCACTGGGCCTCCACCCGGCCAGCGCCCTCATCCTTCGCGGCCGAGTCCAGCACACTCCTCCTCCGCGACGAGGCGCCGGGCACCGTGCTGCTGTACGAGTGCGCGGTGGGCGACCACTCGATGCTCACCCGAGATTCCGGCTGCGAAGGGCAGCTCCCCCTGGGACCGGTCGGCTGGGCCTGGGCCGACGCCGAGCCGGGCACCTCCCCGCTCCATCGCTGTCGCATCGGGCTCGGAGACGACCACTTCGTGAGCCTCGACCCGGGCTGCGAGGGGCAGGTGCTGGAGTCGGTGCTGGGGTGGGTCCTTCCAGGGTAGGCCCGTCGGTGCGAAGCCGGTGACTACCGGCCCATTCACGGGTCGTCCAGGCCTCGGCGGCGCTCTACAGCAGCTTCAATACCTGGTTTCGCTTGCTGTGGCCGGGACGGGTGGCGCATTGCGTGGGTGCGACCCGAGTCCTGGCTGCGCCACACGGGGTGCCTTGTCGACGTTCTATTGGTGGCTCGGGACGTATCGGCTGGAGGCACCTGTGGCCGTGCAATTCGTTGGACTCGCGGCAGCTGTGGTGGACCTGCACGGGCAGGTGGCGTACCACGTCGACGCGCCGCGCCGGCTCACCGACAACGAAGGCACGATCCTGCGGGCCCTCGTGCAGGCCGATGGAGAGCCCGTCAGCCATGCCGAGCTGCTGAGCAGTCTGGGCTACCGCGCGCCCGCACAGACCAACGCGGTGGCGATGACCATCCGCAGGCTGCGGCAGAAGATCGAGCGTCTACCCTCGAAACCCACCGCGCTGCGGACCATCCCCCGGCTCGGCTACCGGCTCGCCCATCAGCGCCTCTCCGACGCAGTGGTGGGCCGGTCCCAGGAGCTCACCGCCACCGCATCCGCGATGTGGGAGCACCGCTGTGTGACCTTGGTGGGGCCGGCGGGGGTGGGCAAGAGCCGCATCGCCACCGAGCTCCTCCGGCTGCTCGACGGGCCCTACGAGGGGAGGGTGCACCTGGCCGAGCTGCGCCGGTGTCGGAGCATCGCGGCCGTGGATGCGGCGGTCGGCCAGTCGCTGGGACTCTCCACGGGAGAGCGGGGCTGGGGCGCCGCGGTCCAGGCGCACCTCGAGCATGCGGGCCCCACGCTGCTGGTGCTCGACAATGCCGAGCGCATCGCCTGGGACCTCGCTGCGGTCGTGCAGCGGTGGCTCGATGCAGCGCCACGCCTGCGCCTCCTGGTCACGAGCCGTGAGGCGCTGCACGCCCACGGAGAGCACCGCGTTCGGGTGCACCCGATGGACGCCGAGAGCGCGCATGCATTGGTCGCGCGTCTGGGGTGCCTGGGGTCGCGGGACGCGGTGGTGGAGCGCGCAGACGGTCTGCCGTTCGCGCTCGAGCGGCTCGTCCGCGCGCCCGAGCTGCCCGCTGGAGGCCCGCTCGACCCGGTGCTCGACTCGTCCTGGGAGACGCTGAGCGACCTCCACCAGGGGCTGCTCGCGCGGTGTTCCCTGTTCCGCGCACCCTTCGAAGCGGACGCGGCCGCTGCCCTCGCGGGACGCTCAGTGCGCGGGGTCGGTCGGGTGCTGCTCACGGAGCTCGCCGATCGGTCGCTGGTGGAACGGGTGGGCCAGCGCTGGCGGATGCTCGCTCCGATCGCGGAGTATGCGGACGCCC
>JBLFXJ010000110.1:0-21119 GCA_047609825.1 Myxococcota bacterium
GTTGTCGTCGCACGTGTCATTGCCGGGCCCGGCGCGGCCCTCCTTCACGTCGGCCTCTCCGTTGCCCGGGAAGCCACCCCACAGGATGTCGGAGCCATCGTCGCCGTAGATGGCGTCAGCGCCACCATCACCGCACATCACGTCCGGCTCGGAACCGCCATACATCGTGTCGACGTGATCGCCGCCGGCCATGGAGTCGGTCCCGGGGCCCCCGTACATCGGGTCCACGCCGGGCCCTCCCATCATCACGTCCGCACCGTCGCCGCCGTGCAGGATGTCGTCGTGGCCATCCCCGTACAGCTCGTCGCTCCCAGGCCCACCGTGGATCTCGTCGTGGCCGTCCCCGCCGCGCATGATGTCGGCGCCGTTCCCGCCGTACATCACGTCATCGCCTCCGTTGCCGACCACGAGGTCGTCCAGGCCGCCGCCGTACAGGGTCTCGCTGTAGTCGGCGCTGTTCGTGAACGAACCCTGGAGCTCGTCATTGCCCTGGAGGCCCTGCACGACGACGGAGACGTGAGTGCCCGCGGTGTGCGTGTCGAGGTCGTAGGTCGTAGGTCGTCACGCCATCCGTGAGTCACGCACGTGGTCGTTGGTCCCAGGAACACCGGTGAGCAGTCGTACACGCATATCAACCTCGTTCTCATTGGATGGTTCAGGTGAAAGCCCGACAGTTCGTGCCGGCTGTCAACAACCTACGCCGCCGCCAGACCCCGGAATGGCTCAGCTCGGGCTCGACTCGCCGGTCACCCCTCCGGCACGGGGCCGACCACAGCGCCGGCCCGCCCTGGGTCGGATACGCTAGCGGCGTCCGGGAGATCCCATGCGTCCGCTCTGCCTGTTCCTCGTCGCCTTCGCCATCGGGTGCGAGTCCGCCGACCCGAAGGAGGACGCCCCTCCCGAGGAGATCTGCGACAACCTCGAGGATGACGACCTCGACGAGCTCGCCGACTGCGCCGATCCCGACTGCGCCGCCGTGTGCGGCGAGGTGTGCACCAACGGCACGGATGACGACCTCGACGGCCTGATCGACTGCCTCGACGACGACTGCGACGGGCTGTGCCCCGAGAACTGCGGCGACGGGCGCGACAACGACGCGGATGGAGACATCGACTGCGACGACCGGGACTGCTTCGGCAGCTGCCCCGAGGTCTGCGGCGATGGGTTCGACAACGACGGCGACGGCAAGGTGGACTGCCTCGACGAGGAGTGCGTGGACCCGAGCTGCGCCGAGGTGTGCACGGACGGACGTGACAACGACGCCGACGCCCTGGTGGACTGCGACGACGACGACTGCAACGACCCGAGCTGCGACGAGAACTGCGCCGACGGCCGCGACAACGACGCCGACGGCCGCATCGACTGCGACGACAGCGACTGCGACGGCGCCTGCCCGGAGATCTGCGACGACGGCCGCGACAACGATGCCGACGGACGCATCGACTGCTTCGACGACGAATGCGAGGCCATCTGCGACGCTGACGGCGACGGGTTCTTCAGCGCGGACCTCGGCGGCGACGACTGCGACGACACCCGGCCCGACGTGAACCCCGACATGCCCGAGATCTGCAACCCCGAGGGGCCGCTGGATGACGACTGCGACGGCCTGGTGGACGACGCCGACCCCGATGTGACCGAGGACAGCTACCTCGAGTGGTACGCCGACCGCGACGGCGATGGGTACGGAGCAGAGGACGACTTCGTGTACGCCTGCAGCCGCCCTGATGGAACCGCCGCGACCGACGACGACTGCGACGACGCCGACCCGGAGGTGGGCCCGCCCACGCTGTGGTACGCCGACGGCGACCGCGACGGATTCGGCGCCGGCGAGCCGGTGGACCCCACGCCCACCTGCGACCCGCCCGGGCCCGGCCTGCGCCCCGAGTGGGTCGGCCTGGACTGCGACGACCTGGACCCGCTGTCGTTCCCAGGTGCTGACGAGGTGTGCGAAGACGGCATCGACCAGGACTGCGACGGCGCCGACCGGCGCTGTGCAGGAAACGTGTTGATCTACGCCGAGACCACCACCATCGCCGAGGAGGCGGCCCTCGCCGCCGGCCACACGGTCACCGCCACAAACGACGAGGCGCTGTTCGTCACCGAGTACGACCGCGGCGGCTGGGATGTGGTGGTGATGGAGACCCCGACCAGCGGCATGGAGGCCGAGCAGATCGCCCGCGCCATCGACGCGACGGACCGCGGCATCCCGCTGATCTTCTCCTGGTGGAACCTCGACGCCGACCCCGCCCTGCAAGACGCGCTCGGCGTGTCGACCGCGAGCTTCGACGACCCGCCGGAGCTGTACCCCGCGTTCGGGGCGCCGCCCGAGATCTGGGATGGCGTGGCCACCCCGGTGCTGCCCACCGGGTTCTCGTGGGGCGACAACGGCGACACGTTCACGCTCACCCGGGGCGGCGTGGTGCTCGGGTTGGCCAACGCCGCGGATGGTGAGCCGGTGATCGTGCTCACCAACGACGGCACCACCCTCGTGAACGGCTTCCTGCCCGACAACTTCAACGGCTCGCCCGACATGCTCCAGCTGTACGGCAACGAGATCCGGGTGGTGTTCGAGGGGCTCTGAGTCGCGGGATCAGCGCAGGGCGCGCAGGTCGAGGCGGCCGTCGCGCACGGGCGGGCACCACCACACGCCGCCGCTCACCGGGCGGGTGAACCGGAACAGGCGGTCGACGATGCCGTCGTCGAGCCCCACCATGCGCCGGAGCAACGCCTCGAACGGGTCGAGGCTGGCCGAGAACGACACGAACACGAGCCCCATGCCCCGGTGGTCGCGCCACGGCATGGAGCGGCGCACCAGGAACGCCGGCGGCTCGAAGTCCTCCTGGGCCGTGCGCTTCACGTGGGCGGACGCCGGGGCACCCGCCAGCTCCTCGTTCGTCTCGCGATCCCGTCCAATGCCAGCGTCTCGCTCTGCGGGCGTCATCCGGTCGAGCACGTCGAGGTGGTGCTCCCACCGCTGGACGGCCACCACCGTGGAGCCGGTGAGGCCGGGGCGACGGCTGGACATGAACGCCGCGGCGTGGGCCGCATCACCGGTCGGATTCTCGGTGCCGTCCTCGTAGCCGGAGAGGTCCCGCCCCTCGGCGTACCGGAACGCGTCCACCCGATCCACCACGTCGGCCGTGGAGATCCGGGCGAGCACGGCCCGCTCCCGGTGGAGCACCTCGCCGGGATCATCACCCGTGATCCGCAGCAGCAGGTCCGTGCCCGTGGATGGGATGGAAACGCCGGATCCCACCAGCGGCGGCATGGGGCGCACGCCGGGAATCGTCCGCTCCATCGACGTGAGCAGGCTCGGGCCCAGGCCCACCAGCACGCCCTCGGGCAGCGGAGGACCCGCGAGCGCGTCCAGGGCGTCGCGCGGCGACTGCATCGGGCGGGTGGCGATGAACAGGAAGCTCGCGCAGCGGGGCACGTCGGCGAGCACGGTCGGTTGTGGTGTCATGGCAGGCCGCCTAACCGGTTGCTCGAGGCGCCTCTGGCCCCGTTCGGCGGCCCCCTGCGAACGCCTGCCGGCGCCGGCACGACCCGGGCCTCCGATCCTGGGCTACGAGGGCGCGAGAGGAGCCTGGATGTTCGACCCGATGATGCTCGACTACCCGCCCGATGTGCACGCCTACGTGATCGACGGCGACTGGCACGCCTGGGCGGGGAAGACCGCGCGCGACAACGACAAGCTGTCGATCAAGGTCGCGCGGAACGACGACTGGTGGTTCCATCTCCGCGGTGCGCCGGGCAGCCACGTGGTGCTGTTCGTGCGCGATGGGATCGAGCCGCCGAAGCAGGTGGTGGAGCAGGCCGCGGCCATCGCGGCGTGGCACAGCAAGCAGCGCGGCGGCGGCCAGGTGG
Source organism: Myxococcota bacterium (assembly GCA_047609825.1). GTDB lineage: Bacteria > Myxococcota_A > UBA796 > UBA796. The sequence continues at coordinate 3,868 of JBLFXJ010000110.1, forward strand.
CGGTCACCGGCACCCGGGCGCGGTTCGTGAGCAAGCCCCGGGGCGCGAAGGCCGGCACGGTCACCATCCGGAAGGAGAGGGTGTTCAAGGTGCGGCCGTCGATCCCCGAATGATCATCGGCGTAGGCGGCGAATCCCGACCAACAGGAGCACACCAAGCCCCACGGCCGACCGTCCGCCACCACACCCCGATGACTCCGGCACCTCGAGCGCCGGGGCCCCGACCTCGGGCAGCTCGAGCTCCAGTCCGAGATCATTGGCGAGCCGGCGCCACTCCGCATCGCAGTCCGATGCCACCGCCGCCGGCACCGCAGCCCACAGGGGCGGGCCGATCTCATCCATCGCGAACAGCACCTCCCCCGGCGTGCCGTCCGCCTGCAGCGCGTACAGATCCGGAAACACGCAAGTGACGGGACCGGCCGGCGTGTCTTCCAGGCACGAGACGAACTCCGTCTCGCCGGCAGACACGATTCCGTCGCCCTCGATGCGGAACAACAGGCTGTCCACCGCCACCACGCCGCCGCTCACCGGGCCCATGATCTCGTCAGCACTCATCGCCACCACGGCACCCTCGTCCGACACCAGGGCGTGGTCGCCCACCCGACGCTTCGCGAGCCACAAGCGGCCGTCCGCAAGGCGCAGGCCCGGTGTGTAGTCCACCGCGTCGTCCCAGGTGGTGCGTGCGAGCTCGGCTCCGTCGGGCGCCAGCTCCACAACATCGAGCCGGGCGCCGTCCACCTCGGCCACGAACAGCCGGTCATCCGCGGCGATGGACGAGGCGGTCGCGTCGGTGGACCACACCTGCTCCGGCACGTCCACGCGCCACACCTGGGCGCCGCCGGTCACCCGCCGAAGGGCCCATGAGCGGTCCGTCCCGCGAGCCACGTCCACCAGCTCGAGGGCGGCGAGCTCCGGCACACCCTGCGCCGTGGATGCGCCATCGGACCCGATCTGCACCAGGTCCCATGCGCCGTGCAGCCGCGCGATACCATCGTGGGACCGGCCGAACGGCGTCTCGGGAACGCTGCCCCACATCGCCGGGCAGACGAAGGCCCAGCTGCCGTCCGCCTGGCGCAGCGCGCCGCCCTCGGTGAGCCGCACGAGCACCGGACCTGCGGCGTCGGCAGCGCTCACACCCAGGGCGTGGGGTGGCGGTCCGTGGGCGAGCGCAGCGCTGATCAGCAGGCAGAGCATGCCCCTGAGCCGTACCGCGGCCCGTACCCACTGTCGCGCCGCACGCAGCGACCCATCGGCGGTTACGCCTCCTGTGTGACCTTCCTCCTCCTGGCACTGCTCGGCTGCGGCCTCGACTTCGGAAACTCGAGCGTGATCACCGACGTACAGGTGATCGCCATGGTGGTCGACCCGCCCGAGGCCTTCCCTGACGAGCAGGTGGAGATCACCCTCACGGTGGCCGACCCCTTGGGCCGCGACCTCGAGGCGATGATCTGGATGTGCATGCCGGTGAACGGCTCCTGCGTCGAATCCGCCCTGCCGGTGCGCACCTGGGCGCGGGTGACCGAGGTGCTCGACGAGCAGGCCACGGTGGTGTTCACGGGCACCGATCTCGAGCTCGACGGCCTGGACCTGGGCCGCGACGAGGTGACCACAGTGCTCCACGTGCTGGTCTGCGCCCCCGACCTGTGCCCGATCTTCGACGTGGTGCGCAGCTCCGGTGTGGAGCCCGATCCGGCGTTGGGCGAGGCCCTGGCCGACCCCGAGGCGCTGGTGCGCGAGATCCCGTTCGACGGCACCCACTACGCCGCGAAGAGCCTGCGCATCCTCCTGCGCGATGCCGAAGGCGACCGCAACTGGAACCCCAAGGCCAACCCCCGCTTCACCCGGCTGGCATCCATCGGCGCCGGCGACATCGTCGACCTCGAGTTCAAGATCACCGACGCCAACGGCGACCCCGCCACCGGCTACGGCTACACGACAGTGGGCCAGTTCGAATCGCCCAAGGTGGCGGTGAGCCAGTCCGAGCTCACGATGCGCTGGCTCGGGCCCGAAGACGAGGCGGACGTGCAGGACGGGCGCATCTACGTGGTGGTGGAAGACAACGACGGCGGCGTGATGGTGTGGAGTGAGGACCTGCTCGCGCGGTAGCCCCTTCCGTAAGCAAGCGCGTACCCGACCCCGCTGAGCGGAGGCTCCAGTGCTACCGTCCAGCATGCGCGTCGCCCTGCTCGCACTGGCTCTCGGCTGCTCGACCCCGAACGGAGCTCGGAAGTCGGCAGATCCGCCCGTGGACGAACCGTCGACCACCTCGACCACACCGACCGGTTCCACAAGCTCCAGCGCCGAAACGCTCGCCGTTGAGGTGTGCAACGGCGTGGATGACGACGGGGATGGGCTGGTGGACGAGGCCGACCCCGACGTGGTGGACCTCGTCCCGTTCTTCGCCGACACCGACGCCGACGGGTTCGGCGACCCGACCGCCCAGGAGCTCGCCTGCGCCGCACCGCCCGCGACCGTCGCCGACAACACCGACTGCGACGACACCCGCGCCGACGTGCACCCGGGCGCCCCGCGGGCCTGCGATGACCACCCCGACACCGACTGCGACGGCACCCCCGACGCCCAAGAGCTGGACGGCGACGGCGACGGCTGGACGCCGTGCGATGGGGACTGCGACGACACTGACCCGGCCGCCGCGCCGGGCCTTCAGGAGGTGTGCGACGGGCGCGACACCGACTGCGATGGTCGGGTGGACGCCGATCCCGAGCCGTCGAGCTGCGGCTGGTGCCCGGGGCCAGGCGGGTTTGCCACCACGCCCGTGCACCTCGAGACCTGGAACCCGTGCCTGCTCGACGACGACGTGGTGGGCCTGTGCTACCTCGACCCCGAGGTGGAGCCGGACAGCCATGTGTACGGCCGCCGGCTGCACCGGGTGGCGTGGCGGGACGACATCCGGCTGCGGCGCCAGCTGTTCATCTACCTGCCCCCCGGCGACGGCTGGGAGACGGTCACCATCCCGCGGATGGCCGCGTATGCCGGGTTCCGGACGATCTCCCTCGGCTACGTGAACCACTTGAGCCTGAAGACGGAGTGCGGCTACGAGCACCCGTCACCGCGCACCTGCTACGGCGACGCGCGGCATGAGCAGATGTTCGGCGACGACACCAGCGACGTGTACAACCTGGCGCCGGCGGACGGTGCGGTGGAGCGGCTGCGGGTGCTCCTGCTGCACCTGGAGGCCGAGCATCCGGGTCAGGGGTGGGGCGACTACGTGGCCGCCGACGGCAGCCTGCGATGGGACAACATCGTGGTCGGCGGCTGGTCAGCGGGGTCGGGCAACGGCGCCTACCTGGCACACCAGGTGCCCCTCGACGGCACCCTCGTGTTCGCCGGGCCCCAGGACCTGTGGGAGGGCCCCGACGCCGAGCCCCGGCTCGCCGACTGGATTCTCGAGCCCCGCGCCACCCCGGGCTGCGTGCACTGGGGTGCCTACCACACCCTCGACAGCATCACCCTGCTCACCGATTCCTGGGACGCTATCGGCATCCCGGCGGGCGAGTCCGACATCGATGAGGTGGCGCCGCCGTACGACGGGCGGCAGCGGCTCGCGTCCACCGCACAGCTGGATGGCTGCGACCCGCACCAGAGCATGGGGCGGGACGGGTGCATCCGGGATGAGACGCTGACCGCGTACCTGTACATGATGTGCGAGGTCGCGGCGACGGAGCCGGAGAGCTGTCCGTAGGGTGGTGGGGAGTGGCGATGGCGACGGTGGACATCCATGAAGCCAATGCGGACTTCTCGCGTCTCCTCGCACGGGTGGCAGACGGCGAAGAGATCATCATCGCCGAGGCCGGTCGCTGTGTCGCCCGGTTGGTCGCGTGTGAGGGGCATCGTGAGTCCGAGCGGGTGCTCGGTCGCGACGCCGGCTTGTTCACGGTGCCGGATGACTTCGATGCTCCGCTGCCTGACGATGCGTCTCGCCAAAAGCCACGAGGGTTCCCCATGACCACCATGAACGTATCGTTGCCGCCTGACCTGGCGTCCTTTGTCGAGGAGCAGATCGCCTCTGGCCGCTACGAAAGCTGCAGCGAGTACGTGGGCGAGCTGGTCCGACAGGACCAAGGTCGTCGACGGTTGCGTGAGCTGGTGCTCGACGGCGCGGCGTCTGCGCCAACATCGCCGGCGGACAACACCACCTTCAACGGCCTCCGCGACCGCGTGCGAGAGCGCGGCGTGGTCTCTCCGAGCAAGGAAGGCGCCGCGACCGAACTCGTCGATCGCAGCCGATTGTAGTAACGTAACTACATTCTCTCAATGAGGTGCGGCATGGCCATCACGACGCTCACGAGCCGCGAGTTCAACCAGAACATCAGCAAGGCCAAGCGGGCAACTCGGGAGGGGCCCGTGATCATCACAGACCGTGGCAACCCGGCCCATGTGCTCATCACGATCGAGCAGTACCGCGAGCTGACAACCCAGCAGGAGAGTGTCATCGATCTGCTGGCCATGCCGGGTGTCGAGGACATCAACTTCGAGCCACCGCGGGTCGGGCACGTCTCCCGCACGGTCGATCTGGCCTGATGTACGTCCTGGACACCCATGTCGTGTCGGAGCTTCGCAAGGCCAAGGCAGGGCGCGCCGACGCCGCCGTCACAGCGTGGGCGCGCGGAGTACCGGTGGGCGCGCTGTTCTTGTCCGTGATCTCGATCCTGGAGCTGGAGCGGGGCGTGCTCCTGCTCGAACGGCGGGACACCCGGCAGGGGGCCGTGCTTCGAACCTGGCTGGAAGAGCGCGTCCTGGGCGCGTTCGCCGGGCGGGTTCTCCCCATCACCGCCGAGGTCGCTCGATGCTGCGCCGCGCTCCAGGTCCCGGACCCGCGCGCCGAGCGTGATGCCCTCATCGCCGCTACGGCCCTGGTCCACGGCATGACGGTCGTCACACGGAACGTCTCGGACTTCCATGCAACAGGCGTCTCCCTTCTCAACCCCTGGGATGGTCGCCTGAGTGGATGAGATGGGTAAGGGCGGCGTCGAAGGGTTGGCCAATCACCGCGGTTGCGAGGTGTCGTGATGTTGGAGGCGGCGGCAGTCGAACCCGCCTCCTGCCTCCCCCGCCCTACAACCGCTCCCGCGCCCGCCCCACCAGCTCCACGAACGCCGCCCGCGCCTCGGCCACCGTCCGCACCTCCGCATCGAACGCGACCCGAACCGGCCGCCGACCCCGCCCCACGGCCACGCTCATCTCGAATCCGTACCGATCCACGGCCGTGAGCACCACGTCCTCCACCTTCCCAGCCGTGCTGAACGCCGCCGCATAGGCTCGGAGCGCGTCGGCGTGGTCGTCGTTCATGTGCGCGATGATGCGCGCGGCATGCGCGTCGAGCGGGTCGGGTGCGGCGCCCCGCCAGGCCTCGCCATCCACCCAGGACATGCGCCCGAAGCCCCCGATGTAGCGGATTCGTTCGACGCTCACGCGCCAGAACCCGAAGTCTGAGAAGTCGGCATAGCCCGCAGCATCCGGATGCCGACCCAAGAACGCGGCGCGGGCGGCGGGGTCCTCCGTCGGTTCGGCCGTGCCCTTGATGCTCATCCGTCCGACAGCGAGTGGGTTGTTCGCGGTGGCCTCGCGGAGGAGCACGCTGCAGCGCGCGTCCCGGCGGAGGTTCTTCGTGTGGGCCGCCAGCGCAGACACGAGCAGGACCGGAGAGTCGTCCCAGATCGTCGTCAGCACCACCGAGGCGTAGGGATGACCGGTCTCGTCGAGCGTGGCGAGCGCGGCGTCGGGCGTGCGCTCGGCGAGGGTCCGCGCGTGCTCGGCATGGGTGGGGGTCGGGATCGACGGATCGTACAGAGGGTCCTGACGAACAGCCGGAGCATCGTGGCGCGGAGGGCTCGACAAGCGGGACTCCCGGGAGCGTGCGTGAGGTCGGTTCTTGCCCGGTCCGACGTGCAGAGTGCATGTGACCAGCCACAGGAACACCGACCATTCCTGCCGATTGGTAGCCTGTTTTCGCATGTCCGGCGTCCTGTTTCGCCCCGACGTGCGCCCATGCGATGCTCCAGAGGAGGCGGAGAATGCCGGCCAGTGGCAGCTCGTGGCCGGGCGTCACGCAGCATGCGCCGCCCGATCCTCGTGATACCGACCCGCCGCCAATGCGCCGGTGGCTGGCGACAGGCCCAGCCGGGCCCGCAGCTCGCGTACCGGGGTCATCAGCTCTGCATGCCAGTCGATGCCCGCGACCTGCTCCGCCGTTCGGCCCTGGTGCCAGCCGAACGCCACGGCGTCCATGAGCGCCTGAACGCGCGCCGGCTCGGCCGTCAGGTTGCGGAGGAGCAAGGCACCGATCGCCATCTGCGACGGCGGCGGCCCCAGCTGCGCCAGATAGAAGGCCTGCAGCCCCATCTCGCCGGGCAGGTCGCTCCCGAAGCCCGTGACCACGTGCCACAGGTCATGGGTCTGCTCGACCCAGGCACGCACCCGGCCCGCCTCGTTGTCCTCCACGTTCACCCGGATGTGGTCGAAGCCCTGCGCTCGGAGGAACGTCCCGAGGACGTGGCCGATGCTGCCCTCGGGATGGGCGAGCAGCTCGGCGACGGGCGGGAGCGGCGCCATGAGCGGGCGGCTCGCAATGGCCCGCAGGTGCGGGTTGGCGAGCACCCGCGGCATCGCGATGTCCTGCAGGTTGTCCATGACCCCGAGGAAGTCGTTCACGTCGACGTAGTCGCTCCGGAAGAAGCGGAGGAGGGCGGGGACCATGGCCCACGCGATTCGCACGGCAGTGAACATCGTCATTTCTCCCATCGCGTCGGGCGTTGTGCCCTCGCTGCGATGCCCTCAGAGTAGGGTTGCGGGGCCCACCCGCCGATTCGCGTCCGGGAGCACGTCCGATGGATCACGAAAACCTACGTAGACGCCCGCGTCAGCGCCGTTCGAAGGACACGGTTCAGGTCATCATCGACGGGGCCGTTCAGGTTCTCATCTCGAATGGCGGCCAGGAGCCCAGCATGGCGGCGATCGCGCGCAAGGCGGGCGTGTCCGTGGGGTCGATCTACCAGTACTTCTCGAGCAAGGAAGACCTGTTGGACGCGCTCGTGTCTCGCGTGTTTGCCGACACGCGGGCCAAGGTCCAGCGCCTGGTGGACCTCCCCCATCCGACCGACGACGACTTCCGCGCCATGTATCTGGCGTTCGTGACCGACTTCGACCGCGAGTTGCCGCTGAACCACTACCTCCTGACCCACCGGGTCGAGGCGAGCATGCAGCAGAGCATGGCGTTCCAGTCGTGGGCCGAGGAGCGATTCGCGGAGCTCGCGCTGCGCACCGGAAGGATCGAAGACCCCGAGCACGCCACGCGGATGGCTACGTCGGCGGTCCGGGCGATCGTTGGGTTGTTGCAGGCCTCCGCGCGCCACGACACCGCCGGACTCGACATCGACGGAATTGCGGACGGGTTCCTGGTCATCACGAACGCGTTCGCGCCAGCTGCCGAAGGGGGACCCGACGAGCCTGCCTGATCGGTCGCCCCGACCTCCGTGACAACAGGCGCACCCACCCCCGTCACAACCCGTGCACCTCGTACACCCCCACACGCCACTCACCCGCCTACCGTGGACCCACCCAGGAGGTACGGCATGCGGTGGTGGTTCATGGCAGCGTGGATGGTGGCCTGCAGCCCGTCGGAGACGGCCGAACTGTCACCTGCTGACGGCGCCGTGCCGTCCGGCCCCGACGCGGACGGCGACGGCCTCAGCGACGCGGACGAGGCGGCCCACGGCGCCGACCCCAACGTCCCGGACACCGACGGCGATGGCTACCTCGACTACGACGAGGTGTTCGAGGGCTCCGACCCCACCGACTACGACAGCCGGATCTACGCCGGCTTCTGGCCATACGTCCGCGACAAGGCGGCCCTGCAGGGCTCACCGATGAGCGCATCGCTCGAGCCCGGCGACCGGGTGGCGCGGTTCTCCGGCGTGGACCAACACGGCGACCGGGTGGACCTGTACGACTTCATCGGCGACGCTGACTACGTGGTGCTCGACCTGTCCGCCGGATGGTGCGTTCCCTGCTTCGGGCTCGCCGACTGGCTGGCCCGCGGCGACTCGGACTACGACAGCTGGTGGTCCGAGGTGCGCCCCGCGGTGGAGGACGGTCGGGTGCGGTGGGTGACCGTGCTCGACGAGGACTCCGCCCACGGGCCCGCCACCGAGGCCGCGTGCCGGGAGTGGGAGGACACTTTCCCCCATCCATATATCCCGGTCCTCGCCGACACTGAGGCGGTGCTGGGCGCGCACATCGGTGCCGGGTCATGGCCCACGCTCCGCCTGCTCGACGCCGACCTGCGGCTCGTTGATGGCGGCGAGGAGGAGTACGGCAAGGTGCTCGATATGACCCAGATCCTGCTGCAACGGGACGACTGATTCACCCCAGCGCACCGTCCAGGGCGACCTCCGCCCTTAGGGACTGTCCAAAAACAAGGTGTGGAGCATCGAGAGGGTTCCACGCAGTCCAGGGCAAGGAGGATGACGGTGGGGATAGCGAGCTATCCCGATGGAAGACGACGCAGAACTGGGCTGCCTGGGGCACTCGAATGCCACAACTGTTTTTGGACAGTCCCTTACCTGGTCCCCGCCTCCACCACTGCCGCAGCCGCAGCGTCGGCGATGGCCTCCACCGACCGCTCGACGGCGATGCGGGAGCTGTACTTCAACGCGCGCAGATCGCACAGCGCGGCGAGCTCGGGGTGGGGCAGCACACGTTCGAATGGGTCGAGCCCCACCACCGCACGCGCCCGGGCGAGCACGAACTTGTCCTGCGCCACCAGGTGCTCCACCACCAGCACGCCGGGACCGGCGTCCTGCAGCGCCAGGTGCCACATCCCCCGGAGGAACGGCACCTCCGTCCCGTCGAGCCAGCCGAGCCAGACGCAGGGGTAGATGCGCCGGCGGTGAGGGACACCGCGTGCGGTCAGAGCCGCCTCGAGGGCCGCGAATCGAGCGGTGGCGTGGTCCACCAGGGGCGTGCCGAGGGGCTGGGCTGCGAGCGCGCGCCAGCGACCATCGGGACGGAGGAACTGCACGGAGCCGAGCCGTAGCTTGTAGTCGAACATCGGCAGGTCCGGCACCACGTAGCCGGGGTAGTGCCACTGAGCGCCATGGGCCGCGGCGAACGCCATCTCTTCCAGTGCGGTGTAGGTGCCGAGCCCAAAGCTGGCGTACGCCGGGTCGTGCAGGCCGAGCAGGCTCGCAACCGCCCGCCTGCCCACATCGAAGTAGCTGACCGCGACCAGGCGGTCGCCGTCGAACACGCTCACCTCTCGCGTGTCGAACGGCGAATCCGACTCGCACAGGGCCATGCCGTCGAGGTCGCGCATCACGAACCCGATGAACCGGCCGCGCGTGGCCCGGTACAGGCGCTCGTGCTCAGCGGTGAGGCGGGCCCGACGCACCACACACCGGAACCGCTCACGGCCGCGCCGGAGCACCCGACGCAGGCTCTTCGACCGCGGCACAGCCTGCACCCGCAGGCGGATGTGCACGAGCTCACGCAGCACGCCGTCCAGCGGGAACACCGGCGTGCGGTACAGCAGCGGCCCTGACCGGAACCAGCCCCGGGCCAGCCGCTGATCCAGGCCATCTGGGGTCATCGTGTGCGGGTTGTCGGCCTCGATGTCCAGCCGGCCCTCCGAGCCGCGAACAGCCTACCCGGTTCGCCTCCTGTGCGCGGTCGCGGACGTGACGGGCGTCCCTGGCCCGAGGACGAGCGCATCCGCCTGCTCGCCGAGCTGGACACCATCGACGCGGAGTTGGGGTCCAAGGTGGGTCTGTGACCTACGGCACCCGTTCGGTGAGCTGGCCCTGGAGCCGCAACATCTCCACCTGGGCCTGCCGGTAGTCCGTGCGCGCCTTCGCTGCCTCGGCGCGCGTGCGGTCCACCTCGGTGCGGGCCTCCAGCACGTCCTTCTGAATCGACCGCCCGGCCTCGGCCAGCGCCTCCTCGGCGCCGAGGGTCTGCTCGGCCAGGCGCTGGTTCGCGTCTGCCAGCTCCACCTTGCGACGCGCGCTCTCGAGCTGGCGCACCTGCTGCTGCACCTGGCTCGCGATGGACCGCTCCAGCTCCAGCAGCTCGCTCTGGCGCTGCTGCACGCCGAGCTCGGTACTCTCCCGGGTGCTCCGGGCCGCCCGGTTGCCCAGCGGCACGGTGAACGTGCCGCCCAGGGAGTAGGTGGGCAGCGGGTCGGAGAACAGGTTGCTGAGCGCATCCCCCGCGCCACCTTGCGGGAACGACTGGCTCTCGTTGTCGATCACGTCGCCGTTCTCGTCCAGCGCGCGGCCCACCTGGCTGCCGGTGCCGAGCGACGCGGTTGCGGCGAGGGACGGCAGCACCCCATGTCGCGCATTCTTCGCCTCGATCTCCGCCAACTCCAACGTGCGGCGCGACACCGCTACCTCGAGGTTCTGGCTCAGCGCCACCTCCACCGCCTTCGCCTCGTCGATGTCCAGCTCAGGAACGGAGCCGGCGTCGGTGGCCGGATGGATCGACTCACCTGGCTCGCGACCGAGCTGCAGCAACAGGGCATCCCGCGCCGTGCGCTCACCGATGTCGGCGTCCAACGCCGCGGACTGCGCCTGCACCAGCGCCGCCTGCAGCCGCGTCCCCTCCACGGGCGCGAGCTCACCGGCAGCGACCTTCAGCTCGCCCACCCGCAGCCCCTCCTCCGCCGCCGCCACGCTCATCCGCGCGATCTCCTCCAGCCGCACCTGGTACACCCAGGTCCAGTACGACGCCGCCGCCTGGGCGAGCGTGTCCTGCCGGGTGCGCTCGGCCGTGAGCTTCGCCGTCTCCCAGGTCTGGCGGGCGCGCGTCACGTTCTGCAGGTTGAACTTCAGCCGCACGCCCTTGAGCAGCTGCTGCGTGACCGACACCCCGAGGTTGCCCCGGTAGGTGTCGGTGATCTGCCGACTCTCGAAGCCGCCGAAGTTCGAGGTGAAGTCCGACAGCGAGCGGTTGAGCCCGCCGTCCACCCGGTACGACGTGCCGGTGGGCACCTGGCCGCTCACGGAGGTGCGAAAGTCGGTGTTCGTCGACGCGCTGTCGAACGGGAAGCCCTGGAAGAAGCCCCGGTCTACGCTGCGTGACCAGGTGGAGCCCAGCTCGAGGTTCGGGTCGTACTGCCCGGTGGCCCCGCCGAGGTCGGATTCGGACTGGTCCGCCGCGAGCAATGCCCGCTGCAGCGAGGGGTTGGCGTCGATCGAGCCCCGCATCACCTCGGCATAGGTGAGCGGCTCGGACGCGAACGCCGCCGTCGACAAGGCCAAGGCGCCGATGATCCAGACACGTGTCACACATCACTCCCGAGGATCCAGGCGACCCAGTGTCTGCCGGCGACGCGCGCGTCGTCCAGCACCGCGTACAAGTAGGGCACGAAGCACAGGGTGAGCAAGGTCGCAGCGATTAGCCCGCCGATGACAGTGCGGCCCAGCGGTGCGTAGGGGATGCCGATGAATGCACTTGCGCCGAACGCCATGGGCAGCAGGCCGCAGATGGTGGTCATCGCGGTCATCAGGATGGGGCGTAGGCGGCGACGGCCGGCCTCGATCAGCGCCTGCGTGCGGGGCGTGCCCTCGGCGCGCAGCTGCTCCACCAGGTCCACCAACACGATGCCGTTGTTCACCACGACCCCGACCAGGATCACCAGCCCCACGCCCGCCATGGTGTCCATGCCGGTGCCGGTGAGCACCAGCGCCCACATCGCCCCCGCCATCGCCATCGGCACCGTGGTGATGATCGACAGGGGCAATACGAAGCTCTCGAACAGCACCCCCATCAGGAGGAACACGAAGCAGACCGAGAGCAGCAGCGCGAACAGGGTGGCGTCGTCGTCTTCGCCACGCTTGTCGAACTCCATGCCGCGGGACCACGAGTAGCCGCGGGGAAACACCATGTCCTCCAGGGCCGCGTCGAGGCCCAGACGCACCACGCTCATGTCGGCATCTTCAGCGAGGTCGAGGGTGACCCCGGTGGAGGTGCGGCGGTCGATCCGTCGGATCCGCATCGGACCCTTGGTGGTCTCCAGATCGGTGAGGGAGCGCACGGGCACCAGCGACATCAGCGCCGGCGACCACACGTCATAGTCGAGCAGGGTGTCGAGCGAGGAGCGGTCGGCCAGGGCAAACGCCGCCTGCACCGGGATCTCGCGCTCGCCGGTCTGCAGGTCGGGCAGGCGGGTGCCGCGCATCGCATAGGCCACGAGGCCGCCCACCTGCTGGGCCGACACGCCGTACCGGGCCACCGCCGGGCGGTCGATCACCAGATGGATCTCGTCCGCCCCTTCGCTGGACAGGTCGATGTCCACGTCCATCACGCCCGGCACCGAGCCCACCCGGCGGGCCACCTCGTCGGCCAGCTCCACCAAGGTGCTCATGTCCTCGCCAGACACCGACAGGGTCACCTGGTTGCCGCCGCCCTGCTCGCCATCCGACCACCCGATGGTGGCCTCGACGCCCGGGAGCTCCGTGGGAAGCACCGCTTCCGCCGCCTCCATCACCTCGTCGCGGGGCAGCGGCCCGTCGGTGTCGAGGTACACGGTCACGCCGCCGCGGTTGTCATCGCTCCCGAGCCGGGCACGGTACACCCGCACGCCCCACGCCTCACGGTTGGCTTCTACCAGCTCCTCGAAGGTGTGCACGATGGCGTCGCGCTCGCGGATGGACGCCTGCGGAGGCACCGTGAACCGGATCGTGAAGTCGTTCAGGTTCTCGTCCATCTCGCCGGCGCACTGCACATTCGGCACCGCCACGCCGAGCGTGAGCACGGTGGCCGCGAGCAGGGCCATGGTGGCGTCGACGCGGTGGGTCAGCGCCCAGCCGAGCAGGTCGGCGTAGCGGTCCGTTCCCCAGGCGAGCCAGGGAGGATCGGCCTTGATCTCCGCGTTTCCGATGTACCGAGTGGCCAGCGGCGCGAACACCAGAGCCACCAGGAGCGATGCGGCGAGGGCGAACACCACCGGGAACCCGAGCTGGCCCATGAAGAACGAGAACATCGCGTCTTCGGACATCAGGATCACGGGGAGGAACACCACCATCGTGGTCGCCGTCGACGCCATGATCGCCAGGTAGACCTCGCCAACCCCGCCCACCGCCGCGGCCCGCACACCCGCGCCCTGGGCCCGCCGGCGGTAGATCGTCTCAATCACCACGATGGCGTTGTCCACCACCATGCCCACCGCGAGCATCAGCCCCATCAGGCTGATCAGGTTCAGCGAGCCGCCCCACCAGTACAGCACCGCCACGGTGATCAGCAGGGAGAATGGGATCGACGCCGCGATGAGCAGCGTCATCCGCCACTCACGCAGAAACATGTACAGGATGAAGACGGCGAACAGTCCGCCGGTCAGCGCGGTGTTGAGCAGCGTGGCGATGGACTCGCCCACCAGCTCGCCCTGGCTGAAGAAGGTGAAGAAGGTGGCGCCGCCGAGCCGTGGGTCGGCCTCGAGCGCGGTGAGCTCCAGCTCCACCGCCTCAGCCACCGCGATGGTGTTTGCCGAGGCCTCCTTGCGCACCGCCAGGCTCGCCGCCTGCAGCCCGTCGATCCGCCAGATGTCGGTGGAATAGGCGGCCCGCAACCTCACATCGGCGATGTCGCCGAGCACGATGTCCCCTTGGATTGGGAAGCTGCGCAGGGCCTCCACCGACTCGATGCGAGCGAGCGAGCGAGCGTTCAGCGTCAGCCCGCGGTCCACCACCTGGCCCGACGCCATCTGGAAGTTGCCGCCCGAGAGCGAGCGCTGGATGCCGCCGAGGTCGATCCCGTGCGCATACACCCGGTCTTTGTCGTAGTCGACATAGACCGCCTGCTGGGGCACGCCGTAGAAGTCCACCGAGGCCACACCGGGCAGCCGCTCCAGCCGCGGCTTCACCAGGGTCTCGAGCACATAGAGCGGGTCGTCGATGGTCTCGGGCAGCGTGACGCCCGACCACACGATGGGGTCGTCGTTGGGGTTGTACCGGAAGATCCAGTACCGCTCCACGTCCTCCGGCAGGTCCACCATCGCCCGTTCGAGGCGATCGACGACCGTGTTGTAGGCCTCGTCCATGTCCATCGAGGAGTGAAACTCGATGCCGAAGCCGGCCGAGCCATCATCCGCCCGGCTCCGTAGGCGCTGGATGCCCGCGACGGTGCCGAGCTGCGCCTCCACGGGCCGCACGATGCGCTCGTCCACCTCGGTGGGGCTCGCGTTCGGGTACGGCACCTGCACCCACAGAAAGCCAGGATCGAAGCCCGAAGGCATCATCTGCACCGGCACCCGCGTCCACGCGATGATGCCGATCACGAGCAAGGCGATGAAGGCCATCAGCACCGTGACCGGGCGGTCGTAGGCGAGCGCTGGCAGCCAATCCCTCATCCGGCGGCCTCGGCGCCCGCAGTGGCGGCAGCGCGCTCCGCCGCAGGACGCTCGAGCAAGCGGTAGGCCACGGGGATCACCACCAGCGTTAGGCCGGTGCTCGAGAGCAGGCCGCCGATCACCGTGATCGCCAGCGGGCCCTGCACCTCGGCGCCCGCCCCCAGGCCCAGCGCGAGGGGCGCCAGGCCGAGCACGGTCGTTGCGGTGGTGATCAGGATCGGGCGCAGGCGGAGCACGCCGGCCCTGCGGATGGCGTCGTCCAGCGACAGGCCCTCGGCCCGCAGTCGGTTGATGGAGTCCACCAGCACGATGGCGTTGTTCACCACGACGCCGGCGAGCACGATGAGGCCGATGAGCACCACCACCGACAGCGGGGTGCCCACGAGCCACAGGCCGCCGATGGCCCCGACCGCCGCGAGGGGCACGCTGAACAGGATGATCAGCGGGTGCACCAGGTGCTCGAAGGTGGACGCCATGATCACGTAGACGAGGAAGATCGCCAGGGCGAGCGCGAACTGCAGCGACGCCAGGGACTCCTGCATCTCGGAGGACTGCCCGGCCACGGCCCAGGTGACGCCCTCGGGCAGGCTGCTCGACCGGAGCGTGGCCTCGATATCGCTCGCGGCGGAGCCGAGGTCGAAGCCCTCCAGGTTGGCGCTGATCGCCACGGCCCGCTGCTGGTCCACCCGGCGGATCTCGGACGGCCCCACCGCCTCCTCGAACTCCGCCACGGCGTCCAGCGGGATCATCGGCCGCAGCGCGGGGTTAACGTTGATCCGCCGCAGATCGGCGAGCGTGCCCCGGTCCTGCTCCACCAGCTGCACCATCAGGGACAGGCGCTCATCGCCACGGTGGATGCGGGTGGCCTCGACCCCTTGCACCTTGTCGCGCACCTGGGCGGCGACGGTCGCGGCGTCGAGCCCCAGGCGGTGCAGGCGCTGCCGGTCATACAGGATTCGGATCTCGGGATGCCCCCGCTCGAGGCTGGACTTCACGTCGCGGAGACCCGGCACTGTCGCCAGCTCGGCCGTCACCTGGTCGCCGAGCATGCGGAGGCGGTCCAGGTCGAACCCGAACAGCACCACCTCGACCGGTGTGCGGAACGAGAACAGCGCAGGCCGCGACATCTTCACGGTCATCCGGGGGAACACGGCCAGCCGCTGGCGCAGGTCCTCCATCACCGCACCCTCCCGCGCGCCCAGGTCGCCGCCCGGCGTGAGCTCGACCCGCAGCCGCGCGGTGTGCTCGCCCTCGTCGGCCCGGGCATCCGCGGTGCGATCGGAGCCGATGGTGGCGTACACGACCGCGACCTGCGGGTGCTCGGCGACCCGCGCCTCGGCCTGCGCCACCAGCTCGGCGGTGCGGGCCAGTGGCGTGCCCACCGGCAGCGCCAGCTCCACCGTGAACCGCCCCTGATGCACCGACGGGATCAGCTCGCTGCCGAGGCTCCCGAGCGCCAGCCACGACAGCACGGCGAGCGCGGCCACCACCCCGAGCACCGACACCGGGCGGTCCAGCGCCGTGGCCAGCCACCCCCGATACCGCCCCTCCGCCAACCGATACACGACCTGAAAGGCATCCGCCGCCCACAATGCCAGTCGGCTGGCCGGCCACACCAGGCGGGTGCCGAGCCACACCGTGATCCGCGCCAGCACGGCGAACGTGAGCAGGCTCAGGGTGAGCCCGAGCTGGAACAGGCTGGTGAGCAGGAGCCGGGTGAGCAGGTACGGCAACCAGAGCCACCGGGCGCGACCGGTGAAGGACGCCTTGAGCGCGGCGACCGGCTCGGTCCAGCACCACCACTTCAGGCGCGCCCCGATGCGCCGGGCCCACGCGCCCACCGACTCGGCCTCGCCCCGCACCAGCAGGCCGATGGCGCCGTCGGAGCCTCCCAGGCGCAGGTCGACCTGCAAGGCGGCGAGCATCGGCACCAGGAACAGCGCCACCGCCAGCGACGCGATGAGCGAGCTGACCACGGCGAGGGAGAGGTCGCCGAACAGCTGGCCCGCGACCCCCTCGACGAACTGGATCGGGAAGAACACCGCCACCGTGGTGAGGGTGGACGCTGTGACGGCAGCCGCCACGTCGCCCACGCCGTTCACGGCCGAATCCACCCGGTCCTGCCCCTCCTCCCGGTACCGCTGGATGCTCTCGAGCACGACCACCGCGTTGTCGACAAGCATGCCAATGCCCAAGGCGAGCCCGCCGAGCGACATCAGGTTCAGCGACACGTCGAGCAGATATAGAGGAGCAAAGCCGATGATCACCGACACCGGGATGGCGAGCCCGATGATGCCGGTGGCGCGGAAGTCGCGGAGGAAGAGGAACAACACGCCGACCGCGAACACGCCGCCGAGCACGGCGGTGTCGCGCAGGTTGTCGATGGCGGACTCGATGAACCCGGCCTGGTCGTCGAGCACCCGCAGGGTCACGCCCTCGGGGAGGTTGCCGGCGAGACCCGGGTCGCCTCCCCATTCCTTCGGCGCTCCGTCTCCGAACAGTCGATCACTCACCCGGCGGGCGACCTCCACCACGTTGGCGTCGGCCTCCTTGTACAGCTCGAGCTCCACCGCCTCGCCGCCGTCGAGCCGCGCGATCACCTCACGCTCGGCGTGGCCCTCGCCGAGCACCGCCACGTCCATCAGCGGCACCTGCACGCCATCGGGCCGGCGGATGCGGAGCGAGCGCAGCTCGTCGAGGGTGGTGAACTCGTTCAGCGTGCGGATCAGGTACTCCACATCGCCCTCGATGATCGAGCCGCCCGCCACGTTGATGTTCTCGGACTGCAGTGCGGCCCGCACCATGTCGGGGGTGAGCTCCCGCGCGGCGAGCCAGTCCTCCCGCAGCTCCACCCGGATCTCCCGCTCGAGCCCGCCGCGCACCTTCAC
>JBLFXJ010000111.1:0-21005 GCA_047609825.1 Myxococcota bacterium
TCGTAGCCTGGTACCAGAAGCTGGTGGAGACCTACCCGCTCGTGTCCATCGAAGATGGCCTGCACGAGGACGACTGGGCCGGGTGGGCCACGCTGAACACCGCCATCGGGTCTACCACCCAGCTGGTTGGCGACGACCTGTTCGTCACCAACACCGAGCGCCTGGCACGCGGAATCCGCGAGCGGTCGGCGAACAGCATCCTGGTCAAGGTGAACCAGATCGGCACCCTCACCGAGACCCTCGCGGCGGTGGACATGGCGCACCGCGCCGGCTTCACCTCGGTCATGTCCCACCGGTCCGGCGAGACTGAAGATGTGACCATCGCCGACCTCGCGGTGGCGTGTGGCTGCGGCCAGATCAAGACCGGCGCCCCGTGCCGCACCGACCGGGTGGCGAAATACAACCAGCTGCTTCGGATCGAGGAGCAGCTCGGCGAGGCAGCCACCTACGCGGGCCTGTCCATCCTGCGGGAATGACACTCCGCATCCGGCCAGGTACCGTCGCTGACGTGCCCGTTGTGCTCGAGCTGTGGACGGCCCTGATGGCCGGCGGCTCGGCCACCGATCCCCGGTACCGGCTCGCGGATGACGCGCGCGCGGCCATGTGGTCGTACGTGCGCAACGACTGGCTCAGCGGCCGCTACCCGTTCCCCGCGCTGTGGGTCGCCGACGGCGAGAGCGTGGTGGGCTTCGTGTCGATCACCGTGGTGCCCGCGAACCCAGTGGTCGCGTTCGCCCCCACCGCACAGATCGGCGACCTGTGGGTGCAGCCGGAGCACCGGCGACAGGGCGTCGGAGCCCGCTTGGTGAACACCGCGCGTCAGGCGGCGAGCGAGGCCGGATACCGGCGCCACAAGGTGGGCACCCTGATCCGCGACACACGGGCCGTGGCGTTCTGGGAGAACCAGGGGTTCACGCCCCTGTACGTGCAGCTCACCGCCGAGCCCGCCTGATCAGTCCGCCGGAAGCTCCCACACCTCACCGTCGCTCTCGATCCGCCAGGCCTCGAGCAGCAGCATGTCGTCGGTGAACCAGTATTCCGTGCGCTTGCCGAGCTCGATCTCGGTGGAGAACGGCACCTTCTCCGGCGTGACCGGGCTCAGGTGGCCCTCGAGGGTCATGTACTCGAAGCTGACCAGCGACTCGGGCGGACGGGCCGCGCGCACGAGGATCCGGATGCCGCGGCTCGAGGTGTCATGGGGCTCGAACAGCGGCCACAGCCACACGGTCTGATCGGCAGTGATCAGCGTTCCAGGCACTGTCTGCTTGATCACCACCGGGTAGTGCGCCATGCCGCTCACCCGCACGAAGGGCTCGGCGAGGTCCAGCTCCGCGAGCTCGGTGTCGACCACCTCGCCGCGCGGAATCCCGGCGTTCAGGTCGAGCCAGATCCTGCCGCCCACCCCAACGGTCACGATGGAGACGAACGGAACAAAGAACACCAGGTATCGGTTCATCGGGCACCCGGGCCGGACGTGAGGACCGCAGGAGGGTAACCTGCGGCGGGGAGCTGAACGGATGACGCATCAGACAGCGTCCATCCTCGCGTGGTTCGACCAGTTCGGGATTGACGAGGCGCTCATCCGCCGGATCCTCGAGGCTGCGACGCGCGACGGAGTGGACGACGCCGACCTGTACTTCGAGCACAGCATCTCGACCGCCGTGGGCTTGTCCGACGGCGCTGTGAACCGCGCCCACACCAGCATCGACCTCGGCGTCGGGGTGCGCGTCGTGGTCGGGGATCAGGTGGGGTACGCCTACACCGAGGATCTGTCGCCAGCGTCGATGGAGCGCGCCGCTCGCACGGCGGCCTCGGTGGCGCGGAGCGGGGCCACAGCACAGGCCATCGCGATCGAGTCCGTGCAACACCCGGGGTTCTACCCGGTGGACCGCTACTGGGCAGACGTCGAGCTGTCCGAGCGCGTGCCCCTGGTACGAGCGTGGGAAGCCGCCGCGTTTGCCGAGAGCCCTGAGATCATCCGGGTGCAGACGAGCCTGGCCGACACCGACAAGCGGGTGCTGGTGGCCCGCGCCGACGGCCGCCTCGCCGGCGACTACCGGCCGATGACCCGGGCCCACGTGGCCTGCACGGCGGAGCGCGACGGGCAGCGCGAGACCGGCAGCTACAACGTCGCCGCCCGGGGCGACCTGTCGTACTACGACGCACCCCGTCAGCGCCGGCTCGTAGAGCTCGCCGCAGCCCGGGCCCGCCGGTCGCTCGATGCCGGCAAGCCGCCCTCGGGCGAGATGCCGGTGGTGCTCGCCGCGGGCTCCTCCGGAATCCTGCTGCACGAGGCCATCGGCCACGGCATGGAGGCCGACTTCAACCGCAAGGGGATCTCGATCTACGCCGACAAGATGGGCAAGCGCATCGCCCCGGACGAGGTCACCATCGTAGACGACGCCACGCTCCCCGGGGCCCGGGGCTCGCTCAACGTCGACGACGAAGGCAGCGCCACCGAGAAGACGGTGCTGGTCGAGGGGGGCACGCTCAAGTCGTACCTGCACGACCGCATCAGCGCCCGGCACTATGGCGTGGAGTCCACCGGCTCGGGCCGGCGCGAGAGCTTCCGCCACCCCGTGTTGCCCCGCATGCGCTCCACGTACATGGAGGCCGGTCCACACGATCCCGCGGCGATCATCGCCTCGGTGAAGCGCGGGCTGTACTGCGAGACCTTCGCCAATGGCTCGGTGCAGATCGGTGCAGGCGACTTCGCGTTCTATGTACGGCACGGCTACCTCATCGAGGACGGGCGCCTCACCCAGCCGGTGAAGGACGTGAACCTGATCGGGAGCGGCCCGAAGGTGCTGGAGAGCATCGAGATGGTGGGTTCCGACCTCGAGATCGACGAGGGCGGATGGACCTGCGGCAAGGAGGGTCAGGGCGTGCCGGTGAGCCAGGGGATGCCGACGGTGAAGGTACGCAACCTGTCAGTGGGCGGGGGTGCCTCGTGAGCGCGCTCGTCGATCTGGCAGCCCAGGCGGTGGAGCGAGCGCTGGCGCTCGGCGCCGAGGAAGCGCAGGCCCGCGCAAGCAGCGGCAGCCATGTGCAGATCACCCGCCGCGGCGGCCGCGTGGAGCAGGCCACCGAGGCCACCACACGTGGCCTGGAGGTGTCGGTGCTCGCCGAGGGCCGGTTCACCAGCAACTCGACGTCGGATCTGCGCCCCGAGGCGTTGGAGGCGTTCCTTCGCCGGTGCGTGGACTCCGCGGGGTACATCGAGCCCGATCCGGATCGGGCGCTGCCGCCGGGCGACGAGTGTGGCCGTGGCGTGTCGGCGGAGCAGCTCGATCAAGACGATCCAGCATGGGCCGAGCGCACAGCGGCGGATCGCTCCTCCGAGGCCGAGGCCCTCGAGGCCGCCATGACGGCGCGGGCGGATGCCTCGACCATCAGCGCATCGGTCTGGGTGGCGGATGGCCGCAGCACCAGCGCCCGGGTGATGTCGAACGGGTTCGCCGACGAAGACGCGGGCGCCTGGTTCGTGGCCGGCGCCGACTGCACCCTGCGCGATGGCGACAAGCGGCCGGAGTCGGGGGCCTCATATGCGGCGCGCCACCTGGCCGACCTGCCGTCCGCCCACGCCATCGCTGCCGAGGCAGACCAGCGTGCGCGAGAGCGGATCGGGGCGGGCCCCATCGACAGCGGCAGCTACCCGCTGATCCTGTCGAACCGCGCGGTGGGCCGAATCCTCGGCGCGCTGACCGCTCCGCTGTCCGGCGCCTCACTCCATCAGCGGCGCTCTTGCCTCGCCGACAAGCTGGGCGAGCGCATCGGCTCTGATGTGCTCACCTTGATCGACGACCCCACCGTGCCCCGCGGCCTCGCGAGTCAGCCATGGGATGGCGACGGGCGCGTGGCGCGCCGGAGCACGGTGATCGAAGCGGGCGTCCTGCAGCGGTACTACATCGGCACCTACTACAGCCGAAAGCTGTCCCTGCCCGCCACCTCATCGGGCCGGTCCAACTGGGTCGTGTCGCCAGGAGACCGCCCGTGGAGCGAGCTCGCGGCCGGGTGGCCCAAGGCCATCCTCGTCACGGGGTTCCTCGGCGGCAACAGCAACGCGGCGAGCGGGGACTTCTCGTTCGGCATCCGCGGCACGCTGGTCGAGAACGGGTCACTGACGGCGCCGCTCGGCGAGATGAACGTCTCCGGCAACCTGCTCGATCTGCTCCAGCGGCTGGTCGCGGTGGGCGATGACCCGTGGGCCTGGTCGTCGGTCGTGGCCCCCACGATGCTGTTCGACGGCGTGAGCTTCAGCGGCACGTAGCGGGGTGGGCCGACCCGCTCACTGCGGGCCTGGCTGGGGCAGGCGGTCGCTGAACCCCGCGGCGCGGAGCAGCTCGCGGTGGACCGGCGTGTCGACGCCGAACCGTGCGGCCTGCGCCTGGAACCAGCCATCCCGCCACTCCCACTCCTTCACCGACGCTCGCCACTCGGGCACCGAGCGGCTGTAGTCGAGCAGCTTGTCGGCAAGGTACTCGGGAGGAACGTCGACGCCGTGAGCCACGCGGCCGAGCGCTGCGAGCTCCCGGACGAGCGCGAGCACCGCGTCGGGGTGCGCCTCGGCCACCTCGCCCACAGTGCACTCGTGCACCGTGCACAGCAGCCCGTGGACCACCAGCCAGCTGACCTTCTCGAGCTCGTAGAAGCTGAACCGCGCCCAGTCGACCGACTGTGAGGCCAGCCCCATGGCCCCCAGCCAGCGCGCCGCGCCGAGCCCATGCGCGCCGGAGAACCAGCTGGTGCGACCGGGCTGCACCGGCGCGCCCTTCGTCGGAACTGCGAAGTAGAGCAGTCCGCGGGTGGCCCGGGCGACCCCGAGCGCGCGGAGCGAGTCGCGGATCATCCCGTTCTGCACGAACACGAGATCATCGCGACGGTGGGTGGGCGTGGCCGCAACCACCGCGGCGAGGGCATCGTTGCGCACCGCCACGAGGATCGGGTCGCCTTGGGGGCCTTCGAGGGCCTCCCAGCCCGTGTCGCGCCGGACCAGAGTGCAGGGCAACTCGTGGGCTGCTGCTCGGGCCTCCAGCGCCGTGCCCACCCGTCCTGCACCGATCACGATCATGCATCCCTCCGGCACAGCACAATATCCAGTCTGGCGGTCCAGGCCCGAGGCAAGGGCCGGCCCGATCTGCGCGGGTACCCCGCGCTACACTCGGGCTGGTTCGTAGACGAGCAGACGGGACCACCAACGGCAAGCCGGAGGTTCGATGGCTCTCGCTCTCCCCCTCGTGGACGCCCTGGAGGCCGCGGAGGTGCCCGTGGTGCTCGACGCTCCACTGGCCAAGCGAACGTGGTGGCGCACCGGCGGCACCGCGGACGGCCTGGTCATGGCGCGAACGGCCGAGGCCGTCGAGGCGACGTCGCGATTGTGCGCTGCACACGACACGCCGCTGTTCGTGCTCGGCAACGCGTCCAACCTGCTGGTCTCCGATCGTGGGATCCGCGGCGTGGTCCTGCGGCTCGCGGGAGATCTCGCCGCAGCGCGCGCGGTGGACGGCGGGCGCCTGTGGCTCGGCGGCGGACTCCGGCTCGTCTCCCTGGTCAAGCGCATGCAGCGCGAGGGTTGGACCGGACTCGAGATGCTCGCCGGCATCCCCGGCACGGTGGGCGGCGCTGTGCGGATGAACGCTGGGACCCGGCTCGGGGAGATCGGGGACGTGTTGGAGTCGGTGGTGCTCGTACATGCGGGGCGCGCGCGCACCGTGCCCGCCGCAGACCTTGGGCTCGCCTACCGCACTGCGCACATCGGCCCCGCTGGCACGATCGTGCAGAGCGCCATCGTGCGCCTCTCAGGCGGTGATGTCGAGGCGAGCCGAGCCTCCATCGCCGAGCACCTGGCGTACCGGGAGCGCACCCAGCCCGTGAATGTGCCCACGATCGGGTCCACCTTCCGCAACCCTCCCGGCGACGCCGCTGGGCGCCTGATCGACGCCGCTGGCCTCAAAGGAGCCCGGATCGGGGCGGCCGAGGTCTCCGAGAAGCACGCCAACTTCCTCGTCAATACGGGTGGCGCATCCGCGGACGACCTCCGTCGCCTCATCGAACATGTGCAGCAGGAGGTGCTGAAGCGGCACGGAGTGCAGTTGCAACGTGAGGTGCACTACGCGGGCGATTGGTCGCACTGGGGTGCATGAACATCGGGGGTTGCGGCCTCACCCTCTGTGACGACACACTGAACCGTGGGAGGCATCGGCTACGTTGTCTTTCTTGACCAGGGGGAATCCGATGCTCTCGACGCTGTTCGTGCTCTCGACGCTCGCACAGGCGCACGATGAGCAACCCCAGGAAGCCGAGCCCGCCGGATGCCCCCAGTGTTTGTACGAAGAGCTGGCCGTCGACTACGAGTCCAAGCGTGAGCGCGGCCCCGACACCGACTGGGACTTGTACGGCACCGCCGGCATGGTGTACCTCCCGGGCGGCGCCACCCCGTGGGCCATGGCGGGCGTCGCCGGCCTGCGCGGCATCTACGCCCACGTCGAAGGGCGCGCCCACCCGGCCGCGAAGTGGATGGGCCGGGCCGGCGCTGGGTTCGACTTTCTCCCGCGCCAGGAGACAGTCGACGTGACCGTCGGCATGTACTTCGGCAACGCTGCCGTGTGGAACACGCTCGAGGCACGCACCACGCAGATCGGCACCGAGCTCGGCCTCGGCGTGAACATCGACCGCACCCGCGCCAAGGTGCGGTGGCTCGGTGGCCCGAACTCCCAGACCGGCAAGCTCCGCCGGGAGACCATCTGGTCACTCGGCTACCGCGTGTTCAAGCCCATCGAGATCCAGGCGCAAGCGATCACCCTGAACCCGGGCACCACCGACGGCCGCAAGCAGAGTGGTTTCGGCCTGGCCGGCGCGCTGGTCTTCTAAGGCCGCTCTGCATCGCCCGCGCGCACCGCACCGCACCGATTCGTTAGACTCGGCCGGGGGCCCGTCGGTTGTCGAAATCGTTCCATCACACCCGCCTGGCGTGGAGTGACGCCAACGCACTGCTGATGAGCCGCGCGCGATCAGCCGGCGTGGTGTTCGGGTTCACGTTTCTCATCGGCGGCCTGGGCTACAGCGCCATCGGCCAGGGCGAGTGGAGCCTGGCCGAGTGTTTCTACATGACCATCGTCACGCTCTCCACGGTCGGGTTCAGCGAGACCCTGCCCGGCATGGCGACGCGACCGCTGGCGCGGGCGTGGACTGTGGTCCTGATCCTGCTCGGCAGCGGTACGTTGCTGTACTTCGCGTCCACGCTCACGGCGTTCCTGGTCGAGGGCGACCTCAGGGGCGCGCTCCGGAGGCAGCGCATGACCCGACTGCTCGACACGGTCCACGACCACATCATCGTGTGCGGCGCCGGCGCCACCGGCTCCCATGTGGTGTCCGAGCTCCTCGCCACCCACACGCCATTCGTGGTGGTCGACCGCGACCTCGAGCGCCTGGAGCACCTGGCCGACGAGGGGGGCCCGACCTTCTTGTACGTGCAGGGTGAGGCGGCCGACGACCAGACCCTCGAGGAGGCGGGCATCCGGCGTGCGTCTGGGCTCGTAGCGGCGCTCACGGAGGACAGAGACAATGTGTTCGTCTGCGTCACGGCGCGCGCGCTGAACGAGAACCTGCGGATCGTGGCCAAGGGCGTGTCGCAGGAGAACGTGCAGAAGCTGCGCCGAGCCGGCGCCGACGAGGTGGTGTCGCCGGCGTTCATCGGGGGGCTACGGCTGGCCAGCGTGATGCTGCGCCCCGCGGTGGTCAGCTTCCTCGACACCATGATTCGTGACCGGAACGTGCCGCGCCGCATCGAGGAGATCCGGATTCCCGAGACCAGCCACCTGGTGGGACGCACCCTCACCTCCTCCAACTTCCGGCAAGAGAGCGATGCGTTGGTGATCGCGGTGCGCACGCCAGCCGGGGTCAACCACTACAACCCCGGCGCCGACACCGTGCTCGAGGCCGGCGCTACGCTGATCGTGATGGTGCGAACCGACCACCTGCACCAGCTCCGGCGCCTGGTGCACGAGGCCGCCTCGTGAGCCTCGCCGACCAGGCGCTCGCCAACCTGGTCGACCAGTTCGCACGCCCGCTCGACTTTCTGCGGGAGCTGGCGCAGAACGCCATCGACGCCGGCTCCCCCCGCATCGAGGTCACCGTGGCCTTCGAGGCCGGGGAGGAGGGCGAGGGTGTGTTGACCGTGGCCGTCCATGACTTCGGCGAGGGCATGGACGAGGGGATCATCGACGGGCAGCTCACCCGCCTGTTCGCCTCGACCAAGGAGGACGACCTCACCAAGATCGGCAAGTTCGGCATCGGGTTCACGTCGGTCTTCGCCATTCGTCCAGAAGCCGTGCTCGTGCGCACCGGCCGGCACGGCGAGTACTGGGAGCTGGTGTTCCACGCCGACCGGACCTTCGACAAGGTGCGCCTGGAAGAGCCGGTGGCGGGCACCCGCATCACCCTGTTCAAGCGGATGCCGGAGAGCCAGGCGCGCTCGTTCGCCGAGGAGTGCCGCGCCACTCTCACATTCTGGTGTGAGCACAGCGACACGCCCATCCTGTTCACCGACGCCACCTCCGGCGAAGTGAGCGCACCCGCACCCGTCGACGAGGACGACCCGTTCGCGGCGTTCGCGGACGCCGCGTTGGCCGAGGTCGCGCAGATCAACCGGCCGATGGAGCTGGACGCGCCCCTCCGGGTGCGCACCGAGGTGGGCGGGATCGTCGCGGTCCTCGGGGCCGGCGCCACACCGCGGTTCGGCTTCTACTCAGGCGGCCTCACCCTGCTCTCCACCACCAGCGACGACGCCCTTGGAAAACACTCGGACGACCTCCGGCACCTCACGTTCAAGCTCAAGTCCGACCGACTCGAGCACACCCTCACCCGCGACAATGTGATCCAGGACGAGGAGTGGGAGCGCGCGATGGAGGTGCTGCAGCAGGCCCGCGGCGAGCTGCGCCAGGCCCTGCTCGACCGGCTGGAGGAGGCGGTCGCCAGAGACGACGGCCCCGCGATCGACCAGTGGCATGGTGTGCTCGCGGCGGAGCTCGCCACCCACGACGGAGCGGCCTGGTTCCGGGGTCAGCTCGGTCGACCCCTGCTCGCCGACGTGACCGGCGCTCCCCTCACCCTCAAGGCCCTCCGCAAGGCGCCGACGCCAGACGTGTTGCTCGCCGAGCAGATCGACCCGCTGGTGGGCGCCGTGCTCGCCCTGGAGATCCCCGTCGTGCGCGACCGCGCGGCCGTCCGCCGAGTGCTCGGCAGCGTGCCCATGCGGGCCAGGCTGGGCAGCCGCGCGCTCCGCCCCGTCGGAGACGTGTTCGTGTTGCCCCAGCTCGTGGCCGACACCGACCTCGATCCGCTCGAGCGCGACCTGCTCGACGGTGTGCGCCAGCTGCTCCGCGCGGCGGTCGGGGTGCACCTCCAGGTGCGTGAGCGCAGGTGGTCCTGGGAGCCTGACGTAGACGGGTGGGCGAACCGACTCGACCTGCACGTGGGCGACTTCGGTGGCCTGGATCGTGGGTCCCGTGAGGTGCTCGCCCTGCACGGTCCCCGGAGCGGGAAGGTCTTCCTCCGGCCTCGGCGCACACGTCGGTGGCTGCCGGCGTTCCTGTCCTGGCGCACCCTCCTGCTCAACCGCCGTCACCCGCTGTACCGGAGCTGGGTGCTGGCAGGCTCCGACGAGCCGCTGGTCGCCGCCCTCGGCCTCGCGCAGGCCCTGCTCCACACCGAGGACATCGAGGGCGATGCGGCGTACAGGCGCATGCTGCATCGCGCGGCGGAGCAGCTCACATGAGCCAGCTCGACGAGCTGCTCTCCCGCAGCCGGAGCCCCGGTCGGTTCGTCGAACGCCGCGCGTTCACCCTGTCCCGGGCCCGGGCCATCGAGAAACAGCGGGCGTTCGCCCTACGTCTTCCCCAGCAGTACATCCTGGAGCTGATCCAGGCCGCCGTGTTCGCGGGCGCCACCTATATCGCCGTGGACACTCGCCCCGACAGCCTGCTGGTGGCGTGGGTGGGCGCCCCGTCCCTCGAGCCCCGGCAGCTGCACGACCTGCTCGACCACCTGTTCGCGGACCGCACCCGGGCCGACATCAAGCACCTGGTTCAGCTCGCGGTCGCCGTGAACGCCCTGCTCCAGCTCGAGCCAAAGCTCGTGCGGATCGAGTCCGGCGACGGAGTGCGCTCGGTGCGGATGGACGTGGACCGCGCCGGTGAGGGCAGCGTGGGCGAGGTGGAGGACCCCATCGGCGGCACCTACCTGCTGGTCCAGTTCTCCCTCGGCCTGTTCGGCCGCTGGCGCACCCGCCGCCACATCGATGAGCAGCAGCTGGTGGAGGAGCGCTGCCTGTACACCCCGGTGCCGATCCTGCTCAACGGCTCGGCCCCGTTCGGATACCGCGGCAGCCGACACATCGAGATCTTCGGCGCCCGCCGCCAGCAACACTTCGATGAAGAGGACCGCCGCGGGGTGGTGGCGCTGCACACCAATCCCAACGCCCCCACCGGCTTCCGGATCGTGATCGGGGGCGTGTGGATCGCCACCCTGCCGCTCACCGAGCTCGCGCCACGCCCCCTGCTCGGGGTGGTGTGTGATGACGGCCTGCGAAAGACCGCCGACCACGCCGACATCGTGCTCGACCATCGGTACGTGGCGCTCCTGCACGCGACCCAGCCCCACGCCACAGCCCTGATGCGCCAGATCGGCCCTGGCACCTACACCGCGCCTGAGCTGCCGCCGATCCCGCGTGCCGAGGCGGACGACATGCCGCGGGCGGAATCCACCGCCGCTGAGCCGCTCCCCGACCGCCTGCCGATGCTCGGCGCGCGCGGCAGCATCACCGTGGGAGCCCTGGGCGGAGCCACCGGTCCGGTGTTCCACGCCCCGCCCGACCGCGCACCGGACCTGGCCCGCTCCGGCGACCCCGTGCGGTTCCCGTGGCGGCTGCTCCTCCTCACCGACGGCCAGGCCACGACGCTGCGGGCGGAGCTGCCGCATCTCGCGCTACATCGCGCAGCATCGGCGTCTGACCTGGACTTCGTGCGGCGGATGGCGGACCAGCGAGCCGACGTGCGCGCCGTCGATGTCGAGCTGCCCGGTCGTGGCGTGGCCACGCTGCGCTTGCACCTGGACGGTCAGCCCCCGGACTGGGCCGACGCTCACGAGGGTCTGCCGTTCGCCATCGTGCGTGGGGAGCGCACCGTGCAGCTCGGCGTGCTGGTCGGTGATCGCAAGGTCCTGGCGGACACCCCCATCGCGCCGCCGCCCCTGGAGGTTGGCGCCACCCTGCCGCACTGCAGCCTGGTCCTGCGCGTGCCCGAAGCGGCCGCCCGAAGTCTCGAGGCCGCGCCCCACCTGCTCCTGGACTCCGATGTGGTGGAGCGTGTGCTCCATGCAGCGTGGCGCCTCGCAGCCCCCGAAGACGGCCCCGCCCACGGCCCCCTCCTGTTGGCGTTGCTCGGCCAGCTCGGGCGCCCCACCTTCGCCGCCGAGGGCGTATACCTGCACCTGCCGACCGGCTGGCCGACCGATCTGGTGGAGCGACCTGTGCTGCCCACGGCCGATGGCCCAACACCGGTGACGGCACTGCTCGCCACACCGGGGAGCGACCGCACGGTGCGTCTGGCGTCGGGGGCCGACCTGGCGACATTGGAGCTGCTGGAGGAACGAATCGGGTTCGGCCATGTGCTCCACACCCGCCTGGACAGAGAAGTGGTGTGCGGTGTGGTGCACGTGGGACGCCGATGGATCGAGTTCACCGATCGGGCGCTTGCCGACCTCCCCGTGCAGGGCGCGCTCGTGGTGTGTGCGACGCTCGCTCCGTCACCGCCAGCAGGCTGGAGCCTGGCGACCCAGCCCGTGCCCGGGGTCGCCGGATGGGCCCCGGATGGCGCGCAGGGCGTGGACTGGGCCGACGGCGAGATCGCGCTGCTCGAGCTCCTGGGCCGTGGCGACGACCCCAGCGGTGACCGTGGACCAGTGACCCCGGCCCGTGCCGAGGACCGGCGGCGCCTGGCACGCCTCCAGCTCGCCCACCGCCTCGGCCGAACCGAGCAGGTGGTGCTCGCCACCAGCGACGGCGAGCGAGCGACCCTGGCCGACTTCGGGTTCTTCGACCGGGTTGTGGCGCGCGGCGGGGCCTTGGTGGAGGGCGATCCGGTGGTGTGCCTCACGGCGGACGAGCGCGCCGCCATCGATCCAGCACGCACCCGCACCGCGGTGCATGACGACCCGCCAGAGCGCTGGGCGTCGCTGGACGCGGGCGGGCCTGGCTGGCTGGTGCGCCACCGGGTGGTTGGAGACCTGCAGGGCTGGCTCGGGCTCTCGGTGCCCTTCGACCCCACGGCGAGCGTGCTGCTCAGGTCCACCGTCGAGCTGGTGAGCCTGCCCGGGGTCCAGGCCCATGCTCCATGCCACGGGCTGGTTGTGCCTGGCGACGGAGCGAGCGCCACGAGCCACCTGCTCCTCCGGTTGGACGGCTTGCACCTGTACCAACGGCTGGCCGCCCGCCTGGCCGACGGGACCTTCGAAGCCGAAGAACGGGAGGCCGCCGAGGCGTGGGCGTTCGCGTTTGCAGCCCGGTCGTGGAGTCGCCGCGGCGCCCTCGCGGGCCTGGCCGAACAGCTCGCCCGCCATGTGCCCATCTCCGGCGCTGGCGGCCTGCAGTGGGGCACCGCTCTCGACTGGTTCACCACCCCACCGGAGGAGCGCCCGCCGCTGCCCGACGGATGGCGGTCTCCGACGCCGGTAGCCCTGTCCCTGCCCGCGATCCGCGAGCCCACCCGGTGGTTCGTCGAGCGGCTCGATGCCGCGTTCCCCGGCGTGGCCGTCACCGTCCACTGGGCCGACCGGGATGGGCGCACGCCCGTGCGACTGGTGCCCGAGCGCAGTCACCGCGGCTCCGTCACCCTGGTGATCGACACCAAACACCCCCTCGTGCGGGCCGCCCGCATCGAGCGCGGAGCGGCCCACGAGGTGCTGCTCCTCGAGGCCGCGCGCGTGGCCGTTCGACACAACCGGTGGCTCGGCCGGGCCGACCGGCTGCTCGGCGCCCAGCAGGCCCTGCTCGCCTCCCGCAGCGAGTGAACGTAGCGCCGGCTATGGACGGTAGACCTGTTGTTGACACACAATGCGCCGGCGACATTCAGGTTGAGGTCCAGTCTGCTCGGCTGCGGACCGGCCCGAGTGTAGCGCAGGATACCTGCGCAGATCGGGCCGGCCCTTGACTCGGGCCTGGACCCGGGTATTCAGCCGCCTCGGAAGGAGAGAACATGTTCCAGCGTGCCCTCATCACCCTCCTGCTCGTCGCCTGCGGCGGCAAGGACTCCGGCGACCCCTCCGACACCGCCTCCACCCAGGCGGCTGGTCCTCAGGGTCCGACCGCTGAGCTGGCGGAGCTCTCCGACGGTGAGTGCCCCGACATGAGCGGCACCTCGACGTTCTCGTCGGGGGGAGAGCGCCGCAAGGTGCGCATCGTGACCCCGAAGGACGTCACCGCAGACATGCCGGTGATCTTCAGCTTCCACGGCCTCACAGAGGCGGGCACGAACCCCATCGATCTCGTCGCGGACGGCTTTGACCTGAAGGGCCTGGCCAATGAGCTGGGTGCGGTGTTCGTCGTGCCCGAGGCCCGCGAGCTGGAGCTCCCCGGGTTCGGCGCGCTCCTCCTGTGGGGAATCCTCGACGACGCCGACGCCGACCTGGCGCTGTATGACGACCTCCGCACCTGCCTGTCCCGCGACCTCGACGTGGACCTCACCCGGGTCCACGCGTGGGGGCACAGCGGCGGCGCCCTGTGGACGAGCGTGCTCGCCATCGAACGGGCCGACACCCTGGCCTCGTTCGTCGAGTTCTCCGGTGGCGCTGAGATCACCATCCCGCTGCTCGGCGGCCCATACATCCGCTACGCGACCCAGGCCCGCATCCCGCCCGGCCTGCTGGTGACCGGCGGCGCCAACGACGTGTGGCCCGACACCACGTTCACGATGATCGACTTCGAGGCCGCCACCGACATCCTGCAGTCCAACCTGGTGGACGACGGCGCCACGGTGGTGCGCTGTGGCCACGACCTGGGCCACTTCACGTTCCCGCAGGAGCACTGGCTGCTCGGCATCGACTGGATGGCCACCCACACGTTCACCGGGGCCAGCCCGTGGGCGGGGGGGAATGACCTGCCCGACGGGTGCTCGCTGCAGTGAGCGCCGCGGGACGGGCGCGCTCGCCCGTCCCACTGGTCCAGCAGATCAGCCCGCGCCGTGGGTCCACTTGGTGAGGATCGGCGAGAGCATGAACAGCAACAGGGCTGACGCGGCCGCCGCGAGGCCGATGGTGCCGAACACGTCGCCGTAGACGTTGACCGTCTCCAGCGGGATCGGTACGCCGCCGCCGCCGCCGCCGTGGCTCACGCCGGTGAACGTGGCGATGACCGCCGCGAGGTAGCTCGAGAACGCGGTGGCGAGGAACCACGCTCCCATGGCCGTGCTCACCAGCCGCTTGGGCGACAGCTTGGTGACCATCGACAGGCCGACCGGCGACAGGCACAGCTCGCCCGTGGTGTGGAGGAGGTAGCCCAGCAACAGCCAGTGCATACCCACCATGCCGCGGCCGTCAGCGACCTGGGCGCCGTACCACAGGGCCCCGAACCCGAGCCCGAGCTGGAGCAGCCCGAGCGCGAACTTGACCGACGTGTTCGGCTCGATTCCCCGGCGCCCGAGGGTGACCCAGAGGAAGCTGAACGGCAGCCCGAACAGCAGGATGAAGATGGGATTCGCCGACTGGAATGTGGAGGCCGGGATGGCGCTGCCGCCCACGCCCATGCCCACATCATCCGCCTCGACCTTCCACTGCACATCGAGCTCGCCCGCCTCGCGGGCATCGTCAAGTGCGTTGATGGTGATCATATCGCCGCCGTTGGCGTAGCCGAGCTGCTCCTGGTTCATGGTGATGGCGATTGTCTGCCCCACCTCGGCCTGTGTGATCACGCGCGTCTCCGCCACCCGGTCCACGTTGCGGTCGGTGAAGTTGTTCACCGAGCTGCCGGCCTGCTCGAAGAATGCCCAGAACAGCAGGCTGAAGAACATCAGCGACAGCACCACCCACAGCCGCTCTCGCTCGACCTTCTCGGCCCGGATCGACTCCAGCATCAGGTAGCCGATGGCGATCACACCGGTGATCGCCAGGATCAGGCCGGTGGGCGTGCTCACCTCGCCGAGCAGCGTTCCGCCGAGCTCGCCCAGGGTGCCGCCGTTCTCCGCCATCGCGGCCAGCAGCTCGTCCGGCACAATGCGCACGGTGCGGTTGCTGTACACCAGGGCCGCCAGGATCGGCGTGACCAGCAGCGTGCCCAGATAGACTGCGTACTCGGCGGGTATCCCCATGATTGGCTTTCTCAGGGCCTCTTCGTCCGGCGCGCCGCCGACCTCCGGCGCCAGCCCGCCCCGGCCGAGCGCGACGAATGCCGAGACGCCGGACACGAGCAGCGCGAGCGCCACGAAGCCGTTCACCAGCAACAGGAGCAGGTTGTCCTGCAGGGCGACCATCGAGAAGGCCGTGGCGCAGGCGCCGAGCAGGATCAGCACCTGGGCCAGACGGGTGGGCATCCAGAACACCGCCAGGCCAACCAGCATCCCCACCGTGGCGAGCCTGAACCCGTTGTGCCAGCCGTAGGTCTCGCCCACGTAGCCGCAGAGCAGCGGCGCCATGGCCGCGCCGAGGTTGATGCCCATGTAGAAGATGGTGAAGCCACCATCCCGCCTGGGGTCGCCGTCGGCGTACAGCCCGCCGACCACCGTGGAGATGTTCGGCTTGAAGAAGCCGTTGCCCACGATGAGCAGCGCCAGGGCCATGAAGAACGCCACCGAGTTCTCGATGGACATGATCAGGTGGCCGGCCGCCATGAGCAGGCCGCCGAAGATGATGGCCCGCCGTGGCCCGAGGAGCCGGTCTGCGAGCATGCCGCCGAAGAACGGCGTCATGTACACGAGTGCCGTGTAGGCGCCGTAGATCTTGTACGCGTCGCCGTCGCCGTAGGAGAGGAAGCCCTTGATCATGTAGAAGACGAGCAGGGCGCGCATGCCGTAGTAGGAGAATCGCTCCCACATCTCGGCGAAGAACAGCATGAACAGCCCAGTGGGGTGCCCGAAGAGCGTCGGCTCCTCAGGATTGGGCTGCGCGGCGGCGGTGTTGGCCATGGATCCCCCGATTCGCCCTGTGGGGCGGCCCCTCGTCCTACCGGAACTCGGCCGCCCCTGCAACGCCTGGTGGCGCGCCGCGAGACCGTCGATGTCCTACTCTTTGAGCATGCTCGAAATCGAGCGCGCTCAAAGGAGTTCTCGATGTCCACCCTGTCCGGCCCGTCCAACCGCTGGCTCACCACCTGGCGGCTGATGTCCGACCCGTTCCGGTGGTACCCCGAGTGGCGGGATATCCACGGTTCGACCTACCTCGTCAAGGCACTCAACGGGGATGTCGTGGTCGCGGGCGACCCCGAGGATGTGCGGCGCATCTTCGCGGCTCGGGGCGACGCCATCGCGCCGTTCGGGGTGGAGGCCGCGGCTCCGCTGATCGGCCGGAACAGCCTGCTGATGCTCCAGGGCGACCGGCACCGGCAGGAGCGACGACTGCTCACGCCCCCATTTCACGGCGAGCGTATGCGGGCGTACGGTCTAATGATCCGCGACATCGCCACCCGCGCTGCCGACGGTTGGGCGCCGGGAGGCACCGTGCGCATCGCCGACGCGAGCCTGGATGTCTCCCTCGAGGTCATCATCCGCGCGGTGTTCGGGGTGTCGGCCGACGCCGAGGTGGACCGGTACCAGCAATCGGTGCGCAGCTTGATGGGCGCGTTCTCCCCCGCCCTGGCCTTCGTGCGCGTGCTCCAACGCCCGATGTTCGGCCTCGGCCCGTGGGACCGGTATGTCGAAGCCCGGGACCAGTTCGACCAGATGCTGTTCGCAGACATCGAGGCCCGGCGCGCTTCAGAGGAGCGAGGTGCCGACATCCTCTCCTTGCTTGTCGACGCCACCTACGAAGACGGCGCGCTGCCGAGCACCGAGGCGCTGCGCGACCAGCTCATCACGTTGCTGTTCGCCGGCCACGAGACCACCCAGATCGGCATCGCCTGGGCCATGTCGTGGCTCAACCGCCACCCCGACGCGCTCGAGCGCCTGCTCGCGGAGCTCGAGACCGTCGACCCAGACGACCCCGCCGCCCTCGCCCGCCTCCCGTGGCTCGACGCGGTGGTCACCGAGACCCTGCGGCTGAACCCCATCGTGCCCGACATCGTGCGCACGCTCACCAAGCCGATGGAGCTCACCCAAGGCACGCTGGCCGCGGGCACCCATGTGGCACCCGTGGCCGCGCTCGTGCACACCGACCCTGCGCTGTACCCGGAGCCGCTGGCGTTCAAGCCCGAGCGCTGGCAGGGCCGCCGTGCACGGCCGAATGAGTACCTCCCGTTCGGGGGCGGTGTGCGACGGTGCATCGGCGAGGCGCTGGCGCTGTTCGAGATGAAGATCGTGCTCGCTACCTGGCTCCGCGCCCATCGGTTCGAGCTGCCGACCGACGCTCCGCCTCGGGAGCCCACCCACCGGCGCAACCTCACCATGGCGCCGAAGACGCGCATCCCGCTCGTCTACCGCGGAGTCCGGGGTGGCCGTGTCGCTGCGTGAGAGGAACAAGGCCGACAAGCGACGCCGCATCCTGGCCGCTGCGCGCCGGTTGTTCACCGAGCGCGGCTACGACGGCACCACCACCCGGGCCATCGCGCAGGCGGCCGGGGTGGGCACGGGCACAGTGTACGCCTACGCGGAGACCAAGCTGGACTTGCTGTTCTTGCTGTTCGACAGCGAGATCTCGGCCGTCATCGAGGCGCGGTTCACGTGCCTGCCCGACGGACCCCTCCTCGACCGCCTGGTCCATCCATTCCTTGGCTTCATCACGCACTACGCCTCCACGCCAGACCTGGCCTGGGTGATGATCAAGGAGATGCCGTTCTACGCAGGCAGCGCCGAGTCCCGATATATCGAGCTGCACACTGCGTTCTTCGCCCGAGTAGCGGCCGTGGTAGCGGCCGAGCAACAGGCAGGTCGGGTGCGGCCGAGCGTCGACCCCCTCGAAGCCGCGCTGGCGTTGTTCGCGCTGTACGGCGGCGTGGTGCTCACCTGGGCCCGGTCGGGCAGCTGGTCGGTGGAGGCCGGGGAGGCGCTGCTCACGCGGGCGTTCGCGGTGGCGGTGGAGGGACTCACCACCCGGTGAGATGCCGAGGACGGGATACTGGCTCCCATGCTCTGCCTGCTCTCCGCCGCCTCCGTCGCACTCGCCAACCCCGCGTGGGTGGTGGACCGGTCCGGGTCCGCTGACGTGGACATCACCCAGGTGGTGCTCAGCCGCGCGGGCGACCGCACCACTCTCGCCTGGACCCCCCGGGTCACGGCGCGCGACACCCGCATGGGCATGCTGCTCCCGGTGCCGCCCGGCACCACGCTGAACGACGTCACCGGGATCAGCCCCGACTTCATCACCCGGTACGAGGAGTTCACGGCCCCGCGGATCGATCGGATCACCTGCGACGACCTCGTCGACCGCACCTACCTGTACACGGCACCTGGGTGCCGCACGACCCCCGAGCCCGAGGCGGTCGCCGAGCCCCGAACCGCCATCGAGGCCCTCCGGCTCGAGGGCGGCACCCTGTCCGCGCGGTACGGCTTCGAACTCGTGGACTCCGACCCCGACTCCGCACTGCTCACCTGGGACGCGTGGCTCGCCCAGGAGGGCCTGTACGTGCCCGACACCGTGCCGATCCCAGTGGCGGAGCGTGCCGCCGCCGGTCAGCTCTGGCTGGCGGTCCGCGCCGACGTGGACACTCCACCGGCCGGCGACTGGCTCACCCCGATCCGGCTGTCGTACTCCGAGCCGTCGCTGCGGCTGCCGATGGACGTGGGTGCGGTGAACAGCCCCGGCACCCAGCAGATCGTGCTGTACACCGTGGGCAGCCGCGAGAACGGCCGCGGCGACATCGCCTCGTACCCGCTGACCGCCGTCGAGAACGAGTGCATGGTGGCCACGGGCAACCCCGCCGCTTGGTACGAGGCCGAGCTGGCCGAGATCGCCGCCGAGCCCCTCCCCAGCTGGATCATCGAGTACAGCGGCACCCCCGACGCCTGCGATCCTTGCGTCAGCGACCCGCTGCTGGACATCGAGGTGGGCGACTTCGGCTTCGAGAGCGGGGCCGCGCTCGCGTGGCTCACCCGGATGCGCATCCGGTACGGACCCGAGGGCGCAGACCGCGAGATGATCGTGCGGTTCAAGCCCACCGAGACCGATGACCTGACCCGGTTCATCGAGACCCGCCGGGAGCTCGAGTTCGCCTACCCCCTGTGCGGGCTCGGCTTCCCCGAGCAGCCTGCCGTGTGTGACGAGCTGTCGCCGCCGGGGATCGAGACCGGGGGGTGTGCCACCGACAGCGGCCGCATGGCGCCGGCAATGCTGCTCCTGCTCGCCCTGGCTGGCATGCGGCGACGTCGCACCGCCACGGTGCTGGTCGCACTGCTGGTGGCGCTGCCGGCCGTCGCCCAGGAGCGCGGACGGCTGAACCCGGTGCCGAGCGTCGAGCTCCTCGGCGGCATGGGCGCCTGGAGCACGCCCCGTGTGCGGGTAGAGGGTGTGGACAAGGCCGGGCCGTGGCCGGTGAACCCCACGCTCTCCGTCGACGCCATCGCGTCGGTGCTCCGCTTTCGAGGCGGCACATTGGGCGTGCGAGCCTATGCCGATGGCTTCGCCGGGCGGTCCGCTCCCGGCAGCCCTGAATCGCCGGTGCGGTTCGGCCTGTGGGAGCCCGGGCTCGGCCTCACCATGCGCCATGGCAGCTTCAGCGACCGTCGCCTCCAGGGCTTCTTCCGCTATGGAGCCGGGCTGCAGGTGAGCGTGCTCGACAGCTCGGTATGGATCCCACACGCGAACCTGTCGTTGCGACTGCATGCCGGCGCCGGGGCGTGGATCGGACGCGAAGCGCGCCGCCTCGCCCTCGAGGTTCGGGTGAACGCCGTGCCCCGCACCGACGCCTACCAGGTGACCTTCCAGCCGAACACCCGCGTGCCCGGCTGGCTCTACCTGCCTGGCTACGCCAGCGCCTCGCTCCACGCCGGCATCGCATTCCCTTAGGCATCCCGCATTCCCGTAGGCATCCACCCGCGCGAGGGTTCTGGGGGTCGCCCATACGTGGGTTGTCTTGGCGGCCTGATAGTGCCCGCACCACGTCCACCTTCACCGGACGCCGCGCAATGGGCACAGCGCCGGGTGGCACTCGGTTACGCTGCGCTCGGAGGTCACATGCGTCTGCTCCCGTTCCTGGCCGCGTTGTTCCTGCTCCCCGGCTGTGCCGAAGAAGAGGAGGAGGACCCGGTGTGCGCCGACGTGTGCGGCGACGAGTTCACGGTTGTCGCCGTCAGCGGCAGCAAGACCCCGTTCGGCTTCGCCGACATCAGCGTGGCCTTCACCGGCGAGAGCTTCTCGTTCACGTGTGAGAACGGTCGGGTGAAGAACCTCACCGACACCGTGTTCGAGGTGTCGTGCAACGACGACAGCTTCACCGTCGAGGGCATCGCGCCCGACTCTGTCGATGTCGACCTGAACGGCCTGTACAGCGACACCCTGCAGCCCGCCTACTCCTCCGCCCACCCCAGCCCCGACTGCACGGAGTTCTGCCGCCAGGCGGAGGTCGAGTGGACGCTCCCCGTGTGATCGCGGTCCTGCTCGCCCTCGGGTGCGTCTCGGCCCCATCCACCGACGATGGCTGGGCCTCAGCCGAGCTGCCGGTTCGTGACGGAGCGGTGCGTCCCCCGCCCCTGATGACCCTCATCAGCAGCGCGGTCGTGCCAGGTGGCACGCTGCGGCTCACCGCGGATGGCGCCACCGCGGGAGACACGGTCTGGTTCGCACGCGGCAGCGAGATCGGCGAAGGTCGCTGCCCTGGCGTGCTCGCCGGCCTGTGCCTCGACATCACCCGCGGCCAGCCCCTGGGCGCTGCT
>JBLFXJ010000112.1:0-20692 GCA_047609825.1 Myxococcota bacterium
GTGTGGGTCACCCCCTCATCGGAGGGGTGCAGGCCGGAGAACGGACCGGTGAGCACCCGCACGTGGTCCGCCGCACCGGCGGTGACGAGGTCGGGCACGCCGTCGCCGTCGAGATCCTCCGTGAGCGCCTGATCGAGTTGCTCGCCCGGCTCTCCGAGCACCCGGGCGAGGGTGTCGGTGTCGTCGCGCTCCCCATCCATCAGGGGTCCGGCGTACAACGCCACGCCCCCCGTTCGGTCGCCACCGCCCACCCCGGCAGGGGCCATCCCCACCCACAGGTCGACGTGCCCGTCACCGTTCGCATCTGTCGCCTGGGCCGCGTACAAGCCGAAGAGAATGTCGGGCTCGGGGATGCGGATCCGGTGTGGGCTGTCCGCTGCATCGAGCTCTCCAGCGATGGGCCCGGGGTGAAGCGCGGGCCCGATCTCGAGCCCACCTACCAATGCATCGTCGAACCCATCGCCGTCCACGTCGCCGATGTAGTACATGGCTTGGCTACCCGGCGCTGTGAGGATGGTCGTCGCCACGTCGGGGACCGCGCCGGATGTGGCATCGCCGGCGACGACGTACCCGATGATCTCCGCCGCCAGCCCGTAGGTCCACCAGTCCCCCCGTCCATCGGCGTTCAGATCGCCGACGAACGAGAGGTAGGAGACGGTGTGTTCCGTCCCGTGGAATTCGGCGGTTGCATCCAGGTGGCTGCACGTCTCCGATACGCCGCTATAGTCTTCGTCGATCGGTGTGGAGCAGAAGTCGATCGCACCAGGATGGTCGACCGAATCGAAATCGTTGCAGTCCACGGGACCTCCCGGTGGGAGGAATCCGTCTCCGGCGCATCCCCAGATCGGCGCATCGCCGGCCGGGAACCCGTCGCCGTCCCTGTCGGGCACGACCTCGATGGGGCCCCCGACGGTCGGGTCAGCGTCATCGCAGTCCCGGTCGTTGTCCACCCGCTCGCCCAGCGCACACCGGTCGACACCGTCGTCCGGATTGCCGAGTCCGTCACCGTCCATGTCGGCGAACGCCCGAATCGTGCCGACCGGATCGACGTCGTCGTCGTCGACCAGCGTGTCACAGTCGTCGTCGATGCCGTTTGCAGGCCTCCGCGGCACCTGGGTTCACATCGCTCCGTGCGTCGTCGCAGTCGCTGCCGTCGAGCACGTAGCCGACGGGCAGCGTGCAGTCGGTGAGCGGGCGGGTGGGGTCGCCGAAGGCGTCTCTGTCGTCGTCTGGAAATCCCGTGATCGGGGTGCAGGGCAGCGTGCCGGACGAGGTCACGGCGGTCGGCGCCGCGGTGTCGGCGCCGCGCTTGTCGCCTTCGCCCGCTCCGTCGCAGCCGAACAGGAACACCAGGAGCGCGATCGTGTGCATGCCGAAGCATACCAGGTGCGGAGGAGAGGACAGGATGCACGAGACTCCTCGCCGAGGCATCACGCTGGATATCCGACCTCTTGTCACGCCGTCCCGCAGCGGGGCCTGCCGGGCACCCGATCCGCCGGTTCAGGCCCTCGCGAGGAGCAGCGCGGCCCCCCGCTGCGGCGGGAGGATGGGTCAGCCCTCGAGGGCGGTGATGGCGACGGCCGGGACCTTGAACCAGCTCGGGGCGCGCTCGAACTGGCAGGCCGGCGTGGGCTGCATGAGGAACGGCGCCCGCACGACGGACTTCTGGGGGTGGTCGAGCAGCAGGCCGTTGTGCACCACGCCCTGGCCACCGCCGACCGCACCGCGGCAAGGCATGCCGTCGTCCACGAGGTACAGTACCGGCCGAGGTACTCGGTGGGCACCACGCCCAAGGGCTCCACAAGGGACAGGTCGACCAGGTCTG
Organism: Myxococcota bacterium; assembly: GCA_047609825.1. Taxonomy (GTDB): domain Bacteria; phylum Myxococcota_A; class UBA796; order UBA796. The sequence continues at coordinate 1,826 of JBLFXJ010000112.1, forward strand.
GGCGTTGCACGGTCACCCGGTCCGCGAGGCCGTTCGTCGCGACCAGTGGAACCAACGCTGCGTGTGAGCTCCCCGGTGGGTACGTGTGGGTCGGCGACGACTGTGACGACACCGAGCCCGAAGCGTGGACCGGCGCGGCCGACGTGGCCTGCGACGGAGTCGACAACGACTGTGATGGCGTGGAGCCGCTGTGCCCCGCCACCTCGGTGACCGACCTTGCAGACCTGGTCTACCGGGGCACGGGCCAGCAGGATCTGCGCGAGCGCGCCTTGCCGCAGTGTCCGGGATCGCTGGCGTCGCCAGCGTGGACGGGGAGCGGGTGCTGGTTCACACGGCCAGGGGCGTTGCCCTGCTCGAGGGGCCATCAGGTGCAGTAGACGCCACAGAGGCCAGTGTGCTCCAGGTGCAGCACGAAGGTTGCGAGTACGGCTTCGGCCGCGCTGCTGCATTCGCAGGCGACGTCGACGGCGACGGCATCGCGGATGTGCTGGCGGCAGACACGGTGGGGGCGGCAACCGGCCGGTCCCTGGAACCGATGCAACCGTTCCGTGCAGTGGGTGCGGGAGCGGGTGCAGGGGAGAGCTGCCGAGCCCTGAGCCGATGGTTGGAGCTCGAGGCCCATGCGCTGCGGCACTCCCAACGTCACCCCTCGGTGAACGGCGGCGCCGGCATGTGCCGGCCCAGTCACCCCACATCGGACCAGAGCTCGCGAACCATGAGGTTGTTCGACTCGTTCGGCTCCGGGATGCCATCGACAGCCGGGTCGCGCCCTCGTCGGAGACCCGCACCTCCACTTCCCACGTGGGCTGGGTGACGGCAACCGGCCGGTCCCTGGAACCGATGCAACCGTTCGCGTGGGGCAGCGCCAGCTCCATGTCCAACGCGCGATACCTCCCCGAGGCGAGCGTCCGCCGCGGCGACCGGGTCGCGGCGGGTGGAGCCGTCCGTGTGCGCACCCGCCAGGTGTGGCTGGGAGAAAGACAGGATCTGGCTGGACCTTGCGTGACAGGACCTACCACGAACCGGCGTCCTGTCCGGCGCGTCTGACTCGCAGGACGACAAACGCCCGGCCGGGGTCGAGGAGGACAGCAACACAAGGCCACTCTCCGGTGCATCCCCGGCATCCGACCTCTCGTCACGCCGTCCGCACACGAGGAGCAGCGAGACGGTTCCCGCTGCGGCGAGACGACTGAGCGGGATCAGCCCTTGAGGGCGGTGATGGCGACGCCAGGGACCTTGAACCAGCTCGGGGCGCGCTCGAACTGGGTCATCCGCTTGCCGAGGGCCACGTTGTTCTTGTGGTCGGTGAACCAGGCCGGCGTGGGCTGCATCAGAAACGGTGCCCGCACGACGGACTTCTGAGGGTGGTCGACCAGCAGGCCATTGTGCACCACGCCCTGGCCGGACTCGATGGCATCCAGCGGGTGGCCGGGGAAGGCGCCCCAGGTGGCGTTCACCAGGCCGTAGTTCAGGCCGCTCCAGCAGTTGATGGCGATGGCGCCGTAGCGCAGGTCGGCGATGGCGGCCTCGAACCGGTCGCCCAGGGCGGACTCGGCCTTCGGGTGCACGATCACGTTGATCGACAGGGTGCCCCAGCACTTGTCGTTGGCGAACGGGACGGCGGCCGCGATGAACTCGGCGGGGGTGGTGGCCTGCAGCTCGACGAAGCTGAAGATGCCGCACCACGGCTCATTGCCCAGCGCATACTCGCCCTCGGTGGGGGTGACGCCCTCGAGGATGGTCCACGGGAGCTGGCCCTCGGAGGCGGTGCCGAGCTGGATGTTCTGGGGGTACTGGGCGGTGAATCGCTCCCAGGTGGCCTGGGCGGTGGGGTAGTAGGCGTGGCGGGGCGGGTTGGCGGCGAGGCGGGCCTTGACCTTGTCGAAGAAGGCGGCCTTCTGGGGCCAGCCCGAGGCGACGGTGATCAGCCGCGCGCCGTTGCAGTTGAAGCCGCAGTTGTAGGCGAGCATCGAGGCCACCTGCCGCGCGTGGTGGTCGAGCTCCTTCTCGCTCCACTCGCCGGGCACCACGAGCACGGGCGACACACAGCCGAGCTCGGACGTGATGTGCTTGTCGAGCCGGGGGGTGCCGGTCTTCTTGCGCTCGATGCCGGCCTCTCCCGGGCCCCAGATGATGGCGTCGTGGGCGCGGTCGGAGCCGGTGATGTGGATGGAGGTGACGGTGGGGTGGTCCGTCAGGTGCTTGCCGACCTCGATGCCGCCGTAGCAGACCTCGAGGAAGCCGCCGTCGATCAGCGGGCGGAGGGCGTCGGCGATGACCGGGCCGAGCTGCTCGTTGACGGGGTTCATCTTGAGGATGCAGACCTCGTCATCCACGACCAGCTTGTACAGCACATCCATTGGCGGGATGGAGGACTGGTTGCCGGCGCCGAGCACCGCGCTCACGCCGCCGTCGCCGGCCGTGCCCGTGGCCTTGTCGCGGTACAGCTGGCCCTGGGTTGGCTCGTGGCCCGGCTCGACCCAGATGTCGCAGGTGATGCCGGTGAACAGCGCGCGATCGAGCATGGACTGGGGGAAGACGCGGGCGATCCACTGGCCATCGGGGCGCTGCCAGGTCTTCGGGAGGGCGGGCTGGCCGCCGGCCTCGAGGGCCTCGGCGAACAGGCGCAGGTTGCGCATCACGGGCAGTGTGCCGCCCAGGTATTCCTCGCCGTGGCCGTTGCTCTGGAGCGCGTAGCCCTTGATGGCGCAGGCGAGTTCGACCCACCGGTCGGCCACGGCGGCGGTGGACTCCATGCACCGGCGGAGCAAGGCGGCGCGGTCGGCGGTGGAGAGCGCGACCCACTTCGGACGCCCGGCGGCGAGGCGCTCGAGCATGCGGTCGACCTCGGCGATGGGGGTGGGGTCCATCGGGGGCGGGGGCGTGTGGGCAGCGGACATCTCGGACCTCCGGTGGGCGCGTGGGCCCCTGGTGGAGGCCGCCCGGCCCGTCTAGCGCGGAAGTCCGCCGGTCGCGAGCGGTGCAAGGGCCACATCGGCGATGACGACGGCGTGGTCGCTGCCGGGGACGTGCTGGTGGGTGAGTGCGGCGCAGCCGAGGCCGATGTCGATGAGCACATGGTCGATCCGGGCCACGGGGATGGGCACGGGCCAGGTGGGTCGGCGGGGCATGCCGCAGGCCTTGGCGGCGGTGCGGAACCCGGCGTCGGTGACCGTGTGCCAGGCGGGGGAATCGGGGGTGGTGTTCAGATCGCCGAGCACGACGGTGGGCGCGCGGGGGTCACGGAGGGTGCCGATGGTGGCGAGCTGGGCGCCCCGCTGGCGCACGCGGAGGGCGGAGAAGGGGGGCATGGCGTGCACGGCCACGACGGTGAGCGGGCCGGCCGGCGTGGACAGGCGGCCGCGGGCGACAGGGGTCGCTCCCCAGTCGGCGATGGCGGCGTCGGCGATGGGGGTTCGGCTGCACAGGCCGACGCCGAACCCGCCCTCTGCCGGGGCGAGGATGCAGTGCGGCAGGGCGGTGGCGAGGGGGTGGGCGGCGAGGGCTGCGGCGTGGGCGGGGGTGAGCTCCTGGAGGGCGACGGCGTCGGGGTCGGCGGCGAGGAGGGCGTCGAAGATGTCGTCGACCGCGGGGTTGCCGTAGCGGAGGTTGGCGGTGGCGAGCCGCACGGTGTGCCCGTCGGCCGGGTCCGGAATGAGCCACAGAGGGTGCTGGATCCACCAGACGATGGCGGACAGGGCCATGAGAGCGGTGGTGCGGCGTCGGCGACGCAAGGCGGCCGTGAGGACCGCGAGCGGCAGGAGCAGGTTGACGGCGGGGGCCGCGGCGTGGAGGGCGGCGGTGAGGAAGCCGACCTCGGGCACGAGCGGGAGGAGGTGGGGTGACCAGGCGAGGAGGAGCATGGGTCAAGATGGTTCGGGGCCGTGTGCACGGTTCAGCGGGGACGGTGCAGATTCTGTGCAGGGCACAGCACGCCCCGCCGGGGTTCGATGATCTAACACCTAGCGTCCTGCCCCCGATGTTCGGGCGGTAAGGTGTAACACCTACCGTCCTGACCCCGGAGCGGAGCGGGCGCCGTGGTGGTGGTTGGCGCGGACCACGTCGACGGCCTGACCGTGCTCGAATCGAAGCAGCAGCGGTGGCCCGAAGAACCCGATGCTGTTCGTGCTCGGGGGCACATGGGCGGCGACTGGCGAATCGTCGGGGCAGCCCTCGAAGGTGTTGGACCCGCCGATCTCGGAGGTGTCGGCCTGGCAGATGCGGACGGGTTGGCCGGGGGTCTGCCACAGGATGGCGTCGACCATGGCGAACTTGCCGTCGTTCCGGTCCAACACGACCTGGAGCGGCTCGGGCGCGTCGCGGAGTGGGTACTCGTAGGTGCCCTTGATCACGTAGAACCGCTCTGGCGGCGCGTAGGTGGACCGGGCCCCACCCCGCCGGGCGCCGACGATCACGGTCTGGTCCTGCACGTCGATGCGAAACGCCGGCATGGCCGCGATCCAGGCGTCGCCCTCACGCCACACGCCGTCTGCGTCGGCGGCGGGCGGATTGGCGCTGACGTAGAACCCTCCGGAGTCGCTGTGCCGGCCCACGAGACGGCGCATGCCTGGGAAGTACGGCTCGCGGAGGGTGGCGTCGAGCACGCTGACGCAGTCGGGGCCGTGGTGGACGATCCATACGGGGCTGCCGTCGTCGTCGAGGACCGCCCAGGCTGTGCTGCCGACGGGTGGGAGGGGGAGGACGGCGCGGCGCTTGTCGTTGGGGATGGTGCGCTGACGCACACGGGCGGGACAGTACGCGGACGCGGGATCCATGGCGAGCCAGAGCAACAGGCCGACCACGGGGCACCTCTCATTGCAGAGGAGCAGGATAACCCCGGTGCCTGTGGACACGGCCTCCTGCCTGGGCTGTGCCGGCGGAACCTGAATCCGAGGGGACGATGCTCGAGCCGGGACAGATGGTGGACCGGTACGAGGTGGAGGCGCTCATCGGCGAGGGCGGGATGGCGCGGGTGTACCGGGTGCGCCACCGCGACCTGCGGTCCGTGCACGCACTCAAGGTGCTCGAGTTCGCGCATCAGGGACTGGCGGAGCGCCTGCTGGAGGCCGCGCTCAGGCCGGGCTGCGGCACCTGAACGTGGTCACGGTCACGGATGTGATCCCGGTCGGCGGGTGCCAGGGCATCGTGATGGACCTGGTGGAGGGCGGCACGCTGGGCGAGTGGCTGGAGACGGAGCCGTCGGAGGCGGACCGGCTGGCGGTGTTTCGGGGTGTGTGCGAGGGCGTGGCGGCGGCCCATGCCCGGGGATGGGTGCACCGGGATCTGAAGCCGGCGAACATCCTGATGGACGGGTCGACCTCGCCTCCGACGCCGAAGGTGTGTGACTTCGGGCTGGTGAAGGCGGTGAACCCGCCGCCCAGCCGCCAGGGCACGCGGGCGGGCGCCGTCATGGGCACGCCTGGGTACATGGCGCCGGAGCAGGCGGAGGATTCGACCGACGGGAGGCGACGGAGGCCGAGTCAAAGCCCAGGTCCCCTGGGCTAGAATCTCGGCCGACCGAGCCGACCAAGCGTCGACTTGACGGTAGATGCGAGCACGGTGGACGCCCGGGCGGATGTGTTCAGCCTCGGGTGCCTGCTCGTGCGGATCGTCGAGGGGCATGAGGCCATCGAGGGGGAGTCGGTCCTGGAGCTCCTCGGGAACCTGGGCCGCGGCGAGTTCAAGACCCTGCCGGAGCACCACCCGCTGGCGTCGCTGGTGGATGACTGCCTCGCGATGGAACCGGGGGATCGACCAGCGGATGCGGCGGCTGTGGTGGCACGAGTGGACGGCGCACCGGCGTCGGGTCCATCGGCTGCGGTGACGGATCCGCGGAGGGTGTGGGCGGTCGTGGCGGCGGCCGTGGCGGCGACGGGGATGGCGGCGTTGGTGTTCGGCGTCGCGGTCGCGGCGGTGTGGATGACGCTCGATGCCGACCCGTCCATCGACTCTCCGGCGGGGGATGCTGGGGCGTGCAGCCTACGGGGAGAGGCGCGGCTCGGCTACGCCCGAACCGGGTTGACGTCGATGTCGCCGGTGGGGAAGCCGGTGGAGCTGGCGTCGCCGGCGGCGGTGCTGTCGGATCCGGAAGATCCCGAGAGTGTGCTCTGTACTTTGCCTACCGGGAGCAGGGTCGTGGTGCGCGAGCGCATTCGGAAGGGGTGGCTCGCGGTGTATGCGGACGCGGTGGCGTTGCCGTAGGTGGTGCGAGGGGGGGGAGATCGGGGTTCATCGGCGGTAGTTGATGTAACACCTGGCGTCCTGACCCCGGTTGGGACGTCGGGGGGGGGACCCCAGACGCCGGCAGCAGGGGACCTCGGCGCTCGGGGCGCGCTCAGGCGAGGACGCTCTCTTTGCCGCTGTCTCCCAGGAACAGGCAGGCGGAGCGGGTGAGCTCGACGCTGCTCCGTATCTTGGCGATGTCGGGCTCGGGTGGGAGGGCGAAGATGTCGAGGTCGGACTGGGGCACGGTGGTGAACTGGTCCTCCAGCTGTCCGACGAGGACCTGGCGGGAGACCTGCTTCGGGAGGCGGGCGCGGTCGGCGAGATCGCGGAGCCACTCGACCGCGGCAGCGCGCTCGGACTCGTCCTCCACGACGGTGTACACGCGCATCCGGGCCTTCCAAGTGCGATGCAACCGCAGGCCGAGCAGCAGGGCGAGGTGCAGCCCGCGGTGGGAGAGGCTCTCGGTCACGGGCGACTGCATCGCCTCTCGCGGGATCCACACGTGGAGCACCGAGCGCTTGCCGAGGCCCGCCTCGGGGTGGTTCGCAAACAGGGCCAACCCGACGCCGAGCCGCACGCTCTCGCGCCACAGGTTCTCGAGCGCGGGGTCGTGGTCCTCCCGAGGAAGTGACAGGAACAGAACGTTCGGGCGGAAGAATGCCGAGCCGAGCGCCTGGAGGCCAGCGACCACTCCGGTCTCGAGGTCGGTGGAATCCAGGACCGAGAAGGTGGTGAACACTCCCTTGTCGCGGAAGTCGTGGGTCAGGTTGCTCATCCGGGTGGTCACGTCGTCCACCTTCTCCTTGTTGGCGATGCCGATGAGCTTGATCGAGCCCTCGGGCGCCACCAGCTCGTGCAGGAACTGGAACGACCCCCGCACGCTGGCGGTGTCCTCGACGGGCACGAGGAAGTTCGGCTTCCACGCGCGGGGGTTGTCGGCCTCGAGCTCGGTCGCCCGGGCGGCGGCCCACTCGGCGACGGCGGCAAACATCCCGCTGCGGGAGTCACCGGCGTTGCCCATGCCCATCCGCAGGATGAAGACGTACAGCCCGACCACGACGCCCACCGAGACCAGGCTGACGGTCGGGTTGACGATGAACATCGCGAAGATGCAGCCGACGGCGCCGAGGAGGGGCACGATCCGCGGGACGGCGAGGGTGGGGCGGTAGCTCTGCAGGCCCAGGCTCGATTCGATGAGCACGACGATGTTGATCACGCCGTACGCGATGAGGAAGAACATCGAGAGGAGGGGCGCAACCGCGTTGAGGTCCCGCAGCATCAGGGCGCCGAAGACCAGGATGCCGCTGGCGATCATGGCGCGGCGGGGCTCGCCGCTGGACGACAGCTGGCCGATGCCGCCAATGTCGGGGACGACGCCGTCGCGGGTGAGGGCGACGAGGATGCGGGGAGCGCCGACGAGTGAGGTCAGGGCCGACGAGAGAGTGGCGCCGAGCAATCCAGCGACCACGCCGGGGCCCCACAGGCTGGCGTCGACGAGGAAGGTGTAGTTGGAGGTGAGCTCCTCCGCTGTGCCCGCCCGCGACACCCACACGGCCAGGACGACGTAGACGACAGTGGACAGGGCGATGGCCGCCATGGTGCCCACGGGGATCGCACGCCGGGGGTTCTCGAGGTCTCCCGACATGTTGGCGCCGGCCATGATGCCGGTGGCCGCTGGGAAGAACACGGCGAACACCGCCCAGAAGTCGGTGCCAGCGCCGCCGTCGCCCGGCGAGCCGGTCCATTCCCCCACCCACATCACCTCGCCGGTCCAGCCGGCTGGGCTGCCGAGGATGAGCACGATCGAGAACGCGATCACCACCATGATCGCGTACTGGATGCGGAACGCGAACTCGGCACTCATGTACGCGATGGCGAACACCGCAGCGAAGACGACCAGGTCGATGATCAACGCAGGATGGTCGGGGAAGAACCACTGCCAGCCCTCGCGGAAACCGAAGATATACATGGCCACGGCCAGCGCCTGGCTCACATACAGCGGCACCCCGACCGACCCGCCGACCTCGAGCCCGAGGGACCGGCTGATGATGGCGTAGGGCCCGCCCGCGCCGAGGCGGGTGTTGGTGGAGATGGACGACAGCGACAGGCCCGTGGCCGCGGTGATGCCGATGGCGAGCCCGATGACCAGCAAGCCGCCGAGCAGCCCGCCGTTGCCGACGACCCACCCGAGGCGCAGGTACATGATCACGCCGAGGATCGTCAGCACGGTCGGGGTGAACACACCGCCGAAGGTGCCCAGCTTTTTCGCGGACGAGGCTGACACGGTTGGCTCCGGGCTCGGGGAGATGGGACACCGGTCGGGCGGGAGGCGTCACACCTGGGGACGCGGCGGCCTGAAGGGCCGCGCGGTGAGAATGCCAGCAGCGGACCCAGCATGGCGGGAAATGTGATGAGTGGCGGCACGGCCGGGCACGGTGGCGAGGCGCGCTCACTCCGAGGTCGGAGCTCCCGTCCGTCCAGGCTCCACCCGCACCGCCGTGTTGCCGTCGTATCGGTAGAGGGTGCGGAACATCGTGGCGTGGTTCAACCGCTTCTCGAGCCAGACGAGTCGGCCGGAGTCGTCGAAGTGGGCCAGGTAGTATGCCTCGCCCTTGGTCTGTCGGTCCTGGGCCTGCTGGAGCGTGATCTCGTCGCTGGGTTTGGCGGGCACGGTCTTGAGGCCTGCCCAGGCGAAGGCGCGGACCGTCTGCGGGGTGAGCGACGCGATCACGGCGTAGACAGGGGCGTCTGGCTCGGAGCCGTGGGCCGACACGTGCAGGCTCAGGTGGCGGAAGTCGTACGCCGGCGACAGGCCATTGACCCAGCTCCACTGGCCGTCGATCTCGAACCGGGACCAGTCGGCGGTGGTCCAGGTGCCGGTGACGGTGCGCCCGCTCATGCCGCTGGGCGCGAGGGTGAACCCGCCGTCGTCGGCGAAGGTGTAGACCGATGAGCCGTCGGAGAAGGACCAGCTGCCGGTGGTTCGCAGGTGCGTTTCGATGGGCTGGGGCACGGCGGCGGCCAGGGCGGTGAGGGAGAGCAGGGCGGTGAGGAGCATGGGGCCATCCTGGCTTGGCTCACCATAGCCGGGCGGTGGGAGGGCGAAGCGGGAGGGGGGGTGGCGTGCGCGGGGTGGCGGTTGATCTAACACCTGGCGTCCTGACCCCGGTTGGGTTGACGGTTCACCGGGGATAGTTGATGTAACGCCTTGCGTCCTGACCCCGGCTGGGGTGCCCCCGGGCAATGCGTTGGCGTCTGGCTACTGCGTGGGCGGAGTCGGGACGGCTGATTGGGATCGCGGGTGTAAGCAGGCGGCGGGGATGCCGTTGGAGGGGCACGATGGAGGCACCCATGCAGCGCTGGCAGCTCACAATCGCCCTCACGGGCGTCGCCCTGACCTCGGCCCTGCTCACGCCGAGGCTGATCGGCGCGCCGAGTGCGCCGGTGCATGTGACCGTGCTGCCGGAGTCGGCGCCGGGGCTGTTGACCGTGGCGCCGCGGGTGAGGTCGGTCGAGCCGGCTGTGTTGGTGGAGGTGCCGGCGACCCCGGGGGCAGAGGCGGTGATTCCGGAGGTGACGGCGCCGGCGCCGGTGGCGCGGGAGCCGGTGGTGGTGGAGCCGAAGCTGCCGGCGGGGTTCTGGGATGACTGTCCGGCGTGTGGGATGGGTTGAGGGAGGCGGCGATTCGAGGGTGGCAGGTAAACCCGCCCCGCCCGCTTGCACGGCGCGTCCGCCTCACGCAGACTCAGGCGCGAGGATCGCGCCATGAACCCCAGCTCAGTGTTCATCGCCCACACGCACCGGCAGTGGTTCGACAACCTGAGCCGGCTGGCCGTGCGGGCCCCCGGCCAACCGGCGCGGCTCGATGAGGTGAACTTCTGGTCCCCAAAGTCTCCACGGCCGATCAAGAGATTCACCGTTGGAGAGCCGATCTTCTTCCGTCTTGGCGCGCCATCTGGCTCGGCGGTGGGGCGGGCCATCGTGGGCTACGGCTTCTTCGCCGACCACCTCGACTCCATTGACGTCCACCTCGCGTGGGACCTGTTCGGCGCCAAGAACGGGGCGTTCGACAAGTCCGAGCTGGCGCGGATCCTGGGGCGTGATTCGCCGGCCGCGCTCCGCAGGCCGCTGGGCAGCATGCTGCTCCGCGACGCCACCTTCTGGCCGGACCACCAGTGGATCCCGTGGGACGCGGCCCGCGGGTACGCCAGGTCGGGCATCCAGCGCGGACGCACGGACGCCGAGCCCGCGAACATCGCTGTGCTGATGGCTGCACTCCGCGCCGACACGGTCGACCGGCCGGCCGACCTCAGCGCCCGATTCCAGCTGGTGTCCACCGACACCCGCCGCCGGGCCGTCGCTCTGAACGCCGTGCGCCAAGGTCAGGGCACATTTCGCGGGCGCCTGCTCAAGGCGTACGCCGGCCAGTGCGCGGTCACGCGTGAGCACACCGAGCCGGTGCTCGCGGCCGCACACATCCAGCCCTACCTCGGCCCCGCCAGCAACCACGTGCAGAACGGCCTGCTGCTCACTCAGGAGTTCCACACGCTGTTCGACCGGGGCCTGGTGGCTGTTGAGCCCATCGGCGACGAGTTCCGTCTTCGCGTCTCCGACCTGCTCCAGGAGCGGTGGAACAACGGCAAGCGGTACCGGGAGTACGAGGGCCGGCCGCTCCATGTGCCTGGCGACCCGGAGCTTCAGCCCAGCCGGGAGGCGCTCGAGTGGCATCGGGAGGAGGTGTACGAGCGCGTGGCCTGATCAGGGGCCGAAGGACGGGCGCTGGGGGGCTGACCTCACGCCGCCGGGGTCGGCGCCAGCCCCTCCGCGAGCAGGTCGAACACCACCCGCATCCGGAGGTTCGTCGACAGCTCCCGGTGCGTGACGAGCCACATCGGGACCGGGAACGGCGGCAGGCTGGGCAGGGCGCGCACGACGCTCGGCTCGGCGTCGCCGACGACGCACAGCATGATGCTCATCCCGACGCCGCGCTTGGTGAGCTCCCAGTGCACCATCTGGTTCTGGGTGACGATGCGCACGTTGGCTGGGGTGAGCGACAGCCCGAGGTGGTTCAGGCCGTCGATCAGGGCGGGCGACCGATCGAACCCGATCAGCTCGGCGGCGGCCGAGAGTGCTGTGGGGGTGTCGGGGTTGCCGACGCGCTCCAGGTAGGCGGGCGAGGCGTAGAGCCGGGCCTCGTCGTCGCGGATGCGGCGCGCGACCAGGTCGGGCGTGGTGGGGCGGAAGCTCCGGACGGCGATGTCGGCCTCGCGGCGGCGCAGATCGCTCGTCGCGTTGGTGGCGACCAGCTCCAGCTCGATGCGAGGATGCAGCTCGCGAATCCGCTGGATGATCGGCGGCAGCAGGAACACCGACACCACCTCGCTGGCGCTGATGCACACCGTGCCGTCGAGGGCGGTCGACTGACCCGTAGCGGCGAGCGACACCCGGGTGGCGGCCTCACCCATCGCCCGTACATGCTCCACCAGCTCCATGCCGGCCGGGGTGAGGGCCAGCCCGTGGGCCCGGTCGAACAGGGTGAGCCCGAGCTCCTCCTCCAAGGCTGCGACCTGCCGCCCGACCGTGGGCTGCGACAGGCCGAGCGACCGCGCGGCGGCCGAGAACGAGCCCTCCTCAGCGGTGACGAGGAACGCCCGCGCCCGGTTCCAGTCGAAGCGTACTGAGCGCCAATCCATGCAGATACGCATACCACACAACCTGATCTGGCCGTGTGCTGCTCGTTCGTGAACACCTACACCGGTGGGGCAACCAGGAGGTCCCCATGCGAGCCATCGTCCAGCGTCAGTACGGCCCCCCCGAGGTGCTCGCCGTGCGCGAGCTGCCCACCCCGAGCCCCGGCCCCGGCCAGCTGCTCGTCGCCGTGCACGCGACCCCGGTAACGCAGGGAGACCGACGACTTCGCGCCGCCGATTTCCCAGGTATCGGCATGGTGATCGGCCGGCTGATGTTCGGGATCACCGGGCCCCGGAGCCCCATCCCCGGCACCGTGTTCGCCGGACGGGTGGTGGAGACAGGCGCGGGTGTGACCGGGTTCGCCGTGGGCGACGACGTCTACGGCATCGGGGACAACAGCGCTGCCGCCGAGCGCCTGGTGGTGGACGCGGCCGGAGCGGTCGCCCACATCCCGTCAGGCGTGAGCTACGTCGACGCGGCCGCCGTGCCCTATGGCGCGCTCACGGCCCACATCTTCCTCCGCGACAAGGCCCCGGTGAGCGCCGGGCAGCGGGTGCTCGTGGTGGGCGCGTCGGGCGGCGTGGGCCGGTTCGTGGTCCAGCTCGCGAAGCACGCCGGGGCCCACGTGACGGCAGTGGCCGGCTCCTCGCGGGGTGAGCTGCTCGCGGAGCTCGGCGCCGACGTGGTGGTGGACTACCGGAGCGTGGATGTCACCCAGGGAGATGACAAGTTCGACCTTATTTTCGACACGTCGGGCGCCCTGGGCTTCCGCGGAACGCGGCGCATCCTCACCGCCACCGGCCGATTCGTCAGCCTGTACATGACGGCAGTGACCCTGGCGTGGATGGCGCTCACCGCGCTCACCGGCGGCCGGCGCGCGCTGACCGGGGTGTCGATCCCCACGCCCACCGACCTGGCCGAGGTCACCGCCCTGCTCGCCTCCGGAGCTATCGACCCCGTCATCGCCGAGACGTTCCCGCTGGACCGCGCGGTGGCGGCCCACGCGCTGGCGGAGCCCGGACGTTCCGCCGGTGCCATCGTGATCACTCCCGTCACCGGGGTGCGCGGCGCCGCCCCTGGGGTGGCGGCGAGCGCGTGAGGTTGTCCGCTACGGCTCCAGCGTGAGCACGAGCTGGGGTGCGACGCCCGAGAAGGTCCCCTGCTCCACCGTGAACGGGACCAGCGGCACCGACACGGAGTTCCAGCCGTTCAGCACAACCTGGGTCTTCGGCTCGTCATGGGACACGGTCCACCCGTTGTGGGTGACCTCCATGGCGCTGTCGTAGTGGACGGACACGCCGCACAGATCACCGCCGGGGACGGTGGCGGTCCACGGCTGGGTGAGGTCCACGGCGGCGTCGACGAGGACCACGGTGGGGGTGCCGCCGGCGCAGCTGTGCACCTTGACGGACGCGAGCCACACGTCGGCGGAGGTGAGGTCGCCGGCCGGACGGTCGACCTCGAGGACCACCTTGGGGTTGCCACCGAACACGTAGGCGTGGGCGGGTGTGGCCACCGTGAACGCGGCGAGGACGGCGAGGGCGGCGAGGACCGATGAGCGCAACATGACGAACTCCTGTGGGAAGCCCGGAGGGGCGCCTCCCACAGAAGCAACGGCCACGCCAACCACTGGCGATGCCAAGATGCGGGTTGAACCTGAATCTTTCTAGACACCGTCAGCCGAGGTGTCCGGGATTCCGGACCCGGGTCCATCGGGGGTGTCCGCAATCCCGGACTCAGGCCCACGGCGGTCAGCCGCGGCGGACTCGCACGGAGGCGAGGCGCTGCTGCGTGGACGAAGACCTCAGTCCTCAGCCGCTGGGGTTCTCGACGCCGAGGCGTGAACCCCCTCCCCGTCGAGTCCCTCCACGCCGCTCGCGATGTGCAGGTTCACCCGCGGATCCAGCTCGACCGCAGCCGCCGAGGTTCGGGGCATCAAGAGCGCGGCGAACCGCTCTGCGTCGGGAACGGGCTCCGAGAGCCGCGCGGCGCGGAACGACATCATGGCCAGCACGGCGGTAGGGACGGACAAGGCGGCGAAGAAGCCCGCGGGCCCCGCGACGGCGAGCGCGACGGACGACCCCAGCGACCCCAGGCCCGAACCCACGCAGAATACCGCCAGCAAGGTGGCATTCGCGGCCACTGCACGTTTGGGCGGCACCCTGTCGTAGGTGTACGCGAGCGCGATCGTGTACAGCGCGAAGATGCAGCCACCCTCGAACGCGGCGACCGCCAGCAAGGCGCCCGGGTGCGCGAGGGATGCCATGGACACCAACCCACCGGCCGCCCCGAGCGCCGCCAAGCCACCGAGGACGATGCGGCGATCGTAGGCATCTGACAACCGCCCGAGCGGCAGCTGCAGGAGCATGCCGCCGCCCACGAAGGCCGACATGAACAGGCCCACATCCCCGTCATCGAGCCCAGCGGAGACACCAGCCGCGGGCGCCACCGTGTAGACCGCACCGGTGGTGATCCCCGAGACGAACGCGCCCATCACGCCGACGGAGGCCCAGCCCCACAGCTCGCGCAGGCGGATTCGGGGCATGACGATCAGCTGGGGGGGCTCCTGGCGGATGACCCCAACCGGTAGCGCCGCCAAACACAGGCACACCGTCGCGACGACCATCGCTCGGGGGACGTCATGGGCGAACGGGCCCAGCAGGCCCTGTCCGAGGATGAGACCGGCATAGATCACGACCTGGTAGACGCCCAGTACCCGCCCTCGAGAGGAGGGCTCTGTGGTGGAGCCCAGCCAGCTCTCGATGCAGATGAACAAGCCTCCGAGGGCCAGGCCTTGCACGAATCGAGCGGTAGCCCAGGCAGCGGGGTGGTCGACCAGCGCGATGGAGAGTGTGCCGAGGCTCGCGACCGCGGTGAGCATTCCGTAGGCGCGAAGGTAGCCGACCCCGGCGATGATCCGTTCGGCGCGGAGGCTGCCGATTCCCAACCCGAGGAAGTAGGCCGCGCCGACGCCACCGACCCATCCGCCGAGGCCGCGCTCGATGAGCGTGATGCTCAGGAGCGATGACGTGAGGCCGTAGCCGGCGAGGATGGCGAATACGCCGGCGAACAAGGCGGCGTGTCGCTGTGTGGCGAGGAGCAACATGCCTCCAGGTGGCGCCGCTGACCGTTCCCCTGCCGTGCAGCAGTCCGCCCCCGCGGCCTGTCCGAGGACAGGGCCCCCATGCACCCTCGCCGCGCATCGGGGCGACCCTCCAGCTCGCCGAGCGCTCAGCTGGCCGTAACAGCCCATGGGTGGAGAGCGGCACCGGATCTCGGGGACTGGCCCCGGGGCAAGGAGGATGACGGAGGGGATAGCTGGCTTCCCGATGGAAGACGACGCCGCGATGGACTTCTCGCTGGAGCACGGCCCTCAGCCGACGGGCTCCGACGCCGGGAAGACCTGGAGCGCGACGGTGACCACGCGCTCGCCGCCCTCGGTCACCCGGAACGGCTCCACCGCCTCGATCTGCAGGGTCTGGAGCCGCTCGATCAGCGCCGGCAGCCCGCCGGGGCCCAGCGCGAGGGTCAGGGTGGCGATGTAGCGCTCGGCCTGGTCCACCGTGTCGATGGCGTCGATGGCGTGGGACAGGACGCTCTGGTGGTAGCTCCGGAGCGCCAGCGCGAGGGCGTCGTCGTCGACCTGGAGGCCCGTGGCCAGCGGCGCCTCGTCCACCGCCACCTGGCCGTCGTCGAACCGCAGCACGCGGAGTGCCGTGAGCCGTTCGAGCGCCTCCGCCGCCTCCTCCACCGACACCCGGGGGCAGAGCACCGACGCGATCCACTCCGGATCGGCCCGGAAGCCGGAACACCGGGCGAGCTCGAGGATGGCGGGTGTGTACCAGGCGCCGAAGATCTGGGCATCGCCGACCGGCTGCGCCCCGTGGAAGGCCCGGGTGGCGCGCACCCGGTGAAAGGCGGCCTGGCGGGTGCGCAGGGTGGAGGCCTCTTCCTTCGCGATCAGGTCGACCCAGTACTCCCGCTCATGGCCCTCGAGCCGCAGGCCACCGGCCCAGGTGGACGCATCATGGGGCGGGATCGAGCGGGCGCCGGAGCACACCATCGAGACCAATGACTTGGACCGCTGCACGCGGTCGGCGAGGAACCGGAGGCTCCGGTTGGGACGCGCGGCCATCCACGCGCGCAGGTACTGGCGGTAGGCGACGTAGGCGTAGATCGACGGCTCGGACATCCGGGCCTCCGGGGGGGTGAGCGGATGGTACTCCCCTCGCCGGTCACAGCCCGTGAACGGTTCGTGGTCGGGGTCGCCAGGCTGCGCGGGCCGTCTCGGGTAAGGTCCTGGCGAACGGAGGCAACCGTGCTCGCATTGCTCACCGCAGCGGCCCTGGCAGGGGGGCCGACCGTGGACCTGGCGCACAGCGTCACAGGCGGGCAGGACCTGACCAAAGGGTTCACGGCGACGGTCCACCTGGTGGACCCGAAGGCGACCAAGGCCACGGTGGTGCTGGTGCGCACACAGACCGTGACCCTGTTCGGGTCGAGCCCGACGGGTGCCGAGGTGTGCGCGCCGCTCGCTGACTTGAAGCTGGATGCCAAGGAGCTGGAGGCGCAAGCGGGTGGGAACCCTGTGCTGCTGAAGACACTGGTGCTGTCCGGAGACGAAGATGGGGACGCCGACCGGAAGAAGGCCCCGGCGCGGTCCAGCGGAGATGGGCGCGCCGACCGGGTGAAGCAGTCTGACGAAGAAAAACAGCGAGAGCAACTGCTGAACGAACGGGCGCTAGTGGCCAGGTTCGTGGACCGCCCCGCGGAAGGCACGACGGTATCTGTGCCGGTGGGCGACAGCCGCGTGCTCATCCCCGGTGCCGACTACTGCGCGCTGCCGGTGGAGCTGGTGCCGCAGACGAACACGATGAAAGAGCTCCAGGTGGTGGTGCGCACGCTGACGGTCGCCATGACCGCGTGCGGCGATGACGACGCGTGCCAGGACACGGCCCTGACGGCCTTCGACGCGGGCCTGAAGACCGCGTTGGGCGCCGTCAAACCCAACACAACCACCAAGGAGCGAGACGCATTGCGAGACGCGGCTGTCAAGGCGGTTCGGCCCACGCTCGTCAAGAACCGGGACGCCCTCATGACTGCGGTGAGCGCGCTGCCTGCCCCTCCCGGCGCGCTCGCTGCGGCGGCCACTGCACCCGCAGGCCTCGCACGGGACAGCGCCGCGTGGGAGCTGGTGGCACACCGGCTCACCGTGCTCGGGCACATGGACGCGGGAGTCATCACACCGGAGACCGAGCTACGGCTCGACCTGCGCACCGGAGCCGTGGTGTCGACCGGCGACTGGTCGCTGGACATCAACGCCCCCATATCCGCCTCTGACGCGGATGATGCGCCCGTCACCACCGTGCGCGACCTGCTGCTCCTCGCCGGGGGCAACGTGGACCCGGACGGTCGTGGGGGTGCGCTCCCGGTGGCCCTCGCCACGTTCGACCAACCGGCCCATCCCCTCGGGAAGGCGTTCTCGCTGCCATGGAGCAGCTCCGCCGGACACGCGGCGCTGAGGCTGAAGGTGCGCACGCTGTTGTTCGCCGTGGACGACGTGCTCGACGCGTCGAAGGGCCTCGCGGCGGATGCCGACAACGCAGCCCGGATCGGGCGTGACCTGATCGCGGCCACCCCCACGGTCGGCGCCTTTGGCGCCCTGCTGATCCCCCTCTCCGACTTCTCGGGAGAGGCCGATGTTTTCGACGACAACTACGCAAAGCTGACGGTCAAGGTCACATCTCTCGCGGCGACCACCGCGGACGCAGCCACCCTCCAGAGCGCCGTGTGGACGGACACCGAGTCCTTCGCGGGCCACTTCTTCCAGGGCATCGCGGGTGTGTCGTTCTCGGAGCCGCTCGGGCCTGGGTTGGTGCTGGGCGTGGCGTTGGTGCCGTTCGGCAACTCCGGCGCCAACGACTGGTGGGGCAACACGGAGCGGAACAACAGCAGCCAGTCGTTCTCCGTGCACATCGGGCTGCGGGCGAAGGTGGGCAGCAGCCAGACCCTGGAGCCCGACACAGCTAAAGTCGGCAAGTACGAAGAGCACACCGGACCGGTAGACGGGCTGCCACCGGTATCGCTCGGGGCGGCGTGGACGTTGATCCCGTACGTCGACGTGTCGGCCGGAGCGCTCCTGTACCGGACCTACCCGGGTGGGATCACCACCGCGGACCCACGGTTCGCGGCGACCTTCACGGCGTCGCTCACCGTCCGCATGGACCTGCTCACCGCAATCCAACAGATCGCCAAGGGGAACTAGAGATGCCGAAGGTCATCAACTCCGTCGAGTGGTCGGATCCCACTCCAGTGGTGAACGAAGAGGTCCAGCTCATCGTGACGGTCTCACCTGGGCAAGCCGACAGGGTGGATGTGGTGCTGAGCGATGACGACCACCCGGACCGGTCCGTGCCAGCCCCGGCCGGCACGGAGGAAGTGCGGCTCACCTACACCTTCGACAGCACCGAGCACCGCACCGCGTACGTCACACTCAGGTCTGCCGGCGGCAACCGCTCGGCTGTGGTCACGCCGGTCGAGGACGACGAGGACGAGACCGACGAGACCGACGACAAGAGAACGGAGCAGACATGATCCGCCTGATCCCCGTGGCCCTGCTCACCGCCTGCGTGCAGGTCGAGCCCCGCATGCTGCTCCGCCTCGACGCGCTGCACGCCGACGCCGCCGACACGTGTTGGGACGATGGGGTGGAGCCGCTCAAGGTGCCGAAGGTGTCGGATGCGGAGGACTGCCGCCTGGTCCCGGGCTCCAGCCGACTGCGAATCACCGCCGAATATTCAGGCATTCAGGCGGACTCTCCACTGGTCGTGACCGAACCGGAAGGCACATTGCTCCGGGACGGCGCGACCTGGGATGGGGTGGACCTGGTCTGGCAGAAGGTGCCGAACGGCGACGTGCCCCGGTTCGTGGCCGACCTGAACCTCCCGTGGG
>JBLFXJ010000113.1:0-20584 GCA_047609825.1 Myxococcota bacterium
GAGACCCTGCGGGCGATCGGCAGCACCATCGTGGCCCTGCGCGCCCTCGAAGAGGTGTGCGACATCCACGCCGTGCGGGCTCCCACCCTCGCCCGCCTCGGATCGGGCATCATCGTCGACGACTACCTCGGCGTGCAGCTGGCAGACGCGTTCGACGACGCCGGCCGCCTGTCGTCCGCCACCTACCCCCAGCTCTCCACCCTGCGGTCCGCGATCCAGTCGCTGCACGAGCAGGTGCGCACCACCCTCGAGACCATGGTCCGGGGCGACGAATACAGCGACCTGCTCCAAGACAAGTTCTGGACCGTCCGCGACAATCGCTACGTGCTGCCCATCAAGTCCCACGCCAAGCGGTGGGACCTCGGCATCGTGCACGACACCTCGGGCTCCGGCCGAACGGTGTTCATCGAGCCCACCGCCGTGGTGGTGCTGAACAACAAGCTCCGCATCGCCGAGGGCCAGCTCGCCGCGGAAGAGCACCGCATCCTCGCCCAGCTCTCGCTGGCCGTGGGCGCCGGCGGCGACGGCATCCTCGACTCCATCGACGCCGCGGTGCGCATCGACGTGGCCGTGGCCCGGGCCACCCTCGCCCGCCGACTGAAGGCCGTCCGACCCACGGTGGGCACGGACGGGGTGGTGCGGCTGGCGGCCGCTCGTCATCCGGTGCTGGTGCTCCGGGGCCTCGACGTGGTCGCCAACGACCTGCGGCTCGACACCGGCCGCCCAGTGCTGGTGATCAGCGGGCCGAACGCCGGCGGCAAGACCGTGGCCCTGAAGACCGTGGGACTGTGCGCGATGCTCGCCCGGCACGGCTGCTTCGTGCCGGCGGCCCACGGCAGCCGGGTGGACCTGTTCACGGCGATCGACGCCGTGATCGGCGACCAGCAGACGATCCAGGGCGACCTATCCAGCTTCTCCGCCCACCTGCTCTCCCTGGGCCGGATGGTCACCCACGCCGGGCCGGGCCACCTGCTGCTGCTCGACGAGATCGCGTCGGGCACCGACCCCGCCCAGGGGGCCGCTCTCGCCGCCGCCCTGCTCGAGCAGTTCGCCGAGGCCGGCGCACGGGTCGTGGTCACCACGCACTTCGCCCAGCTCAAGGCCCGCGCCCAGGTGGACGACCGGTTCGCCATCGCCGCCATGCAGTACGTGGACGGACGACCCACCTACCGGGTGCTGCCCGACACCACCGGCGAGAGCCACGCGTTCGGCATCGCCCGGCGCATGGGCATCCCCGAGGCCATCGTGGCCCGGGCAGACGCCCTGCTCGGCGAGGGCGAGCGCCGCCTGCGCGAGACCCTCGAGGCGCTGGAGGCCGAGAAGGCGCGGGCGGTCGTGGCGGGCGACGAGGCGGAGCGCCTGCGAGGTGACCTGGCGTTGGAGCGGAACAAGCTGGCCCAGCGCGAGGCCCGCATCGCGGCTCGGGCGAAGCTGCTCGAGGAGGAGGGGGCGCGCGCCTACCTCGACCGGCTGAAGAAGGCGGAGAAAGCCATCGCCGGGGTGGTCGCCGACCTCCAGCGGTCACCCGACCACAAGCGGGCCAGCGCCGCCCGGGCATCGGTGAATGCGCTGAAGGGGCTGGTGCCCCCCAAGCTGCCCTCCGGCGGCGGCGAGACGGCTCTCTCTGTGGGTGACCGGGTGCGGCTGAAGGGCGTGGGCCAGGTGGGCGAGGTCACCGAGGTCGCCGGGTCTTCCGCCACCGTGCGGGTGGGTGCCATGGTGCTCAAGGCCAAGATCGCCGACCTGCAGCGCGTCACGGGCCAGGCCCCCAAACCCCGCCCCCGGCCGACCGCCCCCAAGGTCACCAAGGCGGCGCCGACCGCCGCACTCGACGACGCGGTCCGGTTCCCCGGCAACACCCTCGACCTGCGCGGACAGCGCGTCGAGGAGAGCCTGGAGGCCTGCGAGTCGTTCTTCGACCGCACCCTGATGTCGGGCCGCAGCCTCGTGTTCGTGCTCCACGGCCACGGCACGGGCGCGCTCAAGTCCAGCGTGCGGTCCTGGCTCCGGGAGTGCGCCTACGTCGACACCTGGGCGCCGGCCCACGCCAACCAGGGCGGCGATGCGTTCACGGTGGTGCGGCTGACGTCGGCCTGAGGGCGCCCGGGGTGCGGTCAGCTGACCACGTGGATTGGCCGGCCCTCGACGAACGCAGCGAGATTCTCCGCCACAATGTGGATCAACCGGTTGCGGGCCTCGGTCGCCTTCCACCCGATGTGCGGCGTGAGCACCACATCGGGCCGGCCCCACAGCGGGTGGCTCGCCGGCAACGGCTCGGGGTCCTGCACATCGAGGGCGGCTCCCGCGAGGCGGCCCCGATCCAGGGCTGCGACCAGTGCGGCCTGGTCCACCAGCCCGCCGCGGCTGGTGTTGATCAGGAACGCCCCCGGCTTCATCGCCGCGAGGAGGTCGGCATCCACCAGGTGACGGGTGCTCGGCGTGAGCGGGCAGTGCAGCGACAGCACATCCGCGCGGGCCACCACCTCGGCGCGCGACACCCGCTCCACCCCACGCCGCAGCCGGCAGCCGGACCCCGTGCGAATGATGGACCGCAACCCGACCTCTCGCGCGAGCTCGATCACGCGCGTGCCGATGGCGCCGGCCCCGATGATCCCCAGCGTGCGCCCCGCAACCTCGTGAGGGCTCACCGCCAGCGGGTGTTCATGGTCGGCGCGACTCCTGAGCCGATGCGCGCCGCTGTACAGCAGCAGGATCAACGTCAGCGTGAGCTGAGCCACGGCGTCGGTGCTGTACCCGGGCGCATTGCACACCACGATTCCCCGCGCGCGCGCCGCCTCCAGGTCCACGTTGTCGTACCCGGTGCCGGCCTCGCAGATCAGGCGCACGGTGCTGGGCAGCGCCTCGATGGTCCGCCGTCGCAGCGGCACCTCCTTCGAGATCACCACCGCGCAGCCCGCGGCGAGGGCCGGGATCTCAACCTCGGGCACAGGCCCACACCGCAGCACCTGGGCCACCTGCTCCAGCGGGCCGAAGTCCACGGCCCCGTCGAAGTCCACCGCCGTAGCGTTGAGGAATACCGCTTGCATCCCGGCTCTCCTCGTGGAGGATCCGGCGCGTGCGCTCAGCGACACACGCCCGGCAGGGTCGAATCCATGTACTCGGCGCGCTCCGCCACCCACTCGCGCAGGTAGGTCACATCATCGTCCCAGGTGGCGCCCACGTACGGGTTCCAGTCGATGTACACACCGAGGATCGGCCACTTCACGTAGTTGCGCTCCTGCGACGCCTCCAGCTCGGCCACCGCCGCGTCGATGCGGTCCTCGATGGCGTCGGGCGCGAACGACCCCTCCCGCAGCTCCTCCCACCGGCAGCGCAGGCGGGTGGTGTAGGCGGGGTCTTCCAGCAGCCGCTGCCACCAGAACGGGATCTGGGTGTCGAACCACGGGCAGGTCTCGTTGAAGTTCCACTGCCAGCCGGTGGTGAGCCAGGCATCGCAGTAGTCGGCGTGCCCGAACGAGATGTTGAAGTCCCACATCGGGCCCATCACGAGCTTTCCACCGCGGTCCTTGTGCACGAAGGTGCTGGAGCGGTAGCCGTCTACCGTGCGGCCGAGCTCCTGCATGATCATGAAGTCGACCAGCGAATCCACATCGGCGTAGGCGGCGTAGCCACGGTCCGGGTCGGCGAAGTCGGGGCTCGCGAGCGCGCGCTCGAACTCCACCGTGTAGTCCTGGATGTAGGCACCTTGCTCACGGGTGAGCTCGTCTTCGCCCGGGTCGTGGTGCTGCCAGTTGTACCGCTCGGCGAACTCCGACTCCCAGGTGATGTCGCCAGCGCCCGTGGGCTTGTCCACCTTCACGATGTACCCGCCGGTCACCGCCTCACCGTCCACGTCGTCGGGGCCCAGGCGCGCCAGATCCACCCGGTCGTTGTCGATCTTCACCTTCTCCAGCAGGATGTGAACGCCCCAGTACTCGCCGTTGATGATCAGCTCGTTGTACACGGTGCGCGATGCGTAGCGGCCCATGCTGGTGAACAGGCCATAAGCGAGCACGTTCCGGATCATCGTCTTGTCGGAGTAGGGGGCGTTGAGCACCCAGTCGTTCTCGCGGGGGAGGCCCAGCAGCTCGACGTTGTTGTTCTCGCCGTCTTCGGTCTGGGTCTCGAACCCGTACGACTTCTTCGGATGGTTCTGCGAGGTGGACCCTCGGTACTCGATGGCGATGGCGCCGTCGTAGCCGCTGGGGCCGCGCTCCATACAGTTGATGCCGTCAGGGTGGTCGATGACGGTGAGCTGGGCAGTGATCCGGGGGTCGTCGACGATGGTGCCGCCGAGCGTGTCGATGAGCAGGATCGGCAGGTTCGAGGTCCACCGGGCGCCGTCGCATGGGTGTGCCGTGCTGCCGGTCCCAGTTCCCGTGCCCGTCCCAGCACCGGTACCCGCGCCACCGCCCGTGCCCGCACCGCCGCCGGTCGCCGTCCCGCCACCGGTGCCCGTGCCGCCGGTGCCGCCACCCGATGTGCCGGTAGGAGCGACCGTCACGGCCACTGGATCGGTGTCGGCCTCCAGAGTGCCGGAGCCCGCGCAGGCCAGGAGGAAGATCGGGATGAATCGCATGTACGAACCCTACCATTGCGGGTTTGGCGAGGATCCTTCCTGACGCAACCTCGACACTCCCGGGCTGTCACCTCGGCGCGCGCTGTGCCACGGTAGGGCCTCTGAGGGAGTGCCCATGCTCGTCTTGATCGCCACGCTCGCGTTCGCCGTCGACATCACCGTGAGCGGGGACTGCCCCGGTGAGCAGACGTGGACAATGTCCCATCTGCCCGAGGACGGCCGCCTGTACCTGATGGCCGGCACGGGTCCCGGTGATGCCCCCATCCCGATCGGTCCGTGCGCCGGTGAGAGCAGCGGCCTCGCCGGGCCGTTGAAGCCACTGGCCCCGCTCAGCGCCGGCCCAGACGCCCGCACCATCGTGTTCGTCGCTGAGGTCCCCGAGGCCGCCTGCGACATGTACGCCACGACGGTCAGCTACGCCTGCGAGACCTCGGCCGCCGTGCCGGTGGGTGCCGCGGGTGACTGCCACCGGGTGTGCGATCGGGCCGTAGCGGCCGGCTGTATGGTGATGGAGGACTGCGTCGACGACTGCCTGACCGACCTCGACATCTGCCCCGAGCCGATGGGCGACGTGCTCGAGTGCCACGGCACCCACGCCATCGTGTGCGACGACGCCGAAGACCAGGGGATCGGGCAGCGGGGCTGCGTCGACCAGCACGCCGCGGTCGACGCCGAGTGTGGGATCGACCCGTTCTGATCCCGTGCACGCGCCCAGGGTGACCCAGCTCACCCACCCCGAGGTGCGCCGCCTGCTGGTGGGCCACCACGGCCTCGCCCGCGACCTGCACCCGCCGGGGGCGGCAGGCGTGCGGGCGCTGCTCGCGCGCCGACGTGCGATCCAGCTCGACCCGCTCGACGTCATCGGCACCAACGCCGATCTCGTGGCGCTGGCCCGGCTGGAGGGCGTGCAGGCGGGCGATGTCTACACCCACATCCTCCCTGGACACGGCTTCGAGCACTTCGCGAAGGAGCGATGCCTGCTGCCCGCCGACGTGTTCCCCCGGTACCGCGACCACGCCCGGGAGGTGCCCTGGTGGCGGCACAATGAGCGGATGCGCCGACTGGATCCAGGCCTGGTGGACGACGTGCTCGCCGAGGTGGCCGACCGCGGACCGCTCACCGCGGCGGAGCTCTCCGACCGCGGACGCGTCCGACCGACGGACTGGAGCGGCTGGAAGGGCACGTCGAAGGCCGGCACCCTCGCGCTCGCCGTGCTGTGGACCCAGTGCCGCCTCGTCGTCTGTCAGCGCACTCCTGGCGGCAAGCGGTACGACCTGCCCGCGCGCGCCCTGCCCACCGTGCACGATGCGCCCGCGTCCGCAGACCCAAACGCGTCCTTCGCCCTCGATCTTGCGCAGGCCGCCGGCATGTTGCCCGAGGCTGGCGGCCCGTGGTGGGGTCCCCTGCACACCCACCGCAAGGCGCTGACGACACAGCTCGTGGCGTCCGGCGCCCTCACCCGGGTCACGGTCGAAGGCACCCGCCGCACCTGGCTCGTGCCCCCCGCTGTGCTGGCTGCGGCTCAGCCCGACCCCGACGACCGGCTCCGCATCCTCGGACCGCTGGACCCGCTGCTGTGGGACCGCGCCCTGATCGCGCTGGCGTTCGGCTTCCGCTACGTGTGGGAGGTGTACAAGCCCGCCGCGAGCCGGGAGTGGGGCTACTACGTGTGCCCGCTGCTCCATCGCAGAGCTCTGGTGGGCCGGATCGAGGCCCGACGCACGCCGGATGGGGTGGTGGTGGACCGGCTGTGGGAGGAGACCCCGGGGGCCGTGGACCGCGACGCCCTGGCCGCGGCCGTGGCCCGGCACAGCGAGGCGCTGTCCGACTGAGGCACCGTCAGTGGTCGTCGCCTGCGTTGCCCCCGATCACCGCCGACACCGACAGCCCGAACGACACCGCGTAGCTGCTTGTCACCTGCCACAGTGGCACCCGCGTCTGCGGGGTCAGGGCCCAGGTGGCGCCGAGCGGGATCGTGCCCCCGGCGACCGCGGCCACCTCGGCGAAGCTGCCGCGACCGTCGCTCGACGGCGTGCCCACCACGGGCGACACGCCCAGCCAGGCCGCTCCGCCCTGGCCGATCCGTCGTGCGCCCCGGAGCGCGGTGCGCACATAGGGCCCCTGACGTACGCCGTCCGTGCCGGCGTAGAGCGGCGTTCGCACAGCCACCGAGGCCGACACCAGCCACGCGGAACCGCTGATCGCGTCCACCCCGAGCCACGGGTCGACGCTGCCGGTGGACAGCGGCGTGAACTGCGTGCCGGCGCCCACGCTCCCGATGGGCAGGTTCAGCCCCGGCGACACCGACAGGCGGGTGGTCGCCGTGTCCACCAGGCGGATCGGCACCAGCAGCAGGCCGTCGCGGGCGGCGATGTTGCCCTTGGACGACCGGTTCATCGAGATCACCGGGCGTAGCGCGACCCGGTCCGACAGGGGGATGCGCGCGCTCAGGGCGAGCTGCGCCTCCACACCCGGCGACACCGCGGTGACGAAGCTACCGAGCTCCACAGTGGCAGCGCCCGGTCGGAGCGATGGGTCGTACTCGGACCTCCCGACCGGGAGGCTGCTGTCCGCTCAACCCGTTCATTGGGCCCACGCGGGCAGGGCCGCGAGCTGGAGGAACAGGAGCGTGGCGGCGCTGCGGAACAGGGTGGGCATGCTCCCCTCTACCCATGACGAGGGGGGCCCGCACCGATGACGACTTCTGGAGACCCACGTGCACGGGGATGCTTGACGATCGGCCAGGTGCAACGCATGTAGACGCACGTCTGGAGTCAACATGCGTGTCCTGCCCCTGCTCGCGCTCGCCGCGTGCACCGCCGAGCCGGTGGTCGAGACCGAGCCGTTTGGCCCCGTAGGCATCGTCGCGCCCGCCGAAGACGGCCTGCGGTTCGGGTTCCCGCTGGCCGAGCCCGACCTGGTGGTCTCCGCCGCGGTCGGGGTCGACCACGATCCCCAGGAGCAGGAGGGCGTGCTCGCGGCCGCGCTGTGCACCAACTACGACGGCCAGGCCTTCCCGTACTGCTACGACCAGCACGACGGGTCCGACTTCCTCCTGGTGGATGGGTTCACCACCATGGACGAGGGCTCCGTGGATGTACTGGCCGCGGCGGACGGCGTGGTGATCAGCATCGAGGAGGAGCAGTACGACCGGTGCCACATCGAGGGCACCGGCATCTCCTGCGACGGGTACGACGTCATCGGCAACCACGTGATCGTGGAGCACGCCGACGGCACGGTCTCGAAGTACTGGCACCTGATGCAGTACAGCGTGCGGGTGGATGTGGGCGACGAGGTGACCTGCGGTGATGTGATGGCGAAGGTGGGCAGCTCCGGCGTGTCGTCGGGTCCGCACCTGCACTTCGAAGTCGAGACCGCCGACGGCGTGTCGTTCGACCCCTACGCCGGCGCCTTCAGCCAAGAGGAGACCTGGTGGGCCGAGCAGAAGGGCATCGACGAGCTGCCCGGGCCGGGTTGCACCGCCGCGGAGTGAGCCGATAACGCCTACTTCTCGCCGAGGAGCGCCTCGACGGTCTTCTGATCGGCGCCCGGGAACGGGTAGGACCCGAACTCATCCGGCGGCACCCAGGCCAGCGAGGCCACCCGGCGCGCCGTCGGGGCATCGTGCAGCTCGCAGCTGTACACCGCCATTACGACAGACCAACCGTCGTAGTCGTGCTGCACCTCGAGCACGCGCTCCCCGATGGTCGCGCCGACGCCCAGCCGGTCGCCCAGCGCGCGCTCCAGCGCCTCGGTGTCAGCCTCGCCATCGCGCACCCGGCCGCCTGGGAACTCCCACAGCCCCGGCAACACGGCGGTGGGAAGCCGCTGCGTGAGGAGGTAGCACCCGTCGCGCGTCACCTCGGCACTCACCACCCGGATCGTCCGCGGCATGGGCAGCCTCCGTCTGCGCGGCACTAGCCCGATGGTCCGCGCTCGGCATCTGGGATACTTGACACACGAGTCCAGATTGACCCCGGAGCCGCCGTTGCCCTCCCTCACCCACCGCATCCGCAGCCGCGTGGCACGCCGTGCCGAGCGCATCCTCACGGTCCTGAACCTGGTCGAGCCGCGCGAGGCCCCAGCCGACGACGTGGTGGGCGCGCCGCTGCACAGCCTCCCCACCGAGCCGCTGACGGCCCCGCCCGAGCCGGCGGTCGAGCCCGAGCCGGTGGCGGTCGCGGCGCCAGAGCCTGCAGTCGCAGCCGGTGATGGCGACGCCCCGCGCCCCCTCACCGCCGAGTCGGTGCAGGAGGTGTTCGACGACATGGTGCGTCCGGCGCTCCAGGCCGACGGCGGCGACATCACGCTGGTGAAGGTCGAGGCCGGCGACGTGTACGTGCGCATGGTGGGGGCGTGCTCGTCCTGTCCATCGTCCACCGCCACCATGCGGTATGGCATCGAGCGCCTGCTGCGCGAGGAGTTCCCGGACTTCGGCGACCTCGTGGCCGTGGGCGACTACGAGATCGTCTGACGCTTGACGCCATCGGGCGAGCGAGCGAAAGGGCCCGCCGGAGGCGCGGTGAACCTGGACCTGGACGCGACCGCAGCGCGCACCGTGCTGCCTGCCTATCTGTCTGGCTTCGCCAGCGGGCCCGACCTGGCCGATGCGCTCCGCCAGGCGGTGGAGGCCCACGTGGCGCGGTGGGGCGACGCCGAGGCCGAGGCCGCCATCCAGGCGGTGAACGACGTGGGCACCCACACGCGGGTGTGGCCGGCGAACCACCAACTCCGCGAGCTGGCGCGCGACTACTGCCGCCCGATCTTCCCGACCGCCACGGCGGAGGGCACCCACCACCTGGTGAGCGCGCTCGCCACCGGTCCGGTGCTGCTGCTGGGCAACCACCTGGCCTACATCGACAGCCTGGCCATCGACTCTGCGCTCATCCGGGGCGGCCACCGCGAGGTCGCCGACCGCATCGTGTCGGTCGCCGGTCCCAAGGTGTACGCCGACCTGTTCCGGCGCCTGGCGGCCGCGTGCCTGCACACCGTGCCGGCCCCCCAGTCCACCCGCATGGAGCACACGGCGCGGATGTCGAGCAAGGAGCTCGCCCGCCTCGCCCACGAGAGCCTCGACGCGGCCCGCGGCGCGCTGTTGGACGGCCAGGCCGTGCTCCTGTTCGGCGAGGGGTCGCGCACGCGCACCGGACGCCTCGCGCCGTTCGTCCGCGGGGTGCACCGTTATCTTGGGCTCACACCCGAGCTTCAGATCGTGCCGTTCGCCCTCACCGGCGCCGGCGCCGCGATGGCCGTCGGTCAGACGAAGATCACGCCAAGCCCGGTGCACGTGGCGTTCGGCGCACCCTTCATCGCCGCCGACCTGGGCAGCACCCGGCAGGCTCTGGCCGCCGCCTGGCAGGCCGTCGCCGCGCTCCTGCCCCCCGACTACGCACCAGCGCCCGGCACCGACCCGGTCACCTGAGGGGGGCTGTGCAGCCGCCCAGACCGGCGCGTCGCCAGCGCCGCTTCGACCGCCAATGATGTTCTCGGAAGGTCGGATTCTGCTGTCGCACGGGACAGCAGTCCCCCCGGGCCCCCCCCCCCCCCGCGGGACCCGCCCTGTCCAAACGGGGTAGACTTTGGTGCCGACGACTGTGGAGCGAGCATGAACAGGCGCTGCTGCGCCAGGCCAGACCTGAAGTGGGAGTCGCGCGTCGTGGACGGCCAGCTCGCCGACCTCCATGTGTGCCGGAGCTGCTCCACGGAGCACCGCCTCGAGCGCTACGCCGTGTCGATGCGCTTCCCCAAGCCGGGCCGGTGCACGAACTGCGGCGGTGATGTGCGCGAGGTCACCGGCTACGGCGGGGCCACGGGCGCCCGCTGCACCCAGTGCGGGCTCGGGCCGGAAGAAGACAAGGCGGTGCACGACAAGCTCGCCCGGCTCCACCCCGAGGGCCGCTACCTGGTCACCTCCAAGGCGCTGCAGGAGTCCGGCCGCCGGGTCCTCGCGCTGAAGCTGGCGGGCGCCGAGATCACCTGGGGCCGCGATCCCGTCGCCGGGATGATCAAGCGGCTGCAGCTCCTGGAACAGCTCGGCCAGTTCGAGGAGGCCCTGGAAGAGGCCTACGAGTGGGCCCACCTCGAGGGCAGCCCCACCCTCGTGTGGGGCGTGATCGCGCAGATCGAGGCCAGCACAGGCAACCTCGCCGGCGCGATCAAGGCCCTGGAGCGAGGCCTCGCCCTCGAGCCCGACAACCCCGCCTGGTGGACCGACTACGCCGAGCTGATGAACCACGAAGACGATCGCGAGGCCGCCCTGCGCGCGGCGGCCAAGGGCCTCATGGGCAGCGAGAAGGCCCGATGCATCGACGTGATCGCGGACATCTCCGAGCGGTACTACGCCAACGGTCAGTACGCCGAGGCCGGCAGCGCGTGCTCCATCGCCGGCAAGCTCCAGGAGCAGTACGTAGAGCTGGCCTGGCTCCGCGCGCGCATCGCCGCCGCGAACAACAGCGAGATCTCGTACATGGTGCGCTGGCTCAAGGCCACCGTCTCCCTCGACCCGAACCACGAAGACGCCGCCCGCATGCTCGAGCCGTACCTCGAGAAGCCCAAGGGTGGTTCGCTGTTCGACTGGTTCTGATCCTGCCGCCAGAGCGGCCTGGGCTGTTCTCGACCGAGCGTCGACTTGATGTGAGATTCCGATGATCCAGCTCGCCATCGTGGGACTGGGACGGGCCGGACGCGCCCGCCTCCGGGCGCTCGAGGACCACCCACGGGCCCGGTGCGTCGCCACCGTGTCGCGCCGGAGCGGTCCGAGCCTCGAGTCCGTGCTCGCCCGCCCTGGCGTGCACGCCGTGCTGGTGTGCACCGAGAACGCCGCCCACCCCGAGCAGGTGCATGCCGCACTCGACGCCGGCAAGCACGTCGCCGTGGAGTTCCCGGTGGCCAGCGACGCCGCCACGGTCCGGGCGCTGCACGCGCAGGCCGACGCCGCGGGCCGGGTGCTCCACACGGAGCTGATCGGCCAGCTCACCGGTCGATTCCGGGGCATGCAGCAGGTCATCGGCGACGCAGCTCGGGTGGACTGGACCTTCTCCGGCGGATTCGACGGATGGATCGCCGCCGAGGCGGCCGCCGGCCACCATGCTGTGCTCGCCACCGCGAGGCTGCACTCGCTGTGGACGCTGGTGGGACCGCTCACGCTGGAGCAGGCCACCCTGGATCGCTCTGCCGACGGCTACCGGCTCTCCGTGCAGCTCCGCGGCCGCATACCTGCCACCCTGGTGGAGGAGCGCCGGGTGGGCGGATCACGACGCGGCGAGGTGGTGCTGACGGGCGGTAGCGGACCGCTCTCGCCGCCGGGCCTGCCGAGCCCGCCACTGTTCCACGCCGATCTCGACGTATTCCTCGACCGGATCACCTCCGGCGGGCCCGGCTACGTCCCCCCGTCCCAGGTTATCGCCGTGGCCGAGCTGTGCGACGCCATCACGGCATCGGTGGCGTAGACGGGGGCCGGCCCAGGCTGTCACCGAGCGCAGAATCAAACCCGCCATCGCACCGCTCCCGCCAGCGATGGTACAACCACAATGGAGGTGGCATGACCGTCGAGGCGCTGGTCGCGGTGCTGCGAGGGCTCGCACGCGCGGGCGCGGTGGGGTGGACCCCGGCTGCCGAGGCAGGCCCGGCTCCGAAGAAGACGCCGCCTACGCTCGCACCCCTGCTCGCCGCGGGGCGACCCCACCTGGAGGCCACCGCCTTCGGGGATCCCCTGACCGTGCCACTCGACTTTCGAGGCCTGGCCCAGAGCACCGGCGAGGCGCTGATCACGCCCGCGAATCGCGCAGCGCCCGGCTGGCAGGTGGGCTCGGGCGACGCCGTGTGGCACCGCCTCGAGGTGCACGGGCGCACGCTGTGGATCGGCCCGGGAGGGATCCCTGTCGCGGCTTCTGACGGAGACCTGCTCCTGCTCGCGCTGCTCGGCCTCACCGACCTCCTCCTGGGGCACGGCACCGCTGACAGCCTGGCCCAGGGCGGACTGTGGGGCGAGCCGCTGCACGCCGCACGCCTGGCGCTGGGCCGCCTCGAGAGCGCCCTCGACGACCTGCGCGGGTGGCCGGACTGGATCCACCCCACCCGCCCCACCGTGAGCGACCCCACCCGCCGGGTGCTGGTGCTCACCCCCGCCCACGTGCCTGGCGGCGAGGCCGAGCTCGCCACCCTCGGGCGGCACGCGTGGAGCGACACGCCGTTCCTGTTCTACACCCGCGCCCACAAGGAGCACCTGCGGGCCGTCACGCGGGACGAGCTGCCCTCCCAGCGGCCCCCGGAAGACAAGGAGGCCGCCCGAGGCATCGGCGCGTGGCTGGTGCGCACCCTCGAAGAGCCGATCATCTCGAACCTGGCGTTCCCGGACGGGGAGCTCCGAGTGTACAAGAAGCAGCTGTTCGGCCACGGCACGCCCGACGCGTTCCGGGTCCTGCGCGCGCACGACTACCACCCGGTGCTCCTGGGGCCCGAGGGCCTGACCGCGTTCTCCCTCCGCGATGGGGCCGACGAGACCCGGTCCCGGCTCCCCGCTGCTGCCGCGGTGCTCAGCCGGTGCGACCGCGACGCCCCCGCCGAGATCGCCCCGCCCACGCCGCTCCCGCGGTCCGAGGGCCAGGGTCCGCCACCACCGAAGGTCGATGGCGGTCGCCCCTCGCTCCGCCTGGCCTGGGCTGCGGTGGCGCCCGGCGATCTCCACAGCTCGTGGAGCTTTGGCCTGGCTCAGCCCGAAGACGCCGTGCCCGGAGCCCACATGCGGGCCAATGACCACGGCGTGGTCGCGCTCACCTTGAGGGCCAACGCCGCCTTCCTGCCGCTGGTCGCGCCATGGACCGGCATCGAGATTCGCCTCGGCGTTGGCCCCGAGGCGCCGGGTGAGGTGAAGCTGGTGCTGGTGGACGACGTGCGTCAGCGGGGCTGGGATGCGCGCCTGCAGTGCCACCGCTCGCTTCGTCTCCGGCCCTTCCACGACGTGGAGCACGGGCCCACGTCGGCGCATCAGGAGTGGCACCGAGCGAGTAAGCTCGGCGGTGTACCATCATTCCTGAGCGACGAGATCACGCTCTCGCCGCG
The DNA here is from genome assembly GCA_047609825.1 of Myxococcota bacterium. GTDB lineage: Bacteria > Myxococcota_A > UBA796 > UBA796. Next base: position 13,640 of record JBLFXJ010000113.1, read on the forward strand.
GTTCCAGTTCGTCGGTCAGCTCACCGACGACCTGTTCGATGCTCTCGTCGGCTCGTGCGTGTACATCTACGCCGATCCGGCGGCGATGGAGTACCAGCTGGTGTGGCAGCGGGAGTAGCTGCCGCCGCGGTCAGTCGCCGCCAGCCGACGCCGGAAGCCGCTCTACGAACAGGCACTCCGTAGGATCGCACGCGCCCTCGCGGGTGGCGAGGCAGTCCAGCGTGGACCGGGGCAGCTCTGCGCATGCCTCCATGCACCGACCGCCGGCCAGCGGGCCGTCGTCACACTTGGCCTCGATGACCGGGCAGTATTCGTCGCAGCCCACGCCCTTGAGCTCACCCGTCATCAGCGAGCACTTGCCGTCGAGCTTCTTGTACCGGTCGAGGAACTGCTTGAGCGTGATCCGCCCCCACAGCCCGGCGAAGGTGGGCAACCGCTCACCCTGGTGGGGCCCGATGATCCCGTAGCCATCCCACATGCTGTAGATGGTGTTGCGACCGGTGAGGGCGAGCTCGCGCTCGGTGACGGTGCTGCCGCCCCCCCACACACCGCCCAGCTCGAATGTCTGCTCCTCTGACTCGCGGGCGAAGACCTCGCCCCCCTCGATGTAGGGTCACCAGTTGACGAGCACCGGCACCCGGCCCAGGGTGTCGTGGATCGCCTCCCGGCGGCGGAGCCACTCGATGGGGTAGCCCCGCGCGTTCTTGCCATCGAACACGTAGAAGATCTCGCCCTTGGGCGGGATCGCCTTGCCACCGGGGTCGACCGGAGTCTCGGTGCACGGCACGATGATCGGGTCGTCGATCGGCACCAGGTCGCTGCGGGTGAGGCAGAGGTAGAACCCGTCGATGTACAGGTCGCCCTGCTCGAGCAGATCGGGGGCGCAGATCTCGGTGGGCCCGCCCCACGCGCCCAAGGCGCCGGGAGCGATGCCGTAGTCGTTGTACTCGACCGGGGCGTAGTTGCAGCCGATGAGCGCGAGACAGGCGAGCGCGACACGCATCACAGACTCCACACGAGCGACACACCCAGGCCACGCACGGCCGCAGCGCGCCGCCCGACGACGATCGAGTCATACCGAGCCGACACACCCAGCCCCTTCTCCAGCCCGTCTCGCTTCGCGAGGGGCTGCACGATGACCCCGCCGCCCACCGCCAGCTGGTGTTGCCGGTCGATCACGAGCGGGCTCTTGCTCCACTCGTCGAGGAAGAACGTGGGCTGGTAGCCATCCGCCACGGTGAGGCGCCAGCCCAGCTCGCCGAACCCCGCGAGCCACGGCGCTGCGCGCAGACCCAGCTGGGCGGTGCCCGGAAACGCCGTACTGTAGCCCCGATTCCGGAGCTGGACGGTCTGGTCGACCTGGGCCCAGCCACGGCCGAAGCCCACGCCCACGCCGCCGCCGAGGTCCACGTCGACCGTGCCCTGACCGAGCGGAGGGCGGTCGTCATAGAAGTCGCTGTTGCCGGCCTCGCGGTTGAGCACGGCGGGCCGGTTGTCGTACAGCGGCATGCCCACCTGGGCCCGGAGCGACAGGGCCACCGGGCCACGGGTGCCGCCCGCCCGAGCCCCGACGAGCGCATCGCCGAGGCCGAAGTTCTGCTGGCGCAGCTCCGTGGGGCCGGGGAGGTCCCAGGTGGTGCTGCCCCAGCGAACGGGCAGCCGCCCGTACACCTCCAGCCCCTTCACCACGCCGACCTCGGCATACATCGCCAGCTCATCGCCCGAGAACTTGCCCGACTCGAACAGCTCGCCCAGCTGCCGACCCGCCACCTTGGGAGACACCATCGGCACCTTGGTGCCCGAGCCGGTGAACACCTTCGAGGCCTCGGTGTGGCGCCACCCGATCTGGAGCCAGGCCGACCCCGGATCGTGCACCCACACGCCCGCCTGGGCGGGGCTCGTGACGAGCCCGAGGGCCGCCGCTGCGATGGCTCGTGCCCAGCTCACGGGACGATGATGCCGGGGCTCAGGGCGGAGTTGTCGAACCCGCCGAGCACCACCGAGAGGTCGCCGGCAGCGGTATTGCCCCCGCCGCCGAGCACCGAGGCCGAGGTGCCCTGCACGCGATTCGCCTCGCCGAACACAACGCCGCCGGTGGAGACATAGGCGTGGTCGCCGCCGACAACGATGTTGTGGGAGCCGGTCTTGTCGCCGGGCGCGCCCTCGTCGTAGCCGACCACCAGGTTGCCGAGGCCGTTGGGGGCGGCGTCGGTGCTCCCGCCACCGCTGATGATGCGCAGGTTCGCGCCCTCGATCACCACGCTTGCGGTTGCGCGGTCGACCGACAGATAGATGAGCAGCTCCCGCGTGTCTTCGTCGAGGGCCTGCACATCCGCGCCGATCGCGGCGACCGTCGCATCGGTGCCCGACACCCGGCCATCGATCAGCGCGATGCTCGCCTGGATGTCGGAGACGCGTGCGTCCAGCGTCGCGATGCGACCCTGGAGCGGCTCACCCACAGTGTCGATCCACATGCGTGCGCCTTCGACAGCGGCCTGCAACACCAGCAGCTGCTGGCCCAGGGCCTCCACCTGCCGGCCGAGCGCCTCGATGCTCGATGGGCCGAGCTCGCCGCCGTCCCGCAAGGCGGCGATGGCGGCGTCGCGCTGGACGTCCGCTTCCTCACGGAGGGCGACCTCTTCGTCGAGCAGCGCCTGCAGCCCGGCCACCTGCGACTTGAGATCGCTCACATCGGAGTGGGCCGCCGGCTTCGGCACGCCGCTACAGGCCGCTGCCGCGAGCAGCAAGACCAACACGAGACGCTGCATGGACCCCCTCCGGCGCGAGGATAACGTGCGGATCGACGGTCCGCAGAACCACCCGCGAACCCCCGCCGAGCCCAGGCCCAGCCGCTCCCGATGCGTGCCGGAGGTCCGCCGCTGGGGACAGTCGAATACAGGAACGAAGTCGGTCGACCCCAATCGCGGGAGGTGCGGGATGCCAGCGCCGAGCTCCCAGGTCGCGTTCCCGGTCGATCCACCGGATGACGGCGACGGGCTGGGCCTCACCCTCAGGCACGATGGGTGGCGGGTGGAGCTGTTCACCCTGCACACGCCCCACGCGTTCCGCTGGTGGGCGCTGGGCGGGGCTGTGGCCTGGGTCTCGGTGACCGCGCTCGTGGGGCTGAACACCGTGTTCAGCCTGGAGGATCCGGCGCTCATGCTGCTGATCACCGCCCTCTCCAGCGCCGCGGCCGCCCAGCTCGCCCTGCTCCCGCTCGGCGCGATGCTCGTGCTCCGGGTGCGGTACCTCGAGCTGGGCAAGGGGCGACTGTTCGTCGCCGGCATCCTCGGCGCGGGCATCTCGGTGCCACTCGAGGCGATCACCGCCGCCTGGGCCGACGGGGAAGACCTGATGATCCAGCACGCCGAGCGGGGGGAGCTCCGGTTTCCGCTCCGGGCCGGCAGCGAGCTGCTCCGGCAGTGGCTCGCGCAGTCCATCGACGAGGCGGCACGGCGCACCCGCGACGCGCCACGCGATGCCGTGCCGGACGCCCTGCGGCAGATGATCGGCGAAGCCGGGACGCGCGAGGCCATCACATCGCCGACCAACTTCGGTGGGCCCGCGGCGCCTGCCTGATACGGGAGCGCCATGTCTGGCAGCAGCACCGGCGTCCTGTTTCGCGTCACCACCTTCGGAGAGAGCCACGGCGGCGGCCTCGGGGCCATCGTGGAGGGCTGTCCCCCCGGGCTCGTGCTCGACCTCGACGCGGTGCAGGCCGAGCTGGATCGACGGCGGCCGGGCCAGTCCTCGATCACCACCCAGCGCGGCGAGGCCGACCGGGTGGAGGTGCTCTCCGGGCTGTTCGAAGGCCGCACACTGGGCACGGCCATCGGGCTGCTGCTGCGCAACACCGACGCCAAGCCGGAGTCCTACCTCCCGTTCAAGGACCGGTACCGCCCATCCCACGCCGACTTCACCTACGACGCCCGGTATGGTCTGCGCGCGTGGGCAGGCGGGGGTCGCGCCAGCGCTCGGGAGACCGCCGCGCGGGTGGCAGCCGGGGCCATCGCCCGCCAGGTGCTGCGCTCCCTCGGCCCGGTGGAGGTGGTGGCCTGGGTAGACCGGGTGGCCGACGTGCAGGCCGACGTCGACCCCGCCGTGGTCACCGCTGCCGCCGTCGAGGCCCACGCCACCGTGCGCTGCCCCGATCCGGTGGCCGCCGCCGCGATGGAGGCGCGGATCCGGGCGGCCCGCAAGCAGGGCGACACGGTGGGCGGCGTGGTCCGCTGCGTGGCCCGCGGCGTGCCGGCCGGGCTCGGGGCGCCGGTGTTCGACAAGCTCGACGCCGACCTCGCGAAGGCGCTGATGAGCCTGCCCGCGGCGAAGGGTGTCGAGGTAGGCAGCGGATTCGCTGGCACCTGGCTGACCGGGCTCGCCCACAACGACGTGTTCGTGCCCGACGCCGAACGCGGCATCGCCACCGCCACCAACCGCTCCGGCGGCATCCAGGGCGGCATCTCCAACGGCATGCCGGTGGAGGTGTCCGTGGCGTTCAAGCCGGTGGCCACGGTGTTCCGTGAGCAAGCCACGGTCGACAACGCCGGCCGGGCCACCACACTCACGCCCCGCGGGCGCCACGACCCCTGCGTGCTGCCCCGGGCGGTGCCCATCGTCGAAGCCGCCGTGTGCCTGGTGCTGGTCGACCACTGGCTGCGCTGGCGGGGTCAGGTCGGTGTGCCACCGCCGGTGCCCCTGAACGGCTGACGCCGCGATACTGTGCACGTCGCCCATCCGCGGTCACCCATCCGAAGGCCCATGCTCGACCTCACCGTCCGCCGCACGTTCCGATTCGGCCGCTGCCTGGGCCGCGGCGGATTCGGCGAGGTGTACCGCGCCACCATGCGGTCGGGCGGCGGGCTCGAGAGCGCGGTCGCGGTGAAGGTGCTGCGGGTCGACCTGGACGCAGACACCGATGCGGTGCGCCGACTGCGGGACGAGGGCCGGCTACTCGCCCGATTGAACCATCCGAACATCCTCACCGTGTACGACCTGGTGCTGCTCGACGGACGGGTGGCCCTGGTCACCGAGTTCGTGGACGGCGCCGACCTCGATGCCTGCCTCAGCTGCGACCCACCCCTCGGCGCCCGCGCCCTGGTGGACCTCGTGGGGCAGGTGGCGGCCGCCCTGCACGCGGCCTGGGAGACCCCCGGTCGCGACGGCGAGCCCCTCCGCATCGTGCACCGCGACCTCAAGCCCAGCAACGTGCGCATCGGGCGGCACGGCCAGGTGCGGCTGCTCGACTTCGGCATCGCGCACTTCGAGGGGACCGACCGGGAGGCGCGCACCGCGAGCGACCTGGTCGTGGGCAGCGTGCCATTCATGGCGCCAGAGCGGTTCTTCAGCCGCGGCACCCAGGGCCCGGCGGATGTGTTCGGCCTGGGCTGCCTGCTGTATGAAGGCATCACCGGCGAGCGGTTCCTCGGCGTGGGCGACGTGCGGCTGATCACGCGGATCGCCCTGTCCGAGACCCTGTTCAGCGACCGTGTGCACCAGGCGGTGGCCCGGTTGACCGACCAGCCGCCAGCCTTGCGGGACCTGGTGGGCGCCTGCCTCAGCTACGATCCCGCGAGCCGTCCCACCGCCGCCGAGGTCTCCGAGCGGTGCGATGCCATGCTCGACGATCTGTCGGGCCCGTCGCTGCGCAGCTGGGCCCGGGCATGGCCGGTTACGGTGGACGGTGACGTGACGGGACCGCTGGAGGGGCGCGTGATCTCGGAGGGCTCGCTCGGCCTGCCCTCGGCGCCCGGTCTCGGCGCGACCGGACACGTGGAGGAGCTCCCGAAGCCCACCCGCGATCTCGGCGAGGTGGCGGCCGACGCGGTGGGCCTCGCAGCACGGCTGGTGCCTGGCGACGTGGTGCGCGCCGTGCCCTCGCCGCCCACGCTCCTCCCCCCGCCCTCGCGCCCTCGGCCGGCCCCCACCGTCAGCCGAATGCCGAGCGCGAGCAGCGCCGCGCTGGCGGCAGGGTGCGCCATGGCGGGCCTCACGCTCGCGGCGACCGTCACGTCGATGGTGGCACTGGGTGCGTGGGCCTGGTTCGGCTGAGGAGTGTAAGGATCCGGTGAGTGACCGGTGCACGAATCGCGTACATGTTCCCGGCGAAACCACACAGGAGTGCCCCTTGGAGATCAACCATGAGAAGACCGACAACGGCGGTGTGATCAGCGCTGTGCACGAAGGCAAGCCCGTCGCGCAGCTCAAGTACACCCGCGTCGGTCCCAAGCTGTTCCGGATCGACGACACCCGGATCCGCGACCAGGCCAAGGGCCGCGGCGTGGCTCGGAAGATGATGCAGAAGCTGGTGGAGCGCGCCCGGGAGAAGGGCGCGAAGATCCAGACCGCGGACGACGCAGCCCGCAAGATGTTCGAGAAGCACGAGCAGCTCCACGACATCTGGGACCGGGGCTAGGTCTCCCTCAGTCGTGGTGCTTCAGCGCCGCGCGGGAGTCCACGACTTCGCTGCCGTCGAGGATCGGCACCACCGAGGCATCGCCGAGCAGGTGGTGCCGGGCGAACGCGAACGCGTAGGTGGCCGTGATCGACCAGCCGTCCTCCGTGGGCAGCGTGGAGCAGGTGCCCAGCGCGAAGGTCTGGTGGCAGCCGCCCTCCAGCTCCACCCAGGTCAGGTCCACCCCCGCGGTGGTGTCGAACTGCTCCTCCTGACCCACCGGGTCCGCGCTCCCGGCGAGGGAGAGGAACGGCACACCCACTGATGCGTGTCCTTCATCGCCGAACATCGACCGACGGATGCTCCCGGCGAGCCCGATGCCGCCCACGGCGCGGGGGTCCGCCAGGTCGGTGAACAGCGCCTGCTGGTCGGGCGTGCAGCCGTCGCACCAGCTGCTCACGTCGCCGTCGAACGACGCCCCCGCCACGGTCCACACGGTGGTGACGCCTCGGGAGTGGCCCGAGATCACGAACCGCGACGTGTCGACGCCGGGG
>JBLFXJ010000114.1:0-20349 GCA_047609825.1 Myxococcota bacterium
GCGGAACACGGCGAGTGCCAGGCCGTACAGGGGGAGCACGCCGAACACCGGCAGGGCGATGTCGGGGGCGTTCAGCATGATCACGGCGAACATGCCCACCAGCAGGGTGGTGTCGGCCGGGGCGGCCAGCACCACCTCCGACAGCAGCACCCGCAGGGCCTCGGTGTCGCCTTGGACGCGGGTGATCAGCGTGCCGGAGGGGTGGGTGTCGTGCAGCGCGAGGTCGTGCTCCACGAGGTGGTCGAACAGCTGGTTCTTCAGCCGCACCATGGCCCGCTGGGCCACCCACTCGATGCCGAGCCGGGCCGCATAGGTCAGGGCGAAGGTGCTGACCACGACGCCGAGGTAGGCCGCTGCCCGCCACTGCAGACCGACGATGTCCCCGGCGGGAAGGTCGACGTCGATGGCCTGGGACACCAGCCACGGACCGGCCAGGTTCAGCCCGGTGCCGAGGAGGAGCCCCCCCGTGGCAGCGATGACCCATCCCCATGCCCCGTTGAACAGGGGGATCAGGCGCAGCAGCGGATGGCGCATCCTGGGCGGTTAACGCACCCCGACGCGCCGGCTGTTCCACCGATCGCGCGGACGCGTCGGTGAGCGACTGGCTATGCTGTTCGGCTCGCACCCCGGTGGCCACTTGCCCGCATCTGGTCCCCGAATCCAAGTCACCAGCACCCGCGCCATGGTCGAGGCGGCGGAGCGCCGAGCGGTCGATCGCGCCCAGCTCCTCGCGGACCATCAGCTCACCGAGGTGACCCTCGCCGACCCGGACGCGCGGCTGCCGGTGCCGCAGGTGAACGCCCTGTGGCTCGACGCCATCGACCGGTCGGGCGAGCCCGAGCTGCCGGTGCACGCGGCGCTCGAGCTCCCCTGGGGTGCGTACCGGGTCATCGACTACCTGTGCGCGAACGCCGAGACCCTGGGCGACGCGGTGCAGCTGCTGTCCACGGTGTTCGCCATCGTCAACGACTCTGTCCGCGTCTCTGTCGAACGCACCCAGGTGGGCGGCGGCACGATGCGCGTCCACCATGCGATGGGTGGCGACATTCCGTCGATGTACGCGGACTATGCGCTCACGGCCTGTGCCTACCGGATGCGGTGGGTGGTCGGTGGCGACGCATACCCGACCCGGGTGGAGCTTCGACGCTCGGCCCCAGCGGTCGGCACGGCCCACCAGCTGGCGTTCGGGCCGAACGTGCGCTTCGACCAGGATCGTGACGCCGCGATCTACGACGCACAGGCCTGGTCCCGACCCGCACTCACCCCGAACCCGGGCCTGCGGGATGTGCTGCATCGCCACGCGGACGCGATCATTGCGGACTTGCCAGCCGTCGCTCCGCTCATCGAGCAGATCCGTGCTGTCCTGACCGAGGGGCTGCCCCACGGTCGCTCCGAGCTCGCCCGGGTCGCGAAGGCGCTCGACACCTCACCCCGTACCCTGCAACGACGGCTGTCAGCGGTGGGGGTGGTGTGGAGCGATCTGGTGGGCGAGACGCGGTTTGCGCTGGCGCGCGCCCACCTCGCGGCAGGCGAGCTCGCCATCGAAGAGATCGGGTTGCTGGTGGGGTATTCGGACCACAGCAGCTTCCACCGCGCCTTCGTGCGGTGGTGCGGTCAGACGCCGGGCGCGTGGCGCAGCACCCACTGACGTGAACTGCCAACCGGTGGCGTGGAGTGTCAGGAGCGCCGCCGGGCACCGGCGATAGTTCGGAGGGGAACTTCCTCTCTGGAGAGAACATGCGCGCCGTGATGGTCCTGTGGGTGCTCGCCGCTTGTGCTGGCGCGCCGTCGTCCCCCGACGCCGGGTCCGCTCAGGGGGCCCCTGGCTTCCTGCAGGCTGCCCGTGCCGTGGTGCCTGCGCCGTTCGAGGGTGCTGCCACCCGTGTGGTCTCCGCGGGGGCCTACACCTACATCGAGGTGCACTCCGGCGACGAGCACCGGTGGGTCGTGACCCTGCAGCGCGATGTGGGTCTCGGAGACCCGCTGTGGGTCCGGCCCTACGGCCAGCTGGATGACTTCGCCTCCTCGAAGACCGGCCTCACCTTCGATCGCCTGATCTTCGCCGTCGTCACTCCCCGGAGCGTCTGATGTCCATGCCACGTCTCGCCGCCGCCCTGTTCTTCCTCCACGGGTGTGTCGCCGCGCCGTTCGATGGCCCCGGCTTCGACGACGGGGTGGAGCTGGAGGGCCCGTTCCTCGCCGCCATCACCCACACCCGGATCGCTCAGGGCGAGCAAGCCGCGTTCGCGGCCCACCTCGATGCGATCAAGGACCAGCAGGACCGGCACGAGGGGTTCATCGGACGGTCCCTGCGGATCCGTCTCACGTCCCGCACACGCTGGACCCTGACGATCTGGCAGGATGAGGACAGCATGATGCGGTTTGTCACCTCCGGCGCGCACCTCGACGCCATGGTGGAGTCGAGCGCGGTCATCGACGGCGTGCGTTCCGCCATCTGGACCGTCGACGACGACGACGACTTCCCGCCGAAGTGGACCGACGCCATGGACCGCCTCGATTCGCAGTCGCCGGACATCCCCTGGGAGTGAGGCGCGCCGGGTGCCGTCACTCCTCCGAGGACTCCGGTACGCGCTGCGCCGCACGCCAGGCCGCGGGCGTCGCACCCTCCCACCGTCTGAATGCGCGCCAGAACGACGACTGTTCGCGGTAGCCCAACAGGTACGCGACCTCGCCGAGGGACAAGGACCGGTCCGCCAGGTGCGCCCGCGCGAGGCGGTGGCGGGTGGACCTGAGCACCGCATCGAAGCTCGTGCCGTCGGCGGCCAGGCGACGCTGCAGTGTGCGACGGCTCAGCATCAGGCGACGGGCGACCGCCTCCGCGGACGGGGTTCCCTCGGCCAGTGCGGCCTTGACCTCGCGGTGGACCGAGGCAGCGAACTCCGGCACGTCGGGGTCGATGTGGGACGCGCGCGCAAGGAGCTCTCCGAAGTAGGCGCGGAGCTCCACGTCGGCCCGCGGCATCGGCAGGGCCAGCGCCGTTGCTGGCAGGACGATGCCGGCCCGAGTGTGCCCGGTGTGCACCCGAGTGCCCAGGAACTGCTCGAGCGTCGCGCGTTCGACGGGGTCGAGGTCGGCGCGACGGCTGTGAAGCGCCTGCACCACGACCCGCCCCTGGGCCACCTCGGTGATCAGCTGCGCCGCCACGAGTCCCGTGTAGTCCGACATCCACAAGGCTCCCGGGCGCGGCGGACCGGGGCGTCGCTCCTCGACGATCAGCGAGTCGCCCTGGCGCTTGGCCTCGTAGCTCGCCGTTCGGTTCGTCAGGTGCTGGAACCGGCCGTGATGGCCGAGGGCCTCGCCCAGCGTTGCGGATGTCTTGCAGGCAAAGCCCACCACGCCCAGGCTGGCCAGGGTGTACCGACGCGCCGCGTCCACCAGGAATGCGGCGAACGGCCTGGGTTCACCGCCGAGGTGTGCAGCGACCAGCTCGAGGTGCGCGTAGGTCGTCGCGCCGGACACCCAGGCGCTGGGGTCGGCCAACCGCTCCCGGGTCAGCCCGAGCGGGTCCAGCGCCGCCTGCCCGACGCCGAGCGCACAGGAGGCGTCGACCGCGGGGCGGACGTTGGACACGGCGATGGAGCCGGGCGGGAGTGGTCTCATCGTGACCGCCCTTATCGGCACGATCGGACAACGGACGGGCACGAACGGCGAAAGCGGCGCCGACGGCGGGTCCGTATGTTGGGTGCATGAACCTCAACACCATTCTCGGCGTCCTTCCGTTCGTGCTCACATTGGCTGGCTGCGCGGGCATCACCGCCCACCCGCTCGCCCATGGCGACGCGTCTCACCTCGAGCAGCTGGCGACCGCGCCGGCCGCGCTCGGCACCTTGATCTACAACGGCGATGTGCGACCACAGGGGGCGGACGCCGAGGGCGCGTTCCGCTACGAGCGGTGGGTTCGCGACACCGGGGCCGGCAACGTGTCCACCCACCTGACCTACGACCTGGCCGGCGACGGGGTCGTGCTGCACCAGGCGACTCACGACGCCGCCTACACGCTCACGCGGTTCGAGGAACTGCACGGTCAGACGGGACTCGTGGGAAGCGTCGAGGTCCACCCTGGCGGGGAGCTGTCGATCGAGGTGACGGTCGATGGGGAGACCACGCGCGCCACCGAAGGCCCTGGCGCCCCGGTGCACGCGGGGCCGACGTTGTTCGGGTACGTGCTCAACCATTGGGACGGGCTCGTGGCGGGCGAGTCGCTGCCGTTGCGCTTTCCGGTGCTCTCCGATGCCCGCACCTACGGGTTCCAGGTCCGCCTGGACCACGCGGACCGCGAGCACACCGTGTTCCGGATGGACGCCACCCATCTGCTCGTTCGCGCCGTCGTGCCCACGATGCGGCTCACCTTTGCGACAGAGACTCGCGAGCCCGTGCGCTACGAGGGGTCGGTTCCACCCCTGCTCGACGACGATGGCCGGTTGAGGGCATTCCAGGCCCGGGTCGACTACACGATGAGCCAGGAGTACCGGTAGTCGCGGACCCCACGGCGTCGCGAGGCGCGGCGACGCCTGGGGGGCCCTCCGACTACAGCCCGGACAGCCCGGACAGCTCGCCGCTCTCGCGCTCACCGCGCTGTCGTCCTCCCTCGGCCCGCAGCCGGTCGCCCACGCGCTCCAGCGCCTCGCCTCGGCGCTCCCGCCGCGCGTGCTGGGCGAGCGCGAACTCGGCCTGCTGCACGAGGCTGAGCTCGGCGTTGACCGCGTCGAGGGTGGCGCGGCGCTCCGCCTCGGCGGCCTCGCGGCTGGCGTCCAGCGCGTCCAGTGCGGACCGAATCGCGGCCTCGTCACGGGAGTCCCGTGCAGCGGTCAGCTCGGCGAGGGCCTCGCGGTGGGCGGTGTGGAGTGCGCGCCCCGCCTCATGAGCGGCCTCGAGCACGGCGGCCACCCGTGTGGCCTGGGCGGAGTCGAGGTCGAGCTGGTCGGTGAGGTGGGCGATGCGCTGCTCGGCATCCGGAGGGCCGTCGTGCAGGGGTTGGGCCATGGCAGGGGCGGCGGCGAGGGCGAGGGCGAGCGCGAAGACGAGGTGTCGCATGGTGGCTCCCAGTGGTGTGCTCGGGTCAACGCAGCCGGCCCGTAGATATTGGATGACCCACCTCGCAGCGGGGTGGCGGTCGGTTCGGGATAGGGTGCCGCCCGAGTGAGGTCTGTGTTGCCCGACTCCCCGTCCACAATCCCCCGTCCGCTGGACGATGCGCCCGAGCGCCGCGTCCACCTCCAGCTGGAGGGGTTCGAGGCGTTCGCGGTCCGCATCGCGGGCATGCTGCGCACCCTCGCGCTGCCTCGCTACCTGTCCCGCAGTGAGCACGTGGGCGGACCGGACGAGGCCGCCATGGTGGGGGAGGCGTTCGATCAGCCGCTCGGCCTCTGGCCCTCACCGGTGCTGCTCACCGGCGACTGGGGCAGCGGCAAGACCACGGTGCTCCGCATGGTGCAGCGGGAGCTGGAGCTGTCGGCCCCCACGGCTGAATCCCGCCGCGACTGGACCTGGACCGCGCCGTCTCGTTCAGTGTGGTTCGAGGCCTGGCGGCATGCCGACGCGGATGGCCTGCTGCCAGGGCTCGTGCGGGCGGTCTGGGCGTCGATGCCGGCAGACCGGGCCGCGGATCGCCGGGATACGGCGTTGCTCGGGTGTGCGCTGGCGGCGGCCGAGGCCGTTGGCCGACATGCGGTGGATGGTGCGGCCTCCTCGGTTGGACTACCGGGCCTGCGCACGCTGTTCGGGCGGGCGGCGACGAGCCAGAGCGTGCTCGCCGGGTATGTCGGAGTGGCCGAGGCCGAGCTGCCGACGCTGGGCGCCCAGGAGGTGCTGCTGCGGCTGCTGGCCCGCATCCTCCGCCACGGCTGGCCGCTGGACCCAGACCGCGGCGGCGAGTTCCCGGACGGCGTGCCCCGCGTGCCGGTGGTGTTCATCGACGACCTCGACCGGTGCAGCCCCGACCAGGCCATGGCCCTGCTCGACCAGGTGCGATTTCTGGTGTCAGACGACCGCCTGCCCTGTGTGTTCGTGTTCGCCATGGACCGGGCGATCCTCACCCAGGCCGTGCGGTTCCGGTACGCGAAGCTGCCCGACTACGACGGCAACCGATTCCTCGAGAAGCTGTTTCCGATGAGCTTCCGGGTGCCCGAGCCGTCGCATGCAGCGGTGGAGGGGCTCGTCGGGGCCCTGCTCGGTGACTCGGAGGAGGGTCAGAGCCACGCCCACGCCGAGGCTCTGTGCGCCGCGCTCTCATCCCCGATCTTCGCCAACCCCCGCCTGATCAAGCGGGTGATCAATGCCTACCGGTTGGTGTTGGCCTTCGAGGGCTCCACTGCGCCCGACCCCTGCCTGGCGGACTGGCTCGCCGCGACCCAGCGGTGGCCAAACCTGCGCTCGCTGATGGCACGCCGCGACGCGGGCTGGTGGGCGCGCCTGGGCGAGGCCGCGCGCCGTCCCACCCCGCCGCCGCAGGCCTCGGCCGACATCCGGGCACTGGTCACCGACCCCCTCCTCCGCGACTGGCTCTCCCGCCACCTGTTCGGCACCGACGGGTCCCTCGTGGATCAGCTCCGCCGTGCCGACGGGCGGCTGCGGCGGTGGGGGCTGTAGTGGAGGGCGGACCCGAGCCCGCCGCTTGGGCGGACGAGGTCGCGCGGCTGGCGGGTCTGCTGGAGCCTGACCTGCCCGTGCATCGCGCGCACCAGGAGGTGCTGGCTTCGCTCGCCACGCTCGCCGACGCGACCGGCGCCGTGTTGCTGGTGGCCCATGAGGGCGGGCAACACCGCGCTGCTGAGCACGCCGACGTCCCGCCGGAGGGCGTGCTCAGGACCGAGTGGCACCGGTCGGGCGCTCGCATGGCGGTGGTGCCGCTGACCCACGCCGACCTTGACGGGCAGGTGCTCCTCCTCGGCACCACGTCGGTTCCAGCGTCCGCCGTAGCCGTGGCCGCGGCCGCATCCCGACTGCTGGCAGCCCACGCCAGCTCCGTCGCGGACCGGGTGCGGGCCCGGGTGTTCCAGGCGACGGACCCCATCGCAGCGTGCGGAGAGGCGCTGTCGGAGGCGCTACCTCCCCAGGCCGCGGTGCTCGTGTTCGAGGGCGCGGTGCACCCAGCACTCACCGCCAGCTGGCCCGTGATCAGCGCACCGCTCCGGGTCGAGCCGGGCTCGCCCGCGGCCCGGGTGCTCCGCGGCGCGGTGGTGAGCCCAGCACTGGTCACCGACCTCGCAGCGCCCAACCCCAGCGCCCTCGGCCGGGGCCTGGCGGGCGAGCCCGTGGCGCGGCTCTCGGCGGCGCTCGACCTGCCCACGGTGCGGTCGTGGCTCGCCGCCCGGGCCGAGTGGAGCGGGCGCACCTTCGCGCTGGTGACTGCGGTCACCCCCGACCGGCTCCTCCTGCCCGTGCACGGCGCGGTGCTCGCCTCCGCCGTCGCGGCGCTCGGCCTCAGCCTGGCCCGTCGCCGCAGGATCACCCTGCTCGACAGCCTCAACGCGATGAGCGAGCGCTTGTCCCGGGTCGCCGCCTCCGAGTTCACCGCGGCGCTCGTCCGCGAGGCCCGGGAGTGGAGCGCGCACCACATCCGCTCCCAGTGCGAGGTGGCGGTGGTCGCGCGTGGGCGGGATGGTCGGTCCCTCCTCGCCGATCCTGCGTCCCATGGGTTCCCGGTCCAGCTGCGCTCCCAGCTGCGGGGCGAATCCGAGCGGAACGGCACCGAGGCGTGGGGCTGGGCGGCCGATGACCCCTTCGCCGGGCCCCGTCGTCCCGTGCACGGCATCGCGGCGAGCGTGAGCCGTGGCGCTGGCGCCCGGGTGCATGGGCACGTGGTTCTCACCCACAAGCTGGCGTTCACGGCGGATGACCGGGATGCGCTGGACCTCCTCGCCCGGGAGCTGGGGGTGGTGCTGATCGGCGAGGCGGTGCGCGAGGAGTGGCTGCACCAGTCGGCGGTGTTCCGGCACAGCATCCGGGGGCCGGTGCAGGGGCTGGCGAGCACCGCCAAGCTCACCCTGCGAATGCTCCGTGGGCGGGCCCGCACCGAGCGCGACCCCCAGGACCTCGAGCGGGAGATCGCTCGCGACATCGAGGCCATCCGACTGTGGAGCGAGACCCACCGCACGCTGTCGATCACCGATGGGGCGCAGGGCTTCGAGCCGCGGTGGGAGGCGGTGGATGTAGGCCGGCTGTTGTCGGACTGCGCCGCCCGGTACCGCCCAGCACTCGGCCTGCGGTCCCAGCAGCTCAAGCTCGACCTCGAATTGCCGGGCCGACTGTCCGTGCCGATGGATGAACAGGGCATCGATCTGGTGGTGTCGAACCTGTTGGACAACGCGCGGAAGTACACCTACCTCTCCCGACCCGTGACCCTCGGCGCGCGGGTCGAGGGCGACCGGCTGGTGGTCACGGTGGAGGACTTCGGCACGCCGATCCCTGAGGAATACCGCGACACGATCTACGAAGTGGGGGCCCGGGTGGGCCGATACGACCCGTTTCGCGCTATCGCGGGTGAGGGGGTTGGCCTCCCGCTCGCGCGGGCCATCGTGCGTGCCCATGGGGGCGATCTGGTGCACACCTGTGAGCTCCAGGCCGGCATCCACCACTCGCGTGTGGACGACCGCTCGCCGTACCATGTGGTGTTCCAGTTCCACCTTCCCCTCACGCAACCGACGACCACGAATGCCTGACCGCACATTGCAGATCTTGTGGATTGACGACGAGCCGCACACGGTGGCCTACGAGGAGGATGTGCTGCGCGGCCTCGGCCACGCAGTGCACTGGGCCCACGACTTCCAGGCCGCGGTGGCCGCCTTGCACACCCGCATCTATGACCGGATCATCCTCGATCAGATGTTCCCCGTGCCGGGGACCGGGCCGCTGGGGGGCCGGGCGGACCGACCCCGCTGGGCTGGCGCGAGCCTGCTGTGGTGGCTCCGCCGCGGCGAGGCTCCCCAGCAATACGCGCTGGTGCTCGCCGACCGCATCGCCGGCTGGGAGATCGCCCTCGGAGCCCAACTGAACGCGTCGATCCTGGCCAGCAACCGAGCCGCTCGGGTGGTGCCGGTGAGCGGGTTCGACGATGAGCTGCTGCCGCTGTTCCGGGGCGCCGACTGTGGGCCTGGGACCACCTTTCCAGACATCGTGCGCAAGCCGCTCGACATCCACGAGCTCCTGCGGTCCCTCGACCTCCGCTACACGGACGACGACCTGTGAGCACCGACGACCCCGTCGGCCGGTACATGGCATCGCTCGTCATCTTTCCGCAGCGGCTGGTGAAGGCGGTCGACAGCGCGGGCGATGTGGGGGCCGTGTTGGCGACCCTCCTGCACCGGCACCTGTTGGCGCGGGGGGTGCTCGTGAGCACGCTGAGGCCCTGGCACACGGCGCCCCTGGGACCGGCCGACGAGGTGGGCGACGCCCGGGGCGGAATCGACCTGGCCCGCGCGCACTGGGGGGGTACCGAGGGTTGGACCGTGCGTCAGGACGGGGATGCGCTGGTGCTCCGCCTCGATCCGCTGCCCGATGCCTCGATGCTGGTCGTGGTGCTCGGGGTCGGCGAGCGGCGTGGACTGCTCGACAAGGCGCAGCGGGGGCTGTTTCTCGATCGATTGGCTGCCAATGAGCAGTGGACCTCCGCTGTGGACCGCACGGCGTGTCTGCTGGCGCGGGTGGAGCGGAACACACACCTGGCGGCGGCGCGGGATGCGCTCGGCCAGGTGCGCCACGCGCTGTACGCGGCACCGTTGTTCGAGCTGGACCTGCCCTCGGTGCTCGACCGGGTGGACGGGTGGGCCGACCGGCTGTGTGTCGAGGCCCGGCGACTCACCCGCTGGCTCGCCGACGATGCCGACCATGAGGCCCTCGCCGACGTGGCGGAGCACCTGGCCTGCGCGACCACGAATCGCGTGTTCGGCCCTGGCGCGGGCCTCGCGGAGGCATCTGGGCTGCCCCGGTTCGCGATGACCGCGGCGTTGCTGGAGGCGCTGCATCGGGAGCTGCGGTCTGGGCGGAGTGCGGCGCCGGCCCGCGTGCTCGGGGCCTCGCGGCTGCTCTCCGGTGTGGCCCATCCTCGCGCCACCCTCGACGACAGCGGCACCGAAGACCAGCTGCGGCTCACCCGGGTGCTCGGCCTGGCCGCTGCCGCCCACCGGGTGGCCCACGATCAGCTGCACGCCGACGGGCAGACCACGGCCTCGGACGAGGCGCTGTGGGGCACGTTCGCGGCCGTCGTGCGCACCGACCTGGCGGTGCTGCTGGCCGGGTGGGTGGGGGATGGCGCCCCGCTGCTCCACCCCGACCGGCGGGCCAACACCGGCACCACCAGCGTGAAGAACTGGCTCCGCCTGTGGTTCGCCCACCGCTGCCTGTGCGCGCTGCCGTCCGCCACCGACGGGTCCAATCCGCCGCCGTGGCAGGTGCGCGAGGCCATCGCCTACGTGGTGCGCGAGGCGCTGCGGTACCGGCTGTATGGGTTCGACGGCGCCTTCGAATATGCGCTGCAGCCCAGCGACCTCGCCGCCGCGCTCCAGGAGTTGGTGGTGTTCGATGCCGGGCGCCACGTGCCGGCCGGGCTCAACGTTCGCGCCCACCTGCGCACCGTCGGGCGTAGCGCGAATCCCGATGGCTATCTGTTCGCCGCCGGCCACCTGCAGCACGTGCTCGAGCTGTACATGGCCGGGCACATGGTGCTGTCCATCGAGCCGGTAGGCGGCGATGGCGGGCATCGCACGATCGAGGCCCATCTGGTGGCCGGCGCTTCGGCCGCCGATCCCACCGGTCGCGCGCTGGACCTGGCCTCGGCGTTCAGCATCGCGGCGTTGTTCCACGACGTGGGCATGGTGCTGTTTCCCCGCGCCATCGCGGCGAGCGCCCTGCAGGGGGACGATGCGGTCGCCCGGGAGCTGGGGGCGGTGGGGGGCGCCATCGAGGGTGCCGGTCGTGCCCTCGTCGCCACCTGCCGGACTGCGGTCGCCGGCATCACCAGCGCCGCCGCCGAGCCCGGAGTGGCGTCGTGGATCGAGCAGCAGCACGCGCTGGGGCGTCCACGCCACTCCCTGCTCAGCACCTGGTATTTCCTCCGGGCGAGCGAGCGCGTGCGTGGGCTCTCGCCCGACGTACGCCGCGCCGCGGCCCGGGCGATCCTGCTCCACGCCTGCACCTGGCAGCCGATCTCCGTCGACGCCGACCCCGCTGCGGCCCTGCTCGCGCTGTGCGACGAGGTGTTCGACTGGGAGCCCAGCGTGCGTGCGGGTCCGGCGGCCCACGCCATCGGTCACTCCCCACAGGTGATGGCCACCGAGCTGGGCGCGCGCGAGTCCCGGGCCCGGCGCATCGTGCTCCGCGGGCTGGCCGCGCGGGTGGAGCCCACCGGTGCCCTTCGGCTCACGCTGGACGTGGCGTCACGCTCGCTCTGGCCACGGTTCGACGTCGAGCTGGTGTCGCCGCTGCACCTGGGCACCCCGTCCCATCGGCCGGTGCTCACCATGGCGCAGAACCTCAGCCGGGTGCGCGCGGGGTCCTCCGGGTTCGGACCGTTCGTCCGCGTGGCGCTCCGCACCCACCCCCACCTCGCAGCGCGCTCCACCCGCACCCTGCTCCTCCAGGCCCTGCGAGAGACCTCCGACCCGGTCGCTGCCGAGGTGCTGGCGTGGATCGAGGCGGGCGGCACCTGGCTCGTGCCCGATCCCGCTACCGGACGGTCACGCTGGGAGTTCGTCTACATCCGTCCGGCGGAGAACTGCCTCTCCCGCGGCGGGCTGCGGCGGGCACTCGAGGAGATCGACGCCCGGTTCGGTGCGCTCTTGAAGGGGGTCAGCGCGTCGCGGAGCCCCGGCGGCGCAACCCCACCACCGCCGCCAGGGTCCACCACCCCGTGGCGGGGGCGCCGGTAGCGCAGCCACAGCCGGTGATGAGGGTGTCGTCCAGCTCCAGGGTGGCGGCCTCGTCGAACTGACGCGGGGGGGCGTCATCGGGCGGGTCCGGGTCGTCGCTCTCCGGGCCGGTGTCGCCGGTGTCGGTGTCGAGCACTGGCGGGATGAACACAGGCTCGGCTGTGTCGCCGGTGTCGCCACCGCTGGGCGTCGTTCCGGTGGTGGGCGTCGTGGTGGTTCCGGTTGTGCCGGTGGTCTCTCCGGGCAGTCCACCAGCGCAGCTGACGGTGAGCGTGAACCCGCTGACCGCGCCCTCCCACCCGTCCACCACGGCCACGACCGGCACCTCGGCGGCGGCGTCGTACACGATGAGCTCATCGCTGGCGTCGCCCTCCACCGAGCCCGCGATGCAGCCGCCCCCGTCACAGGCTGCATTGGTCAGGGCGTACAGGTCCAGGTCGGCGGAGAGCCCGGTGAGCGACAGGGTCACCGGCTCGGCTCGGTCCGTCACGACCTCCCACGCGATCTCCGGTCCGGCGTAGGTCCACTCGGCGCATCCGTAGCGCCACACGTGCTGGGTGTGGCCGGCGCCGTCATTCGACGACACCACGACGTCGCCGCAGGTCAGGGTGCCGACGGGCGCACACGGGGGTGAAGGGCCCTCGCAGGTGGGGCCGGGCACGGCGCCGTGGGCTCCTTGGTCCACCCAATACGACGGCGGCGCGCTGCAGGGACCGTCGAACGGGTCCCACCGCTCCTCCGCCGGCCCCCGCACTTCGAAATGCAGGTGAGGTCCGGTGGAGTAGCCAGAGCTGCCCATGCGCCCGAGGTGCTGGCCGCAGGTGACGAACTCGCCGGGCGACACCGCGACGGACCACTGCGCGAGATGGGCGTAGATCGTGCCTTTCCCGTCTGAGTGGCGGACCTTGACGTAGTTGCCATACCCGCCGCCGCCGTAGCAATCGCCGGTCGTGCACCGGTCGAACTCGCCGTCATTGGTCAGCTCCACCGTGCCGTCCAGGGCTGCGACGACGTCCCGACCGGCGTCCATGCCCGCGAAGCTGCCGGCGCCGAAGTCGCTGCCTTGGTGGCCTCCATAGGTGATGCCGCCACAGGCCCAGTCGGTCACTCCGCCGTGGTCGTAGTAGGCCGTCGGATACCAGTAGCCGTAGTGGGCGTCGGCGGTCGGGAACCGGTAATCCTGGCCGTGGGCCAAGGCGGCGAGCAGCAAGGTGAGCGGCATGGCGCAGCGTACCAGGTTCTTCGCCGATGCGGCGACGCATGCCAAGTGTCGGATCCGGCGACTATCCGCGGTCGCCGCGGCTCCCGTCCACCAGGAGCTGAGGCGCGCCCCCCTGCAGTGTGAGCACCTCGCCGCGGTGCCACCGCCGGAGCGCGACCCGGCCGTGGTCGATCTCCACGAACGTGGTGCCGCGCATCCAGTTGCCCGAGTTGATGTACAGGCCACCCCCCTGCAAGCGCACCACCTCGGGCTTGTGGGTGTGGCCGAAGACCACGGCATCGAAGCCGCGCCCCGTGAGCATCTCCGCGGCCTCGGTGAACGCGGAGCCATGCCCGGGCCGGTTTGGGAACGCCCACTCCCGCGCCGACTCCTTCATGCGCTGGTAGCCGCTCCACACGCGGTACACGTCGGGCGACACGTGCAGCAGGGGTGCGGCCGCCATGGTCGCCAGGCTGTACAGGCGCGGGTAGTTCACGAAGAACGGGTCGTACAGGTGGCCGTGCTCCACCCGGATTCGGGCCTCGCCGCTCCACACGTTGAGGAACGGGCAGATGTGCTCGCCGAGCCAGGTGTGCAGCAGGTGCTCGAGGGTGATGTCGTGGTTTCCAACCACGTAGTACACGTTGCAGCCCGCGCGCTGGAGCTTGGTCAGCTGCTGCGCCACGTCGAGTGAGTGTGCCGCCATCGCCGTGAAGCTCGCCTGGAGGATCTCGAGGCCGTCACCGTTGATGATCAGGCTCCAGCCGCCCTCGCGCACGTAGTCGAGGAAGTCGTGCATCCGCATGGCGGCCAGCGAGAACGGGTTGCCGAGGTGCAGATCGCTGATCACCAGCACCCGCTCCTCACGCACGCGGATCTTCACTCGCTCGCCTCGCCGGGGAGCGTGTCGGGCTTGTACAACAAGATCTCGCGGGTGCTGGTCATGCCCTTCGCCTCGATCGCCCGCACCAAGCGGGCATTCTGCCGCCGGAGCCGGCTCGAGAGCTTGTTCAGCATCTCGAACGCGAAGGTGGGGTCGCGGCGGATGCGGAGCAGCAGGCCACCGGGCTGGATCACCAGCAGCTTGGTGGGGGCCACCGCCACCGCGTCGGCGTCGCGGGGCAGGGATTCCAGCAGGCTCATCTCGCCGAAGAAGTCGCCCTTGGTGAGGGAGGCGAGCGCCACGTCGCTGCCATTGACCTGTTTGCGGATCTCGACCCGACCGTACTGGATCACGAACATGTCGCGGCCGGTGTCGCCCTCCCGCACGATGGCCTCGCCGGTGTCGACGAACCGTTCGAGCGCGGCGTCGGAGCTCTTCGCCATCAGCGGCCCTCGGCGACGCCGCGCACGAAGTCGGTGTCGGTGAGGATGCCCACGAGCTGATCTCCTTGCACCACTGGCAGACAGCCGTACTTCTCGGCGAGCATCAGCGACGCGGCTTCGGCGAGCGGCGTCTGGGGCGTGGTGGTGGCCACTGGGCCGACCATCACGTCTCGGGCGCAACCCTCATTGGACGGGAGATCGTCGCCGAACCCCACCCGGATCAGGTCGGTGTAGGAGATCAATCCCACGACGCGCCCGCCCTCCACCACCGGCACGTGGCGGAAGCTGCCTTGATACATCCGGTCCACCACCTCGTCCAGTGGCAGATCGGGGCTCACGCTGGAGGGAGATGGGGTCATCCAGTCGCGCACGATACGGTTCATGTGCACTCCACGACGCCGGATACCATAGCGGGTCCTGGCGCGACCGGGGATCGATGGTTCGAGCGGTGCTGGCGCTGGCGGCGATGGGGTGCGCCGAGCCCACTCGGTGGCGGCCGCAGCTCGAGGCGCTGGACGTGCCCTCGGTGGGGGTCTACGGCGTGCAGTGGGTACGGGTGGAGGCCCCCTATGGTGTGCCGGTCACCCTCGACGTGGATGACGGTCGAACGGCCTGGACGGTGCGCTCTGAGCGGGTGTCCGAGGTGCACGAGCTGCCGCTGCTCGGCCTCGGCGGGGACCGGTCGATCACGGTGGTGGCGCACGCTCCCGACGCACGGCCCTCGGCGCCGCTGACGTTCACCACGCCTCCGTTCCCTGCGGCCGCACCGCGGGTCGAGGTGCTCGCCCATGTGCCGGAGGCGGTGGAGCCCGGGTTCCTGCTGTTCGGCCTGCGGGCGAACGACGAGGGCGTGCCGAGCGCCATCGTCGTGCTGGATCCTGCGCTCGAGCCGGTGCTGTGGATCGAGGCCGACCCGCCCGTCGGCGACCTGCGTGTCGGTCCGGAGGGCACGCTGCTCGGCTTGGTGGCGGGCGACCTGATCGAGCGGGATCTGTGCGGTCGGGTCCGGCGCCACATCGGTCCGTCGGAGTTTGCGGCGGTGCCGCTGGCGGTGCCCGATGGGCTTCATCACGAGCTCGTGCCGCTGCCCGACAACCGGTTCGTGTCGCTGTCGTCCGACACCCGCTCGGTGCCCGAGTATCCGAGGTCGTACGCCGATCCCACACCTGGAGGCCCGGCGGACCTGCGCGACCAGCTGGTGGTGTGGTTCGACGATCGGGGCCAGGTGAGCCAGCTGCAGTCCATGGCGGACCTGCTCGACCCCACCCGCCTTGGCTACAACGGCCTCGACAGCACGGAGCTCGGGCTGGACTGGGCCCACGCCAACGGGTTCGCGGTGGACCCGCGGGATGGCGGGGTGGTCGTGTCGCTCCGGCACCAGGACGCCCTGGTCAAGCTGAACCCCGATGGGTCGCTGCGGTGGATCCTGGGCGACCCCGCCGGATGGCGCCCGCCGTGGGCCGATCGGCTGCTCCGGCCCGTCGGCACGCCGAGCTGGGCCTACCACCAGCACGCGCCCGAGCTGCACCCCGACGGCACCCTGCTCGTGTTCGACAACCACAACAACGGGGCCACGCCGTACACCGATCGGCCGGACGCGCCGCCCACGTCCCGGGTGGTGGCGTGGCACGTGGACGACCTGGCCGGCACGGTGGAGCACCTCTGGTCGCTCGAGCAGACCGCCACCGGGCCGATCTACGCCGCGGTGGTCGGCGACGCGGACCTGCAGGTGGTCACCGGGAACGTGCTCCGGAACTACGGGATCCTGCGGGACGACCCCGATGGCCCATCCTACGCGCGGGTGGTCGAGCAGCACCCCGACCGGCCCGACGAGGTGCTCCTCGACCTGCGCCTGTCGCTCCCCGGCGACCTCGCGCCATCCGGGGTGAACCTGTGGCGGGTGGAAAAGATACCGAGCTTGTACCCGGTGGATCCCGCAGACGTGTGCGCCCCCGGGCCCGCGTCCTGTTGCCCGGCTGCGAGCCCTCGCCGAGGACCTTCACCCCGGCGGTGAGAGCACCAGGCCCTCGATGCGGTATGCCTTGCCCTGCACGAGGCCCGCGGCGCCACGCTGCTCCACCACCCACGTCCAGCGGTCGGAGTGGTGCACCGTCCAGCCGTCGACGAGCGCGGCCAGGTTGGTCGTCGCCAGCATGTGGGACCACCCAGGCGTGGTCCAGCCGTCCTCGGTCGGGCTGAGCGCCGCGTGGCGGACCGAAGCGGTGAGGGCGACCCGCCCGTCCGGCGCGACGGAGCGGCGCAGCCAGTCGACGAACCCTCGCTGGAGCCGCCGCGACATCCGGAGGAGCGCCGCCTGGACGTCGTGGCGCGCGTGCAGATCGTCGCCGGCAAAGGCTCGCCGCCACCGCGTGTGCAGCCCGTGGAGCGCCGCGAGGTGGAGCTGGCTCGCCACGCAGCTCGCCACCACCAGCGCCCAGCGCCCGTCGGGCACCGCCGCCACCGGGAGCGGGTCGTCCAGCAGCGCGACGACGGCCGCCGCCGCGTCGTCCGGAGCAAGGCATAGCTCGAGCACCGCGTCCACCGCGACGAGGAACGGAGCCGTCCACCCGGTCACGTCGCGTACCTCGGTGTGCAGAGCGTCGTCCGTGTCGCCGATCCACCCCAGCGACTGCAGAGCATCGCCGTCGATGTCGATCACCCACACCGGCGTGAGCTGCGCGAGCAGGTCGAACAGGGGTATATCCTGGCACGGGCCGCCGCCCACCACGAGCGCTCCCCCGGCGGGGCTGTCGGCCAGCGCCCTGCGGATCAGCGCGTGGGAGCTGGCTACGTGCCGACTTGGCACCCGCGGCAGGCGGAGGGTCACCGGGCCGGGAGGCGCGGGTCGGGCCCCGCGGCGTCGGTGCTGTGCACGACGCCGTCGGCCAGCAGGCCCCCACCGGCGAGCACACACACCGTGGCGTCGCCCTGGCCGGCGCAGGCGCGGGCTGGAGGGCGCGTCGAGGCGGGCAGGGCTGCGGCCGATCCGTCGCCACTCCAGACCACCGACCCCGTGACGTGATGGACGACCACGGCATCGGCGGACAGCTCCACGCCGAGCACCTCTGCGGCGGCCCTGGCTGTGGCCATCGTCCCCTCCGCGGCGAACAGGTGCACCGCGCTGTCGGTCACCGCCGCGAGGCGGTCGTGGTCGAGAGCGACCGCGCGCACCGGAGCGCCCACCTGACGGTCGACGAGGTCGGGCCAGGTGCGCACCAGCCCGCTGGCGAACCCGGCCACCCACCGCGCCCCGTGGTGATCCGCGGCAAGCGCGGTGATCGCCGAGCCGTCCCCGCCCATGCGGGTCGTGCTGCCCGCCGCCCGGTCGAGCACCCAGAGCGTGCCGGGTCCGAGGGTCGGGCCCACGTCGCGGGCGGTCGCCGTCGAGCCCACCTTGTCCGCGCCGGCGGCGAGCACGAGGCGTCCGCCGTCAGCCACGGCGACCGCGACGCCGCCCCCGCTGGGCCCCTCCACGCGCTGCGGCGCAGCCCCGAAGGCGAACACCACCCATTGGCCCGATCGGCCGAGGGTGCTCACCACGCCCGGCCCCACCGCGACCATGGCGACCCGCCCTTCCGCGCGGCCGAGCTCCGACACCGGGTCACCGGGCGCGGCGACCCACGCGACGGAGCGGTCGGGTCGGACCCACGCCACACCGTGCTGGCTGACGACGGCCTCGAGGATCGGGCTCGCCATGGCGGCTCCCAGGCAGGCGGACAGCAGCATCATCCGCGGAAGCGGGCGTAGACACCGGACTTGATCGACTGCACCTGGTCGTCGGTCAGGTCGCCGGCGCCGACGTTGCGGTTGTTGCCGTCCTGCATCAGGTTGTCGTTGCCCAGAGCGGTGCCGTCGATGTCGGTGTGGCCACGCTCGGTGAGGATGTGGCCGAGCTCGTGCGCGAAGGTGTCCTCCGCGGCCGTGTCGGTCGACACCACCACGCCCTCGTTCATGATCGAGAACGCCTGGTCGTCCAGCGCCCAGCCGCGGGTGCCCGGCATGAACACCTGCTCGAAGTCCTTCACCCAGTACCCGGTGAGGAACCCCGCGTTCCGGTTGATCGCGAGCATCCGGGTCACCTCGGCGCTCACCGTCGCCCGCCCGTCGGCGCCGGCCGCGCCCTCCGAGTCGTCCAGCCGGTGGTCTGCGCCCAGGGCGGCGGTGGTGGCGGCGGCGTCGACCTCCACCCGCGGGCCCTCCTCGATGGCGATGCCGTGCGGGTTGTAGCACTCGTTGGCGAACGCGAAGTCCGCCACCACCTGCGCCGGGTCGGCGTCCGCGAACAGGGTGACCGGGATCGTGATCAGCACCTCGGCGCGGTCGCTCACGGCGTCGCGATCGGCCTCGGGGAGCGCCGCGAGCAGGTCGTCGAGCCAGCCGGCAGCCTGCAGGGTGTTCAGCACGGCGGCGAAGTCGCCGTCGGAGAGGGCCATCAGCTCGTCGCCGGCGGCGGTGGCGAGGGCGGGGCCGATGGCCTGACCGCTGAAGATGGCCTGCACAACCGCAAGCACCATCTCGAGTGCGAGAGCCTCTCCGGCGGGGTGGTTCTCGAGGTTCTCCCGCACGTCGATCGCGCCGGAGGTGGGGCCGTCGATCGCGGGCAGCCGGAGCACTGTGCCCACCTGCAGCGGCTCGAGGTCCTTCTCCGTGTTCAGCGCGACGAGCTCGGGGTAGCGGCTGCCGGCGCCGAGCCAGGTGCGGGCGATCCCCCACAGGGTGTCGCCGCGAACCACCACGTGCTGGGCGGGTTGGGTGGGGTCGTCGCTGGCCAGATCGCCCTGGGCGGCTGCGTTACCGGCGGGCTGGAGCTCTGGGGCGGCGCCGTCGACGGCCCCGGCATCCACTGCGCCGCCGTCTCTCTCGGCACTTCGTTGGGTCTTCGCGCTCATCAAGGGCCTCCGAGGAGTGAGGTGAGCCCAGGATAGTCCAGCTCTGGCCGTTGTCCATCGTTGGGTGCCCCGGCCTCCGCCGACGGACGCCGATCGCGGATCGGCGAGGTGGATCGCAGTCCGGCAAGACCTGCGCCCGCGGGGCGACCCAGTGGCGCGGCGGTCGGCTAGTAGGGCTGCCCGTCTGGAGAGATCATGGGTTTGCTGCAGCGCGCGTCGTCCACGCCCGAAGAGGTGGAGCGGGAGAAGCCCCTCGACATCTCCCCCGCCGAGGTCGCGGAGATGGACGAGGAGACCTGGTACGCCAAGGCCTACCGCGGCGACGATGTGCCCCAGCTCACCGTGCGCGCGGTGCTCATGGGCTCGATCCTCGGGTTCCTCCTCGCGTTCACCAATCTGTACATCGGCCTGAAGACCGGTTGGCACTTGGGCGTGGCGATCACGGCGTGCATCCTGTCCTATGCGCTGTGGCAGGGGATGCTTCGCGTGGGTCTGGCGAAGACGCCCATGTCGATCCTCGAGAACAACTGCATGCAGTCCACGGCGTCTGCGGCGGGGTACTCCACGGGCGGCACCATGGTGAGCGCCGTGGCAGCGATGATGATGCTCTCCGCCACCGAGGCGAATCCGGCCGGCGAGCACCTCCCCGTCGTGGTTCTGGTGCTGTGGACCTTCTTCCTCGCGGTGCTCGGCGTCACCCTCGCCATCCCGATGAAGCGGAACATGATCAACCAGGAGCGGCTCAAGTTCCCGTCCGGGCTGGCGGCCGCGGCCACGCTCCAGTCGCTGTACGCGTCGGGCAGCGAGGCGAGCCGCAAGGCGATGGCGCTGCTCTACTCGTCGCTGTTCGGCGCCATCTTCCCGCTGCTCATCGACCTGAACGCCACGAAGGATGGGCCTCTCCTGCCGGGTCACCTGAACATCTTCAACGGCTGGCTCCCCGTGGCAGGGGCGAACCGCGAGACCGGCGAGGCCTACCAGCCCTCGGACTGGACGATGACCTGGGATGTGAACCCGGTGATGATCGCGGCGGGCATGATCGTCGGCC
>JBLFXJ010000115.1:0-20120 GCA_047609825.1 Myxococcota bacterium
GGGGGGGGGGGGGGGGGGGCGCCTGCGCCGAAGTTGCCCGGTGCGGGCACGTCCGACAGGCTCAGCATGGGCGTGGCCGGCCGGGGTGGGCGGAAGTCGTCGCCGCGGGTGGGTCGCCGGGTCGGTGTGGGCACGGCGGGAGGCGCTGGCGCGATCGGCGGTGGCGGTGGCGCATCGGAGAGCGACCCACCGGGGCTCATCGGCGGTCTCGGAGGTGCCTCGATGGCGACCGGTGGTGCGGGCGCGGGCCGAACGCCTGCCTCGGCCGGCGTGTAGCCAATGTGGAACAGGCAGTTCCCGATCAGGATCTCGTCACCGGGGTGGAGGTCCATGTCCTTGGGTTCTTCCAAGGACGTGACCGGGAACATGGGCCTGAGATCAGCCTCTCGCCGCACGTAGACGTAGCAATGCCGCGCGTTGCACACGATCCTCGGCGCAGCGTCGCGGAGGTCCACGGTCGCGTGCTCGGACGCCACCATGATCGAGTCGGTGTAGAACTTCGACTTCGGGATGTCGCCAGTGCGGGCCCGGATGGTGGCGCCGTCGCCGACCTTGGGCTTCCACCGGATGTTGTCGTTCCGCGTCTCGTCGGGGAGCACTACCCGGCAGTCCCTCGACCGACCGACCTGGTAGGCATCGCCCCAGATCATGTAGGTGCTGGATGCGGGGCGGCGGATCTCGCCCACATAGGGCCACCCGTTGATGCTCTTCCAGCCGCTGAGGTCGCGGTACTCCAGCTTCTGGCCGGCTACCTCGAACCGGGCATCCCCCGTGATGACGGTCTCCTTGCCTTGCTCGAGCTCGTTGCCATCCATGACGACGCCGGAGACGTGCGGCACGATCGATACCGTCTTCCGACGCACCTGGAACGTGGCGGCGGGGTCCTCCACCACGGTGCCGAGCTCGCCACGACGGCCGAAGAACACATCATAGCCCAGCATGAACGCCGAGAAGTGCACCTTCTGCAGGAGGACGCCGCGTTCCTGGAGCGTGAAGATGCGCTCGTTGGGCTCGTCCGGGATGATGGTGCGCTGGACGATGGGGGGGGCGTCGTCGGCCTCGTCGAGCAGCATGGGTGGGGCGACAGACGGGATCGCCGGGCGCGCGTTGGGGCCCGTGGGCAGGTCTTCCGACGACAGCGAGATCGGTCGTGATGCGGGCGGGTCCTCCATCACGAGCACCATGTACGCCAGCGGCGTGCCATCCCGGCTGGCCAGCGTGAGCACATGGGTGCCGTCCTGATCTTCGCTGGTGACCTGGTAGCGGTCCTGGAGGTCGGGATTCACGATGTGGACGAACGTGCCGTCGGGGTACTGCTGCAGCCGGTACAGCGCGGCCTCGCGCAGCGCGGGGTGGGTGAAGCTGTCGAGCCAGTGTGCGCCCAACGTGAACAGGCGCTGGTCGTTGTGGAGGCGTCCGATCTCACGGTAGCCTTCCCAGGCGCCCGGGACGTTCAGGTGCACCGAGAGCACGGGCCAGGAACCCCGGACGGGTCCGGTGTACAGGTTCGGCAGCAGTCCGGTGATGAACTCGCCGTCCTGCAGGCCGAGGGACTGACCGTCCATCGACGGCGCGCCGTCGGCGATGAACCGGAAGCCGAGGGGCCGGTGCTCATACCGGCGGCGCAGCCCCTCCCGTCGGCACAGGGTCTCGAACTCCTGGCCCAGGATCCGCTGGGCGTCGGCGATCCACGGCCCGGCGCGTGTGGCCCGCGCGTAGTCGGCCTGAGAGAGGATCACGAGCACGTCGGTGTAGTTGGCGACGCCATCGCCGATCTCGCTGGCGACGTGGGTGCCGAGCCCCGAGCGCTGCTTGACGAAGGGCGAGGTGTACCAGAGCAAGGACGGGTCGGAGACGATGTCGCCTTCGGCCTTGTGTCGGCGTAAACGGTAGTTATAATACGGGTTCGCGTCGTCGAGGGCCACCGACGGGGCAGACCCGCCAGACAGGCCGCGTGTCTGCTCGGACTGGAAGAGGCCGGAGATCCAGTCACCGAGGGCCATGCGCGCTCCCGAGAATCGAGGGGACGGAATAGGGTGCCCGGAGATGCGATGCGCGCCGGGGCCGGGCGGGGGGCAAGGTACCCCGCGCGATGGTCTCCGGGCTACCTCCGGGCACGCCCCGCTGGAGACGACCCACCATGGCCGATGTCCGTCCGTTTCGTGCTCTACGCCCCCACGACGCTGTTGCGCATCGGGTGATCGCACCCCCGTACGACGTGCTCAGCGAGGCACAAGCGCGCGCTATCGCCGAGAATCGCCACAGCTTCGTGCGCATCACGCGGCCGGAGGTCGATCTGCCGGAGGGCACCGATGCCCACTCCGACACCGCCTATGCGCAGGCTCGCACGACCCTGAACGCGTTCGTTGCAGACGGCATCGTCGTGCGCGACGCGGTGCCCACCTACTATTTCTACGGCCAGCAGATGGGCGAGCACAGCCAGGTCGGCGTGATCGCCGGTGCCTCAGTGGCCGAGTACGACGACGGGCGCATCGCCAAGCACGAATACACGCGGCCCGACAAGGAAGACGACCGCACGCACCACATGGCGGTGCTCGGCGCGCAGGTCGGCCTCGTGTTCCTCACCCATCGGCCCACGGCGGCCCTCGCGCAGATCACGGCAGAGGTCACCCAGCGTCCGCCCGCATGGTCCACCACTACGGAAGACGGCGTCGTACACACGCTCTGGCTCTCCCCGCCTGAGCTCGTGGAGCCGATCCGCGCCGCGTTCGGTGAGGTGGAACGCCTCTACATCGCCGATGGGCATCACCGTTCTGCGGCGGCGTCGCGAATCCACGCCCAGCGAGGGGATGATGCGAGCGCGCACTTCCTCGCCGGCCTGTACCCCTCCGACCGCTTGCACGTGATGGCGTACAACCGGGTGGTGCACGATTTGGCCGGCCACGATGGGCCGGCGGCCTTCCTTGCCGCCGTTCGCGCGGCGGGCTTCGATGTGGAGCCGACGGCTGCGCCCACGCCGAGCGAGCGCGGCAAGCTGACCATGTACCTGGCAGGCCGGTGGTATGCGCTGCGCCCCGGTGAGGCCCTGCGCTCCGATGATCCGGTCGCCGGGCTCGATGTGAGCGTCCTGCAGGACCATGTGCTGGCGCCGTTGCTCGGGATCGACGATCCCAGGCGGTCAACCCGGATCAGCTTCGTGGGCGGCATCCACGGCCACGCCGCGCTCGCGGAGGCCGTCGATGCTGGCGCCGCGGTCGCGTTCCATCTGTACCCGACGGGGCTCGATCAGCTGTTCGACGTGGCCGATGCGGGGCGGGTGATGCCGCCGAAGTCCACCTGGTTCGAGCCCAAGCTGCGGGAGGGTGTGTTGATCCGGTCTCTGTAGGCCCGGATCAGCCCATCAGGCCTTCGCACAGCTCGCGAACGGCCTCGTAGGTGCGCTCGTCGTCGATGAACGAGAACAGCTCGGTGTCGTCTTCATCGACCTCGTAGCGGAACAGGAACAGCTCCAGCTCCTCGCTGTTGCCCTCCTGGAGCTGGCTCGCAGGGGCCAGCATCGCGTAGTCGTTGCCTTCGTGCTCGACGACCGCGAGCACTACGCACTCGTACTTGTTGCCTTCGGCGTCCTCGAAGCTGACGACCTCGTCAGGGTCGAAGCCGTCCGTATCGTCGAATCCGTCGACGTTGTCCTCGCCCATGCTCACCTCCTCGATTGATCGC
The DNA here is from genome assembly GCA_047609825.1 of Myxococcota bacterium. Taxonomy (GTDB): domain Bacteria; phylum Myxococcota_A; class UBA796; order UBA796. The sequence goes on from JBLFXJ010000115.1 coordinate 3,682, forward strand.
CGCCCTAGCCGTTCCGACGCTCGAAGTCCCGCATGAAGTCGAGCAGTGCGGCCACCGCCTCATCGGTCTGCGCGTTGTACACGCTGGCCCGCAGCCCGCCCACGGACCTGTGGCCCTTCAGCCCGGACATGCCAGCTGCGGTCGCCTCGCTGACGAACCGCATGTCGCGCTCGTGGTCGCCCGTGGTGAACGTGATGTTCATCCGCGACCGGGACGCCGGCTGAACCTTGCCCTGCCAGAAGTCCGAGCCGTCGATCACGCCGTATACAGCATCGCTCTGGGCCAGGTTGTGTGCCTCGACTGCCGCGAGACCGCCTTGGTCCTCGATCCACTGGGTCACCTGGTCGATCATGTAGATCGGGAAGGTGGCGGGTGTATTGTACATGCTGCCCTTGTCAGCGTGCACCCTGTACCTGAGCATCGGCGGCAGCGCTGGGTCGCACGCATCCAGCAGCGAGCGCCGGACGATGACCACGGTGGCGCCCGACGGGCCGACGTTCTTCTGCGCGCCCGCGTAGATCATGCCGAACTTGGAGCCATCCGTGGGCCGGGAGAGGAAGTTCGACGACATGTCGCAGGCCAACCAAGCGTTGCCCGCATCCGGAACATGGTGGTACTCGGTGCCAGCGACCGTGTTGTTCGACGTGTAGTGCAGGTACACCGTGGCGTCTGGCGGCGCGGCCAGGCTGCCTGGCGCGGGTACGTGGTCGTAGCCATCGGCCCGGGAGGAGAAGGGGATGTCGACCGAGCCGTACAACCGCGCATCGGCGATGGCGCCGTGGGACCACGTGCCGGTGTCGAGGTAGGTCGCCCGACCGCCACGGAGCCAGTTCATCGGTAGCATGAAGAACTGGGTGCGGGCCCCTCCGTGCAGGAACAGCACCACCTGGTCGTCGTCGAGCGTGAGCAGGCGGGCGATGCGCGCCTTGGCGGACTCGATCACGTCGTCGAACTGCTTGCTGCGGTGGCTGCACTCGCAGATGCCGATGCCGCTCCCGACGTGGTCCCACAGGTCGGCCTGAGCCTGGTGCAGGACGGCCTCGGGAAGGACGCCGGGTCCGGCGGAGAAGTTGTGGATACGGGCCATGGATGACTCCCGGAAGGCGGGTTCGAGGGTCAGGGACTGGCCCAAAATAAGTTGTGCAGCACCGAGAGGGTTCCGCGGAGCCCAGGGCCAGGAGGATGACGGAGGGGATAGCGTGCTATCCCGATGGAAGACGACGCAGCAATGGGCTTCCTGGGGCACTCGAATGCAGCAACTGTTTTGGGCCAGTCCCTCAGGAAGACAGCGCAACTGCTGACGCGTGAAGCACATGGTCGAGCGCGACGATCTCGTCGCACAGGTCGTCGCTCGGTTCGCCCACGACCCGGATGCGAGCAGAAGCCGCGAGTCCGCCAGCGAACAGGGTGTTGTCCATCTCCTGCACATTGATGCCACCGGCACGGAGCACGGCGAGCACGCTGGCGAGCACCCCGACCCGGTCGCGGTGGCGGACCACGATGCAGTGGGTCGCTGCGCTCTTGTCGGCGAGATTCACGCAGTTGAGCACCCGCCCCTGGTCATGGAACGCGCGCACGATCTCCACCACCGCATCCGCGACCGAGATCTGGGCCTCCTCGGTGGATGCGCCGATGTGGTGGGTGCCGGTCACGGACGCATGCTGGGCGAGCGGGTGCATGAATGTGCCGGTCTTGGCCGACGGCTCGTTCGAGAACACGTCGAGGCCGGCGCGGATCTCCTTGTGGTCGAGGGCGTGTAGCAGGGCGCCCTCGTCCACCACCTCCGCCCGGGAGGTGTTGATGAACATGGCCCCATGGCGCAGCTCGTTGAACACCGACCTGCCGATCAGGCCACGGGTCTCGGGCGTGAGGGCCAGGTGCACCGACACGACATCGGCGCGGCGGGCAACATCCTCGGGCGTGTCGTACCGCTTCACGCCCAGGGCGTCGGCTGTCTCGGAGTCCAGCGACCGTGACCAGGCGAGGACTTGCATCCCGAAGGCCTGGGCGCGCTGGGCCACGGCCTTGCCGATGTTGCCGAGCCCGATCAGCCCGAGCGTTCGGCCGTTGAGCCCCCCGGCCTTGCTGTATCGCTGCTTGTCCCACCGGCCCGCTCGCAGGTCCTTCACGTTGTCGGCGATCTGGCGATCGATGGCGAGCACCAACGCCAGGGTGAGCTCGGCGACCGCCACCGCGTTCCGACCGGGGCAGTTGGCGACGAACACGCCGGCCTCGGCGCACGCGCCGAGGTCGATTGTGTTCACCCCGGCGCCGGCTCGCACCACCAGAGACAGGGCCTTGCCGGAATCGATGTGGGAGCGGCCCACCTTGGTGCTGCGCACGACGAGTACGTCGGGATCATACTCGCTGAGTGCGGATTCGAGGGTCTCGCCAGTGAGCGAAGGATCGGCGCGGACCTCGAGCCCGGCGGATGCCAGGGCGGTCCGCGCGTGGTCAGCGAGCTTGTCGGCGAACAAGACGCGCATTCGGCCTCCTGGGGTGTGGCCTGCCGCGGGAATCCACGACGCCGGGTCTGGTTCGCGTCCCGCTAACCGTACCGACGACCGGCAGCCGCACAGTCGCGATGCGGCTCCGCCCGGGCGCGGTGCCGGGTCAGTGGTGGTACGGCACGCCTGCGAGCAGGGTCATCGCCCGGTACAGCTGCTCGTATAGCAGCACGCGGGCGACCTCGTGGTTCAGCACCAGGTCGGACAGCCGCACGACGCGCCATGCGCGGTCTCGGAGGTCAGTGTCGTGGCCATATGGGCCGCCGAGGGCGAACGTGACGTTGCCCGCCTGGCGCCCCTGGTCGACAAGCGCTGCGAATCCGTCCGTGTCCAGCCGTGCGCCACGCTCGTCCAGCACCACGAGGTGGTCTTGCGGGCCGAGCGTTGCCGCGATCCGGGCGGCTTCGGCGACCCGCACGGCGTCCGGGTTGCCCCGGAACGGCTCCTGCTTGAGCGCGCGCTCCTCGACGCCACCGTGGCGCCGCATGCGCTTGGTGTAGTCAGCCACGGCCTCGTTTGCCCAGCGGCATCGGCTGCGCCCGACTGTGAGCACACGGAACTTCACGCCAGCGGGAACAGGGTCTCGTCCGGCGCATCGACTGACGGTGCAGGCAGCCGTGGCGCATCAGACCACAGCCCGTCGAGGTCGTAGAATCCCCGCGCGGTGGGATCGAACACGTGCAGCACCACGTCGCCAAAGTCGACGAGCACCCACCGCGCGGCCTTGAGGCCTTCGATGCTGTGCGCGCGCACGCCGTACTTGTCCTTGGCCAACCGCTTGATACCATCGGCGATGGCGACCACCTGGCGCGGGTTGCTCGCGGAGCAGAGGACGAACACGTCGGCGTAGTCGATGAAGCCTCGCAGGTCCAGGATCGCGAGGTCCTGGGCCTTCTTCTCGAGGGCTGCTTCGGCGATCAGGCTCGCGAAGGTGTTGGGCTCGATGGGGTCCTCCATGGGGGCGACCCCGGCGACATGCGGTGTGGGTTCGCTGAGTCGGGGGTGTTCCCCGGATTCATTGTCGCGGACTTCGGATGGGGTCGGCAACATCACTCTTGCTCCTCGTCCGCTTCGCGGGCTTCACGGGCTTGGCGGTCGCGCTGCACGACCTCCCAGATCGCCGCGAGCATCGGCCGAAGCCCGACGTGCGACACGGACGAGATTGCGTAGACCCGCCGGCCAGACGCCTCGGCTAGCTCTGTGCGCATTGCCTCGGCCTCTTCCGCCGTCACTGTGTCGATCTGGGACAGGACGATCAGCTGCTCGCGCGCTGCAACACTGGCGTCGTAGCGCTCAAGCTCGCGCATCAGCGCGATGTAGCGGTCAGCCGGCGAACTCGTGGGGTCGCTCGCCGACACCAGGTGCACGTACAGGCTGCACCGCTCGACATGGCGCAGGAACTGATGGCCCAATCCAACGCCTTCAGCGGCGCCTTCGATGAGCCCGGGTATGTCGGCCACGACGAACACACTGCCGTCGCCGACCTTGACCACACCGAGGGACGGGACCAGCGTGGTGAAGGGGTACTCGGCCACCTTGGGCCTGGCGGCGCTGATCGTGGAGATCAGCGTGGACTTCCCGGCGTTGGGAAACCCGAGCAGGCCGACGTCCGCGATCAGCTTCAGCTCGAGGCGCACCCGCAGCTCGGTGCCCTCTTCACCCGGCTCCGACTTTCGGGGCGTGCGGTGCGTCGAGGACTTGAAGTGCACGTTCCCTGCACCTCCCTTCCCACCGCGGATCTCCCACTGATCACCCGCATCCGCGAGGTCGGCGAGCAGGTCGCCGGTCTCGGCGTTCGACACGATGGTGCCCACCGGCACCTCGAGGACGAGATCGTCGCCCGAGCGGCCGTAGGCACGCTGGCCGCCACCCGGCTGGCCGTTCTGGGCCGCGTAGACTTTGTTGCGGCGGTAGTCGACCAGCGTGTTCCGCTGGCGCGTGGCCTCGAGGATCACCTTGCCCCCGCGGCCGCCGTCGCCGCCGTCGGGCCCGCCCCTGGGCACGTACTTCTCACGACGAAAGCTGATCGCGCCGTCGCCACCGCTGCCGGAGCGAATCACGAAATCGATCTCGTCGACGAAGCGCATTGGAGTTCCAACGTGGAAAGCCTCGGCGCAAGCCGAGGCTGCCGGACGCGCGACGTCACTGCCCCCAGCGAACCGGGGCCGTCATCAGCCCTCGAGGGGGACGACCGAGCAGAACTTGCGCTTGTTCCGGATGTGGTAGAGGACGGTGCCCTCAGTCTTGGCGAAGAGCGTGAAGTCGCGCCCCATGCCCACGTTCGCGCCCGGATGGATCTTCGATCCGAGCTGGCGGATGATGATGTTGCCGCCGGTGACGTGCTCGCCACCGTAGATCTTCACACCACGGTACTGGGCGTTGGAGTCGCGACCGTTCCTGGTCGAGCCCTGGCCCTTTTTATGTGCCATCGTTTGCTCCGTTCGGTCGGGAGGATCAGCCGTCGATGCTGACGATCTCGAGGGTGGTGTGGCTGTGTCGGAAACCGACGCGGCGGCGGTACCGCTTCCGCGCTCGGTACTTGAAGGTGATGACCTTGGGACCGCGGGGGTGGTCGGTGACCTTGGCGGTGACCTTCGCACCCTCGACGAGGGGCGATCCGACGCGGGTGGCGTCATCCGCGACGAGGAGAACGCGGTCGAGGGTGATTGTGGCACCCACGTCGGCTTCCATCCGGTCGACGGTGATCGTTTCGCCGGCGGCCACCCGGTACTGCTTGCCGCTGGTCTCGACGATGGCGAACATGTTGAACTCCGAGAGAGGTCATGCGCCGGCCGGTCTATCGGTCGGTCGCACTCCTGAACTTCTGGCGCCCCGCGGTCACGGGACACGAACCTCTCGCTCATACGCCGGCCGCCCAGGCGCGTCAACCCGTGGCGGTCGTACTCATCGTGCCCGTGCGCCGAGCATCGTGCGCAGCCGATCGAGGCGCTCTTGCACATCTGATGTGTCGAGGTCCCTGAACCGCTCTGGCAGCATCTTCCGGGAGCTTGACTCGAACACCGCGAGCAACTCCATGTATTCGAGCATGCGGGTGTCGCGGGACGGGATCAGGTCGGCGACGGCCTGGTCCAGGTGCTTCTGGTCGATGTTGTCCTGATCCTCTTCACCGGCCAACGAGTTGGCAGCGAGAAGCACCGCCTCGATCTCGGCGCCGCTGTAGCCGTCGGTGGATTCCACGGCGTTGGTGAACGAGATGCCCTCGACGAGCTGGAGCTTGTTCTTCCGACAGAGGGCCTCGAAGATCAGGCGACGCTCTTCGGCGGCTTCGGGGAAAAAAAACGGGATCTTCATGTCGAATCGCCCTGGGCGCTTCAGATCCACGTCGAGCTTGTCGGGGCGGTTGGTCATCATGAGGATCACCACGCGGCCTCGATGGCTCGTGTCGGACATGAACTCCTTGAGCCGGGCGATCACGCGGGAGTTGACCCCTCCATCGCTGCCAGATCCCGACGACAGTCCGCGGTCGGCTTCGTCGAGGATCAGCAGGACGTACCCGAGGGCCTCGACCAGCTCGAGCACCTTCTCGAGGTTGGCCTCGGTGCTCCCAACCCACTTGTCGCGGAAGTTCTTGAGCTTGAGGCAGGTGAGGCCGGATTCCGCGGCGAAGGCCTCCGCGAGGAAGGTCTTCCCCGTGCCCATCGGCCCTACGAAGATCATGCCCATGGGCACCCGGCTCGCCCGCCCCTTACGCACGGCTTCAGCCACGCGCTCGAGCTCGGTCTTGATCCGGAGCATGCCGCCGACGTGCCGAAAATCGTGCTTGGGGGACACGAATTCGACAAGGCCGTGGCATTCCTGCTCGATGATCTTCTTCTTCTTCGACGATACGAGTTCGAAGTCCACCCGCTGGCCGGTGAGCGCGGCGGCGCGAAGCACGGCCCGGATCTGGAGCAAGGACAAGCCCGCGGTGACCTTCGCCAGGACCGGGATCTCCATCGCGAGCTCGACATCGTTGGTGTCGGACGCTTGGAGGAATCCGAGGCGGGTCTCCTCGTCGGGGAAGGACAGGTGGATCGTTGCCAGCTGCGGGGATGCGGTCAGCCGCCGCGACACGTCGGACAGGTGCTCGGTGACGAGGATCACGAGGTTGTCGGTGGCGAGGAACGAGGGGTCGGTGGACCACCGCATCAAGGACACCAGGTTGGCCTTGTCCTCGTGCACCATGAACGCCGGATCGGCGTTCGGCGCAACCATCTCGAAGAAGTCGATCACCACCGCGGAGCTGTGCGCCGGGTCGCTCACCACGTCTTCGATGACCGGGATCACTTCAGCTGCGGTGGGCGGGAGCTCGGCGAGGGCGCTCTCGCCGCGGGTGAGGCGGCGCGCGTCCACGATGCTGCGGAACAAGCGCTCCTGGGACGGCTGAGTGAACCGCAGCCCCTGGGAGACGTTGTAGTAGGCGACGACATCCCGCGTTCGCTCCAGAAAACGCTCGAGGTAGGTGCGCAGGTCGAGCCAGTGGGTTCGCCCGCTGTCGTCGGTCCACGGGTGGAGGTCCCGCACGTTGCCGTGCAGCAGGAACAGGCTGGCCTCGCCGGCCAGGTAGCGGTTGCGGAGCGCGTCCGCCCAGGAGGTCAGCTCGGGTCGACTCATCCAGAGGACTCCAGTGATGGGAGTGGCGCCACGGGTGGCCTATCCCGGGCCTGCGGCGGTTACACGCGCGGACATGCCGCGTGGGGAGGGAGATCGTGGGCCGGCGGGAGGACAACAAGCGCGACAAGCGCGAGCGGTTGCTCGTAGCCGGCCTGAGATCGTTCCTGGAAGCGGGGTACGATCGCACGACCATCGAGGCGATCGCGGCTGCGGCGGGTGTGGCACGTGGAACGTTCTATCTTTACTTTCCTGATAAGCTTGCGGTGTTCACCGTGCTGATGTCTCGCTGGGTGGACCCGGTCGGGGCGGTGCTGAGTACGGTGCAAGCGAGCGTGGGCGAGTGCGACACGCCGGCCGAGGTGCGCACGGTGTACGAAGAGATGGGCGCTGCTCTTGCAGTGATCGGACTCACCAACAGCGACCCGGTCCTGGTCGGGTTCCGCGAGAGCCGTCAGCTGGGTGACGCGGGCCGTTGGCTGCGGGAGGTCGAGCTGGAGTTCCTGGCCGGAGCCACGCGGTTCACAGAAGATGCCGCTCGGCGCGGGCTGATCCGTGTCGCCGATCCGAGGCTGGCGGTGCTCGTCGTGTTCGGGGCGATCGAGCGGCTGTTCTACGAAGTGCTGGTGGGGACCGATCTCGGCGAACCCGACGCCGCCGCTCAGGCGGTGGTCGGTCTGTTCGGTACCACCATGGGGTTTGGCGGAGACTGACGCGGAGGCGGGTCAGCTGTCCCGTCGGAGGAGCGCTCCGGCCGCCTCGATCCGCACCGCGAGCGCTTCGTCCTGCACCCCGTCCGACAGAGGAGCCTCGAGGTCGGCATGACGCCCGGCAGCGTCGTAGGCGGCGGCCCGCACCTCCGCTGCGGGATCGCGGGTGGCGGCCTCGATCACCCGTCGCGCTGATCGCGCCACCTTCCGGTCCGTGGATGGCCGCGCGAGCAGGCGTTCCGACACACCCACAGCCTCCAGCCGCACCTCGCGTGCGGTGTGGGCGAAGGCCTCTTCGAGCACGGAGGGTGCGCCAACACCGCGAATCACCAGGGCGAGGTCGGCGTACCAGGTGACCAGCTCGGGGCCACCGCTGCGGGCCTTGCGGAGGAGTGGCTGGCTGGACGCATGATCGAGGTCGAGGAGGTAGTCGATGGCTTCGAGCCGTCGCAGCGTGCGATCGTCGGAGAGGGTGCGCCGAAACTCTTGCTCTCCGGCGCCGTCTCCCAGCTGAAGCCTCGCGGATGCGTAGGCGAGCACCAGCTCTTCCTCGGCGAGATCTTGTCCCGTCGCGAGGGCGTCGGTGACCTCGAGCCCGGACCGTCCGACGCGGTCGAGGAAACTCACGTCGAGCTCGAGCTCCCCGGAAGCCAGCGCTCCGGCAAGCCCTGCGAGCGCGCCTTCATCGCCGTGCTTCGCCGCCGCCAGTGCGAGCGGCGCAACATCCCAGGGCTCTCCGGCTGCGCGCCAGGCCGCGGCCAGCACCTCCTTGGCCGTGCTGGAGCGCCCGGCGATCACTTCGCCGGCCAGTCCCCGGTTGCTCGCGGGGGCGTCCGCCAGGCTGACCAAGGCCTCCAGGGCGGCGATCGCGCCTGGCACGTCGAGTCGCTCCGCCAGTCCGAGCACTCCGGCTCGTTGCACCCAACGGTCGGGGTCCGACAGGGCGGCTGCTGCGTGGGCTAGTGCTTCGTCGGGCCCTGTCGTCTCGATGAGCAGCGTGAGCGACCGGGCCCTGGGGGAGGGATCGTCCGACGCCGCGGCGCCCTGGAGAATCTCCAGCGGCGGTCGCTCCTCGACGGTTCCGATCTCATCTACGAGGGCCGCGTCCGACCACGCTGGGGCCCGCCGTGCGCAAGAGGTGGACAGCAGGAGGACGAGGAGCGTGAGCCGCATGTCGGTCCGGGGCGTGGGGGGCGAAGGCGAGGCGGTCAACCCTCGAGCAGTGGGACGGCCTTGGCGACAGCATCGCCTCGCTGTTCGGACACCGCAGACACGATCCAGTTCCCATGGGCAGGCGCGGCGGGCTCGGGGTGGGCGGGGGCGTCCAGGCCGTGCTCACCGCGTGGAATGGGCGCTTTGTGCTCCACGACCCAGACGGAGGGCGCGCGATGGGAGGCGTTCGAGGCCACGGTTCCGGTGAAGTAGAGGACCAGGCCGAGGAGGATGACGCTGACCCCCGCGAGGAGGACCAACAACGCGACGACGCCGCCGAGCAGCGCTGCCACCAGCGTGCCACGTCCGCCTCGGTCCACTGCGGCCACTTCGGGAAGTGGCGAAGGCGTCGCAGCTGCCGAGATCGCCGCCTGGCTCCGCCCGGCCTGCGGGTTCCACACCTCGCCTGGCACCACCTGCGTGGTGGTGTCGCCGAGCTCACTCCCGGTGACCAGGAACCGGAACTCGGTGTTGCCGATTCGGATCACGTCGTTGTCGAGGAGTGCGGCGCGACGCACCCGGGACTCGTTCACGAACACGCCGTTGGCCGAGCCCTCGTCCCGCAGGACCCACTTGCCGTTGTCGAACATGACGGTGGCGTGGTGCCGCGACGCCGCCGGGTCGGGGATCACCAGGTCGCGCTCCTCAGAGCGGCCGATGGTGAGCTGAAAGTCGCTGGTGAGGGGGTAGGTGCTTCCGGCCACGCCGCTCCCCACCACGACCTCGAGGCGTGCGGGGGACTTCTGGAGCGCTCGAGGAGCGGCGACGTGGGAACCCTTCACCCGGAATGAGAGGACGAAGGGGTCGATCACGACCTCGTCGCCGTCGCGCAGCATCTGGTCCTGCACCTTGCCGCCGTTGAAGTACGTGCCGTTCCCGCTGCCCAGGTCGTACAGGACCAGCTGATCATCGGTCAGGCTCAAACGCGCGTGGCGGCGTGAGACGCCCACATCTGGCAACACCACACCGTTATCGTCCGCGCGCCCGAGGAACGTGTCGCCCGACGGGAGTCGAACCGTGCGGTCCGGCTGGCCGGGTTGGCGGATGATGACATCGACGCTCTCGATCACGGGGGGCTCCGAAGGAGGTGGGCATGGCGCTAGGAGAAGGGCCAGAACCAGCGTTTCTTGGTCGGTCGCTCGACCTCTGAGGTCTCGTCGTCGTGCTCGCCCTCGGGCGCGGGGCCAGGAGTCGGGGCCAATTGTGCAGGCGGGCGGTGGGAGGCCAGTGAGTCGGCCCAGCTCACCTCGAGGCGGTTGCCTTGGATGCTGACCACGTCTCCGACCTTGAGCGCCTTGTGCCCCACCACGCGTACGTCGTTCACGAACACGCCGTTGCGACTGCCGCTGTCTCGCAGCCAGAGGCTGCCGTTGTCGTAGAGGAACGAAGCGTGGTAACGGGATGTCCCCTCCGTCAGGATCACGACGTCGTTGTCCGGCGCGCGGCCCACCGAGAGGCCTCCGTCCGGAACCACGATGCGCTCGCCACTGAGATCTCCGGTCGTGCCGATGAGCACGGGCACGTCACCCATCCACTCCTCCAACGGGTGAGTCTAGGAACACCGAGGGCGCGACGCCAGCCCTTGCTTCGGCGTGCTCGCTACTCCCCAGGGTGAACCAGGAGACGCGCCACGGCGAGGTCTGGCTCTACGCCGGTGAACAGGGAGAAGGAGAGGGCGCCTTGGTGCACCAGCATGCTGTGGCCGGTGAGCGTGCGGAGGCCCATGGCGCGGCAGGATGCGAGCTGGGGCGGTGCGGGGTCCCAGTAGTTGAGGTCGCACCAGAACGCGGAGGGCCGCAGTCCGTCCGTCGACAGGGCTGCCACGGACGATCGGGCTCCTCCTGGGGTGGCGTTGACGACAAGGTCGGCGGTGGAGGCGTTTCGGGGCAGGTCGGTGAGGCGGCCGGAGGTGAATACGGTGCGAGGGTATGCGGCCTTCAACGGGCTCAACGCCACCGGCGATCGATTGAGGATGACGATCGCCGTGGCACCGTGGCCCGCGAGGCCCGCCGCCACCGCGCGAGCGGCACCGCCCGCGCCGAGGATGACTGCGTGCGCCCCACCCGGAGACCCGCCGGCCTCGACCCACGCCCGGACGAATCCCTCGGCGTCCGTGTTCGCCCCGTGCAGGCCAGATCCCCGGCGGACAACGGTGTTCACCGCGCCCGCGGCACGGGCCAGGGGGCCGATGGAGTCGAGCACGTCCAGGACCGCGCCCTTGTGGGGGACGGTGAGGTTCACGCCGGCGAAACACAGGTCTCGGAGGGCCGGGCCGATGCTGCCGGCATCGGAGGGCACGGGGATGGCGACATACACACCGTCGAGGCCGTGATGGGCGAACCAAGCGTTGTGTATCGCTGGCGAGAGCGAGTGCTGCACCGGATCGCCGAGCAGCGCGAAGACGGGTGTGTGCCCCGTGATCACGCCAGCCGCAGCCGCGCGGTCGCCACGTCTGCGCGGATCTGCTCGACCAGCGCCTCCCGACTCGAGAACACCTGCTCTCCTCGGATGCGCTCGACCAGCTCCACCCCAAGGGCCGCGCCGTACAAGTCGCCGGTCCAGTCGAGCAGGTGAACCTCGAGGGTCACGGGTCCGCCGCCAAAGGTAGGTCGGCGGCCCAGATTAGCCACGCCCGGTAGTGGGCGGCCGTCGATCTCGGCGCGGACCGCGTAGACCCCGGTCGGAGGCAGAAGGGCCGTCTCGGTCTGCACATTGGCGGTCGGGAAGCCGAGGGTGCGCCCGCGTGCGTCGCCGCGAACGACCGTGCCATAGACTCGGTGCGGGCGCCCCAGCAGTACGCTGGCGGCCCCTAGCTCGCCGGCTCCGATCAGCCGGCGGATCCGGGAGCTGCTGACCGGCTCACCGTCGTGGAGCAGCGCCTCGACCTGCCACACGGGGATGTCGAGGAAGCCGCGCATCCCCTCGACGGTGCCGCCCCTGCCCCGGCCGAACCGGAAGTCCCAGCCCAGGACCAACGCCTGGGCGCCGAGCTGCCTCTGCAGGACCTCTCGCGCGAACACGCCGGGCTCCTGCGCAGCGAACGCGTGGGTGAAGGTCTCCACCACCACGTGGTGCACGCCGAGCGCCTCCAGCAGCTGCAGCTTGTCGTCTAGGCGTTGGATCCGCGGGGCGGCGCTATCGGCGCGGAGCACCTGGACCGGCGCGGGGTCGAAGGTGTACACCACCGCCGGTGCGCCGAGGGTCGTGGCCCGGTGGATCGTCGCGCCCACGAGCGCGCGATGGCCGAGGTGCACGCCGTCGAAGTTGCCGATGGTGACCACCGGGCCGAGCTCGGCTGGCCAGCTCTCGGCGCCGCGATGAACCTGCAACAGGCCTCCTGACCCGCGGTCCTAACAGGTTGCCGGCGTGGGGCGGAGGTCCGACGTCGCGAGCGCCTCAGACAGCCCTGCGTGGCTCGCGGGCACGACGCCTTGGGGGGTGATCAGCCCGGTGATGAGGGCGGCTGGGGTGATATCGAACGCGGGGTTGTGGCAGTGGGTTCCCTCGGGCACGAGCCTCACCCGCAGGAACACGCCCTCGTCGGACCAGCCCCAGGCGTGCGCCACCTCGGCGCCATCACGCTCTTCGATGGGGATCGCGGCGCCGCTGGCGCAGTCCGGGTCAACGGTGGTGAGCGGGGCGGCCACGTAGAACGGTACGCCGGCGGCCCGTGCGGCGAGCGCCGAGGCCTAGGTGCCGATCTTGTTGGCCACGTCGCCATTGCGCGCCACGCGGTCCGCCCCGACAATCACGCAGTCGACCCGACCCGAGGCGAGCAGGTGGGCCGTGGCGTTGTCGGCGACCACGGAGTGGGGCACGCCCTCGCCGGCGAGCTCCCACGCGGTCAGGCGGGCGCCTTGGCTGCGCGGCCGGGTCTCGTCCACCCACACGAACACGTCGGCGCCGTCGCGATGGGCGGCGTACACCGGCGAGAGCGCGCTGCCCCAGTCGACGAACGCGAGCCATCCGGCGTTGCAATGCGTGGAGACGCGGCATGCCGTGCCGAGCAGTGGGCGGCCCTGCTCGCCGATGGCTTGGCACGCCGCGGCGTCTTCGTCGGCGATCGCGGCGGCGGCGGCGACCGCGGCCAGACGGGCACGATCGGGGGAGTCCCCCTCAGCCGCGATCGCGGCGAGCACCCGGCGCACGGCATAGAACAGGTTCTGGGCGGTAGGACGCGTGGCCTCGAGGGTGCGTGCGGCGCCGGCGACATAGGCGTGGAAGCCATGGTCAGGTGCTTCGAGGGCGGCCTGGGCCATCCCATGGCCGGCCGTGGCGCCGATGGCTCCGGCGCCGCGCACCACCATCGTGCGGATCGCGTCCGCGGTCTGCCGGTGGTCGTGGCAGCGGTGGATCCCGAAGCGATGTGGGAGCTTGGGTTGATCGATCAGGCACACGTCGCCCTGTTCGGCCCAGACCGTGCGGAAGTTCCGTCCGTTGACCTGCATACGTCCCCCGGGCCCCCGCATACCCGCGCCACGGCGCTGACGGGGGGTCGCTGGGGATCGAGTTCACGGAGCCGGCACAATCGCCTGTGATAAGCACCGATGCGTGCGCGCCTCCCCCGGCTCGCACTGACCCGTGGAGGATGGGTGCATCCCGGAGTACCGCCGCTCCTGTTGGACGGCGAGTCATTGACCCTCGCTGACGTTGTCAGGGTCGCGAGACACGGCCACCCGGTCGCGCTCGCGCCGCAGGCCCGCGCAGAGATGGCGCGCAGCCTGGACTGGGTCACCCGTGCCGCTGCAGGGAGCCTGCGCACCCCCGGGGGCGCCCCCATGTTGGTGTACGGCGTGAACACTGGGTACGGCTCGCTGGCTCGCCTCCGCATCTCGCCCGATCGTATCCGCGCGTTGTCGTGGAACCTGGTGCGCTCCCATGCGGCAGGTGTCGGGCCGGCCTGCTCGGTCGGCGACGTGCGCGCCATGATGCTGCTGCGCGCCAATGCGCTGGCCAAGGGGGCATCGGGATGCCGCCCCGAGCTGGTCGACACGCTGTGTGCCATGCTCGTCGCCGGCGTCACCCCCGTGGTGCCCAGCCGCGGATCCTGCGGGTCGTCCGGAGATCTCGCCCCGCTAGCGCACCTGGGACTGATCGTGTTCCGCGGCGATGACGACACGCCCGGGGTGGCGGAACTCGGGGGCGAGCGCATGCCCGGTGCCGAGGCCATGGCACGGGTGGGCATCGAGCAGCTGGTGCCGGGCCCGAAGGAGGGGCTGGCGATGACCAACGGCGCGCAGCTCACCGCCGCGATCACCGCGCTGGCCTGCTTCGACGCGGAGCGGCTGATCCACACCGCCGAGATCGCCGCGGCCTTGTCATGGGAGGCGCAGCTCGGTGTCACCCGCGCCCTGCACCCCGCCGTGCACGCGCTGCGGCCGTTCCCTGGCGCGGTGGCGTGCGCGGCCGACCTGCGGGCGCTCCTCGAAGGGTCGACGCTGGTCGACAGCGTGCCCGACAAGGTGCAGGACGCCTACTCCCTCCGGTGTACGCCCCAGGTGCTCGGCGCGGTGCGCGACGCGGTGACCTACGCGAGCCGTCAGGTGGCTGTGGAGCTGAACGCGGTCACCGACAACCCGGTGATCCTGGTCGACTCCGATCACCCGAACAAGGCGTTCTCGGCGGGATTGTTCCACGGAGAACCGATCGGTTTCGCCGCCGATCACCTCAAGCTCGCGATCTGCGAGCTCGGTGCTCTGGCCGAGCGGCGGGTGTACCGCATGACCACGGGCCTGCTCTCGTCCCGGCTCCCCTTGGCCCTGCCTCGCGATGATCGTCCAGATCTCGGGCTGATGATGCCGCAGACCACGGCCGCGGCCCTGGTCGCGACCAACCGGCAGCTGGCGTTCCCGGCCAGCGTCGACAGCCTGCCCACCTGCGAGGACCAGGAGGACCACGTCGCCATGTCGACCACCGCGGCGCGCCGAGCGGCCGAGGTCGTGCACAACGCGTGGCGGATCGTCGCGGTCGAGCTCCTCACGGCGGCCCGGAGCGTGCGCCGTCGCATCGATCGTGGGGAGGGCGTGCCCGGGCGCGGCGCGGCGCTCGCGCTCGAAGTCGTGGGCGAGATCGAAGGCCCACCCGGCGAGGCCATCGAACACCTGGCCGAGCGCCTGTCCCAGGGCGCATTGGTCGTCGCTGTCACCGCCGATGTCCCGCTCGCGGAGGTGTGTGATGGCTGACGTACGCCTGGATGGACGTACGCTGAGCACGGCGGGGCTCGTCGCCATTGCGGAGGGTGCCTCGGCTGTGTTGTGTCCGGATGCGCGGGCGCGGATGGAGCACTCGGCCCGCTGGCTCGAGGAGCATCGCGAGGCCGACGTGATCCGCGCCAAGTGGATGTGGCTCTCAGGTGCCGCAGCGCCGGCCGATCCCACCGAAGCTGCACGGGTATTCCTCGAACATCACTGCTCGGGTGTCGGCCCGCCGCTCGAGCCCACGGTGGTGCGCGCGCTGATGGCGGCGCGCGCCAATGCGCTGGCGACAGGGGTCTGCGGGGCGCGTCCAGCTGTGGTCGACACCCTGATCGCGATGCTCGACGCGTGGGTCACTCCGGTCGTGCCGTCGCTGGGTGATGTGGGAGCTGCAGGCAGCATGACGCTGGCCCACATCGCTCAGGTGGCTACGGGTGCAGGCGGTGAGGCGTGGCGCGACGGGGTTCGCATGCCGGCGGCCCAGGCGATGGCGGGGCTCGAGGTGTTGGTCCCCACACCGAAGGACGCCCTGTCCCTGATCAACGGCTCGACCTCGGCCACGGCGCTGGCGGCGGTGGCGGTGGAGCGCGCCCGCACCTTGCTCGACACCTTCGATCGGGCGGCGGCCCTGTCATGCGAGGTGGTGCAGGCCGAGCTCGGCGCGTTCTCGGCGCTGGCTCAAGATGCACGCAACCACCCCGGCGGCCAGCACGTGGCCGCGACGATCCGGGCCGAGGTGGAGGGCTCATCCCTCGTCACGTCGCGCCGGCGCCCCGATGCGTTCTCGATCCGGTGCACGCCCGCCGTTCACGGCGCGGCCAGGGATGCGCTGGACTACATCAGTGCCACCGTCACCCGGGAGCTCAACGCCGCTGCGGACAACCCGCTCGTGTTCCCAGGAACGGGCCTCGTGGAGGCCGGCAACTTCCACGGCGCGCCGGTGGGGCTCGCGGCCGACCACCTCAAGGCGGCCCTCACCCAGGTCGCTGGCATCTCGGAGCGCCGGGTGTTCCGCCTCACCTACGCGAAGCTGTCGGGCCTCCCCTCGTTTCTGGTGCCGGATAGTGGAGTCAACAGCGGGCTGATGCTCGCTCAGTACACTGCTGCGAGCCTGGTGAGCGAGGCCAAGGGACTGTGCCATCCCGCTTCGGTCGATTCCGTGCCGGTGGTGCAGCACCACGAAGACCACGTCTCCATGGCCACGG
>JBLFXJ010000116.1:0-20112 GCA_047609825.1 Myxococcota bacterium
GAGCTGCGGGCGCTCTCGCTGTGGTCGGAGGCCCATGTGTGGGCGTCGCCGGAGCAGCACGGCTCGATGACCGCCGCGTTCAAGAACCAGATCGACTGGCTGCCGCTCAAGCACGGCGCGGTGCGGCCGACCCAGGGGCGCGTGCTGGCCGTGCTGCAGGTGTGCGGCGGCTCCCAGTCGTTCAACACCGTGAACCAGCTCCGGGTGCTCGGCCGGTGGATGCGCATGGTGGTGGTGCCGAACCAGTCGTCGGTGGCCATGGCGTGGAAGGAGTTCGACTCCGACGGGCGGATGAAGCCGAGCAGCTACCGGGAGCGGGTGATCGACGTGGTGGAGGAGCTGTTCCGGTTCACCCTGCTGCTCCGCGACCGCACGCCGTTCCTGACCACCCGGAACAGCGAGGAGAAGGAGAGGCGCGCGAAGGGTGCGCTCAAGGCGGGGGTGGGGGTGGCCTGATGGGACGGTGCTCCCTCACCCGTCGCATGCGCCGTGAACCGTGGCCTCCCTATTCCACGTCGGCGGGCACCTCCCAGTCCACTGTGGCCTGCACGTCTCCGGCATACCACCCCAGCTCCACCTGCCGAACGCCGGGGTCCACCGTGAGCGCCGACCCATCCCACCGAGCGATGGGGTCGGTATGCAGCGGCACCGAGGTCTGCAGCCGCTCGCCGGGGTCCAGCGTCAGCTGCACCCAGCCCACGAGCTCGCGGACCGGCGCATCCCCGCCGGCCGAGGCGTAGGCCTGCACGGTGGCGGTGCCGCGGCGAGCCCCCGTGTTCAGCACCTCCACCGTGACGGCGCCATCGCCGGAGCTCGCATCGGTCAACGCGAAGGTGGTTGTGGACAGCCCGAAGCCGAACGGGAACCGCGCCTCCGTGCCCGCCCGGTCCAGGTACCGGTAGCCATGCCAGCCGTCGTAGGTCACCTCGTACGAGGTGTTGTCGAACGGCGGCAGGTCGGCCTCGGAGCGGGGCCAGACCACCGGCAGCCGACCCGCCGGGGCCACGTCTCCGAGCAGCAACGACGCCAGCGCATGACCGCCCTCCATGCCCGGGTACCAGGCCATCCACAGCGCCGCGACCTCGTCGACGAAGTCCTCCACCTCCACCACGCCGCCGCCCTGGAGCACCACCACAGTGCGCGGGTGCACCGCCGTTACCTCGGCGATCAACGCCAGGTCTTCGTCGCGCAGGCGCAGGCTCGACCGGTCTCCCGCGGCGATGAAGCCCTCGCCCTCGTCGGCCGCCGTGAGCCCCACCACCACCACCGCCACGTCATGCGCGGTGAGGGCGTCCGGGTCGTCTGCGGTCCACTCCGGCAGGTGCACCACGTCCGCGCCCGCCGCCACCAGCCCGTCCAGCGGCGTGACCACCACCGACGGCTCCACGGCCGAGCTGCCCACATCACCGAGGTTGGCCACATCCGCGAGCCGGCCGAGCAATGCGATGGAGGCGGAGCGGTCCACCGGGATCACGCCGTCATTTACCAGCAACACCGCCGACCGCTCGGCCACCTCCCGGGCCAGCTCCCGGTGCTCCGCAGTCTCCACCTTCGATGGGTCCACCACCGGGGGCGAGGAGTCGAGCCGGAAGCACCACCGCGCCCGCGCGAGCCGGGTGACCGCCGCATCCAGCCGATCCCGGCCCACCTCACCAGCCCGCACCGCCTCGGCCAGCGCCTCGCCGTAATACACGCCCACCGGCATCTCGAGATCGAGGCCGGCCTCGAGCGACGCCACGGTGGACTCCGTGCCGAACACCCAGTCCGACTCGACGAATCCAGCGAAGCCCCACTCCCCCTTCAGGATGTCGCGCAGCAGGTACGCATTCTCGGCGGAGTGCGACCCGTTCACGCCGTTGTAGGCGCTCATCACCGACGCCACCTTCGCTTGGTCCACCAGCGCCCGGAACTGCGGCAAGTAGATCTCCCGCAGCGCCGCCTCGTCCACCTGCACGTCCACATCGAACCGGGTGTCCTCGATGGAGTTCGCCGCGAAGTGCTTCGCCGAGGCGAGCACGCCGGTGGACTGCACGCCGATCACGAACCCGACCCCCAACTCGGCGAGGAGCAGCGGGTCCTCGCCATAGGTCTCCTGCGACCGGCCCCACCGGGGGTGTCGCAGCACGTTCACGGTCGGGGCGAGCAGCATGCCCGCGCCCTTCGCCCGCGCCTCGGTGCCCATCACCTCGCCGACCGCCTCCTCCAACGCCGGGTCCCAGGTGGCGCCGCGGGCCATGCCCACCGGGAACGCCGTGGCCGGACCCGTCGCCCGGTGCACGCCCCGCGGTCCGTCGACCATCGCCAGCTCGGGCAGCTCGCGGAGTCCCGGCGCACGCCACAGGCCATCCGCGGCCGGCAGGAGCGACACGCCGGCGACCAGCCCGGCCGCCTCGTCCAGCGTGAGGCTCGCGACGAACGCCTGTACCCGGGCGTCCACCTCCCGCGCATCCGCCGGGCACCACGTGGCCCACTCCGGCTCCTCTGCGACGGGCGGCTCAGGGTCCTCCGACGAGCGACAGGCCAGCACGAGCACCAGCGCCAGGGTCGACCGCATGCATCCCTCCGTCGGCCCCATCCACGTGCGCACCGACGATACCAGACGTCGCCGCACGCGCGAGCCCGCGCAACGCGGGGTCTGAGCCTTACAGCGGAGCCGGCTCGGGCGCAGCGACAGGAACGGGGACGGTCTCGACCCGAGCGGGGGCGGCACTCGCCTCGAGACGCGCCCTGATCTGGTCGAGTGCGAGCTGGATAGCCGGCACGTTCGCGCCGCTCGGGTCGTCGGCGAGGAGTTGTGCCAGCGTATCCCGCCCCTCGTCGAGCAAACCCAGGTTCGCTTCGGCGAGACCCAGGTAGAACAGGACCTGGTTGCGATGCACGAACTCCGGCGCGCTGAGCGCACTCAGGCAGCTCTTGGCCGTCGTGAGGGACTCCGCACCAGATGAGCCCTGGCGCAGCTCGTCTACGCCCCGCTCGAAGTAGAGCGTGCACAGCCTGAGGCTCATCTCGTCGCGGACCGCGGCCTTCGTCTTGCCCCTGCGAAGCAGCTCTTCCATCATCCGGATCGCTTCGGCGCGTTTCTCCCGCGCAATCTCGCGAAACGCAGGCGATACGCCAGGATCGAGCTCCACGCCGATGACCTCGACCGCAGACGACGCCAGGGCCGTCGAAGGCCCCATGAGCGCGAACCAGACGACCAACTGAATAGTCCGCACTGTCAGACCCTCCGCGACGCAGACCAACCTCCCAGGTTCGCCGGACGTGGTTGTCATGATATGTCGCGGAGGCCCGGAATGGCGGCCTTGAAGCACGGTCCTTGAGGTTGGGGTCCAGTCTGCGAGCCCACCCGAGTGTAGCGCAGGCTACCCGCACAGATCGGGCCGGCTCTTGACTCGGGCCTGGACCAGCGGAGACCTCTACCAACACACCCCCGGCTCCACCTCGCACAGCCAGATCGCGCGGTCCTTCGCCAGCGGGCCATTCGGATCTGCGGCGAGATCGACGGCCAGGGGCCCTCGGGTGGCGACCATCGCGAACGCACCGAGGGTGAGCAGCAGCCCATCGGCGGCCAGCCACGGGGTGTATGACCGGACCGGCCTGGCCCGCGGCAGGGCGTCATCCACCGCCGCCGCGATCCACGCCTCCGCGTCCACCTCGTCGAGATCGGGCAGCGCAGGATCGAGGAGCTCCGCCACCTCCGCCTCGAGCCGACCCGTCTCCTTCCACGCGCGCAAGATGCGGCGGAGCTCGAGCCGAGCCCGGACGGAGACGGTCCACAGCCGACCACCGGACGCCTCACCCGAGCCCTCGACCGACCCGAACCCGACCAGCGCCCGGTGCTGCACAGCGCGTGGCACGAGGCCCGCGACGGCATGCGGCTGGCCACCTACGTTCTCCAGCCCGACCCCGCGGTGCACGGCCCGCCCCCCTACCCCACGGTCGTCTACATCCATGGGGGCCCATGGACCGGCCTCGGGGGGCACTTCCACCCGCACCTGTACCACTTCGCGCTCGAAGGCTACGCGGTGGTTGCCACCGACTTCAGGGGGTCGCTCGGGTATGGGTTGGCGCATTGCGAGGCGTGGCGCGGTGAGCTGTCCACCGGCATGATCGAGGACGTGCTGGCCGGGCTGCACGAGGCGTACCGCCTGGGCTTCGGCGAACGCACCGCGCTGGCGTTCGGCTGGAGCTATGGCGGGTTGGCGGCGAGCATCCTGGCGACCCAGCACCCGGACCGCATCCGTGGGGCGGTCGCGGTCGCGGGCCCCAGCGGCGGCCTGTCGGACGGCAGTCGCCAGTGGCACTGGCTGTCGGAGGCGCGCGACATGCGCACGACCCCACGCCGGCACCTGGACACGCTGATCCGCCCGTTGCTGCAGATCCATGGCGCGGAAGACGACGTGGTGGACGTGGCCGCTACCGAGAACACGGCGCGAACCGCGGAGAAGGGCGCTACCGAGCGGTATGCCGCCGTGCGCGTGCCCGGGCTGGACCACAGCGGGGACAAGGCGCAGCAGCTGTTCGTGCTCGCGCTGGCGGACCACTGGTTTGCGCGGTGTCTGGACCGGAGCGTAGGCGCGGCGCCGGAGGGCGTGGAGTGGGTGGAGGTGTTGGTGGATGGGCCGGGGTGGTTGGGGCGGTAGCTGCAGCGGGCACCGGTACCGTTCCTCCGGATTGGCATCGACGAGCGCGCAGCACCCGTGGTGCACAACGACCCGCGGACCTACCGGTAGCTCCGCCTACAGCACCGGCTTGTGCTCATACGCCACCGGCTGGTCCTCGATGCCCAGCACATCTTCCACCCGCCGCTCCACATACAGCGCCACCTCCGGGTCCCCCACCCCGCCGTACAGCCGCACGTCCCGGCCGTCGGTCAGACGGGCCATCAGGTCGTAGGAGAGGCGCTCGCCGCCCCGCTTGCGGTGGCGCACGGTGCGAACGTGGAGCTGGGCGAGCGCATCCCGTCGGATCAGAACGCCGGAGCCCCGCCACGGCATCGGCCGATGGTCCACCGCAAGGCCCGCCGGGGTGACCAGGATCTCGGTGCGGTTGAATGTGTACGCGGCGAGCCCATACGTGATGCCCACGACCACGGGCAGCCCGAGGACGGCGTGCCACAGCTCGGCGCCGTCGCTGTCGCTGCCGAAGAACAGGATGGCGACGAGTGCCAGCACCCACAGGCCGGTCTGCTCCCGCGGCCACGGGATCAGGAACCGCAGCTCGCCATCGCCGGCCTGAACGGTCACCTGCCGGGGCGCGAATCGCGCAGCGGGTGTGGTGTCGAAGATCTCGCCGCAGTCACGACAGGTGGCGACCGGCAGGCCCGCCTCTCGATACGCGCGGCTCCCGCCACAGCCGGGGCAGTGCATGGGCCCTCCGCCGATCCATACGCCCTGGACGCCCGGATGTTGCACCGATCGCTACCGGTACGCGCCGAGCCGCCGGGCAACGGCGACCACCAGTCCGAGCGCGCGCTGCACCTCGGTCTCCCGCATCGCCCGGTACAGCGCCAACGGTCCGAGAGGCCGAGGCTCTGAGCCGATGACCGACAGCGCGTCACCGAGGCGCTCGGTGTGCGCCAGCAGCCCCCGGAACACGGCCAGGTGCTCCGGCCGGCTCACCTCGACCAGCAGCTCGGTCAGCGCCTGAACCCGCGCATCCAACGACACCTCACCGACCCCCACCGCAGCGTCATCCGCCAGGGTGAACGCCGCCGCGGCGTACTCCTCGACCCCCGCCGCCAGGTCCACGGCCGCGAGCAGCCGCGGCGCCTGGGACGCCATCTGCCCCAGGCTGCGCATCACCTCGGGCTCGGTCGCGATCGCCAGCGTCTCGGCCAGCGCCTCCTGCCGCTCGCTCGCGTCGGGACCAGCCGCCGCTGCGGCGCTCGCCGAGGTGGAGAGCAGGTCGACCAGCCGGTCGAGGGTGGCCTCCATGCGGGCCACGCGGGCCTCGAGGCGGGCAAGGGCTTCGGTGGACTCGGGCGTGTCGGACATGGCGGCCTCGGCAGACAGGATACTCGCCGGCTAACCGCGCACGCCCCGCAGGCTCCATCGACGGACAGCCGGTGACGCGGGCTGACGCCGGTGGATGCGGCACAACGCGGACGCTGCGCCCCGCGGCGCGGTCGCTCACTTCCCGAACACGCCGCAGTTGTCGGCCCGGAAGGTACCGGTCCAGTAGTCGTGGACGAACGAGCCCTCCACATGCTTCGCGTCGAAGGTGTCGAGGTCGACCGAGCCGCCCGCGCCCAGGGCCTCCTCCACCACCGACCCCTCCTCGAACACGGTCAGCGTGAGCGCGCGGTGCTGCTCCACCCCGCCCGCGTCCGCGCCGCTGGTCCACTTGCCCTGCCAGTCGGGGGCAGGCCCGCCCCGGTCGGCGTCGTAGTCTTCATGGTCGAACACCGCGATCAGCCCACTGCCGTCACCCATCAGCCCGGCGGCGTCGCTCTCGTAGGTGATTCCCTGCAGCGCATCGCACTCGACCTTGTCGGTGCCGAGGAGGAGCACGGCGCCGGCGAACCGCGCATCCGAGGTGCTGTCCGCTGCGAACAGCGCCGACTTCACGCCCGAGATGTCGAACGGGGCGTCCGCGGTGGACTCGAACTCGGCTGCGCCTCCGCAGGCGCACAGCAGCATTGCGGCCAAGACCACGCGCATCATCACTCCCGGTGCCCGCGCAGTCTAGCAGCCTGCGGACGGCCCCGATGGCCCCAGTACGGCACCCAGAGCACGCGCATGGCGCAAGATGCTAGCTTCGCCGCGCACCATGCAGGAGAAAACAGACCATGCCGACCGATCGCGTGACAGACAGCCTCACAGCCGACCAGATCGACGACGTGTTGAAGGAAGCGTTCCCCGACGGGGAGTCCTCCGAGGGCACCCGCACCGGACTCTTCAACCACCTCGGCGGCACCACGAAGGTGGCGCCCGTTCCCGTTGCCGACGGTCCCCGCGACCCCGCCCACAAGTATTACGAGATCCAGAGCATCCACGACCGCCACACACCGAAGAAATCCGAGTTCGTCGGTGTGGTTCAGACCGTGCGGGTCACCCTGCGCGACAAGCGCTTCGTCAAGCTCAAGGAGCGCGGCACCCTGATCGGTCGGGTGAAGAAGAGCGACCACCTCCTCAAGTCGATCCAGGACATCCGCAACAAGTACGGCGACAAGATCGACGGCGACTTCACCCGGGTGGACCTGATCACGCCAGCGCGGCACAACCTGGACCGGTTCGCGCCGCTCGCGCTGTACCTCGGCTACCGAAAGGAGAACTCCAAGGCGCCGTTCTTCTACATCATGGAGTCCGGCAACGCGCTGGGGCAGTCCAAGGTGCTGTACCTGTCGCCCACCATGGAGTCGGGCATCCTGCAGAAGGGCGGGTACAAGCCGTCGCCGTTCTCCGACCCGAACCACATCTACAAGGGCACCCTGGTGATGGACGGCGACGAGCCGCAGACCGCCACCATCGACGTGTACAAGAACCGCAAGGCCACCGACCCGATGATCTCGATCACGGCGAAGTACACCCGCAAGCGCCCCAGCGAGGTAATCCGCCCGATCGCACAGCAGATCCAGGCGGTGGAGCGGATCAACGCCATCAACAAGTACGTGTTCGGCACAGAGCTGAAGAAGCTCGGGGACGACCTGGCCGAGCTCGGCCTGAAGCTCCAGTGGACCGAGTTCCCGGTGCGCACCGGCAAGAACAAGTGACGAGCGGCCGCGCGCACACGTGAGCAGACAGGCGGCGCCGGCTCACCTATCCTTCGCGGGAGAGGACCCGGATGCCGTCGCTGCTCCTGTCGCTCATCGCCGTGGCCCCAGCCGCCCCCCATCCGGCCACCCAGAGCCACCTGGAGCTGGTACGGGCGAGCCCGTACGTGCGGGCGGTGGAGGCTGTGTGCGACGAGCCGCTCACGTTCACCCGGTGGCGCGGGCTGCCGATCGACACCGCCCCGGGGACCCAGTACGGCGCGCTGGTGATCGAGGGCTGCGGTGCGCAGCACGTCGTGTCGCTGGGCTGCGTGGGCCCGTTCTCCGACGGGGCCTGGAGATGCGGCGCGAACGCATGGAACGGGCCCCGCCCGGATCACCTGGCCCACACGCGGACCACCGACGCGCTGGAGGTGCTCTTCGACCGCCTCGACCCCACCGCCACTGACCCCCACCTCGAGGTCGAGCGGGTGGCGAGCGCGGACGGCGTGACCGGGTGGGTGGTGGGCTGGCCGGACCGGCGGTTCCGGTGGCATGCACAGACCGCGTGCGACCTCCGCGGGTGTCGGATCACCGCACTCACCGGTGAGCGCCCCGCCCCTCCGTCGGTCCGGTACGACCGGCAGGGCGACCGCGAGGAGCTGAACCCACCCGATGTCCCGCCCGGGCCGGACTCACAGCCCACGGTGCGGCACGTGTACGGCCTCGAACGGTTCACCCGGGGCAGGCCCCGGCCCCCACAACCCATCCATGCAGACCAAATCCCCGAGACGCGCAGCGCGATATATGTCGAGGCCGTGGACCCCGCGCTGTGGCACGTGTTCACCGGCACGCTGGGCGGGGAGCCGTGCTCGGTCGCCGTGCCCGAGGACGGCGGTCCCAGCGAGGTGGACTGCATCTGGGAGGGGCTGCCGGCGACTACCGCCACCCGCCCGCCCGCGCCGATGGACGTCGCCGCCAGGCGCGCCCTCGACCCGCCCATCGCCTATGCGGGAGCCCGCCGCCGCCTGGTGGTGCGGGAGGTGCGACGCCACGGTGAACCCCGGGACGACGGCGCCGTGCTGGTCTCGGAGCTCACGATGGAGCTGCTCGTCGCGCCTGGTGAGACAACCCTCGTGCGCAACCTGGAGGGAGGCACCCAAGCGCGGCACGAGGTGGCCCGGCCGGCCTTGTGCTCGGTGAGCTGGACGGCGCCGCCGGAGTACCGCGACACCCCCATGCTCCGGCAGTGGCTCGAGAATCCGACCGACCCTGGAGTCGCGGCCGCGGTCACCGAGCTCGGGCTGTCGGCCCTGGCCGCCGGTGGCTACGCCGGCAGTCGATACGAACCCTCATGGTCGGCTGACGTCCTGGTGTATTGACGACCCGTCCGACCGACCTCCTGCCCAGCGACATAGCGAGCGCCGTGCTGGCGCGCCGATTCCTCAGTCCTCGGTGCAGGCCACGTCGGGTCGGTAGGCGACCTCCACGGTGGACGCTCCTCCGAGCGGCGCCACCACCACCGCGTTGTCCACCGCGTTCCAGCTCCAGCCTCGGGTGCGGGGAGACCCGTCGACGAACACCTCCACCGAGCTGGGCACCGGCCGCTCCGACAGCGGGAACGCCTGGGCAGGCGGGGCCGTGGCTGCTGCCAGATCCGCAGCTCGGTCGCCCCAGCCGTCGTCGCAGATGTCCAGCAGCAAACCTCCGGTTCGATGCGCCGCGTCGTCGTACCCATACGGCCCACCCTCGAGCGGGTCGCCGCAGCGGTGGTCCACATCCACCACCGCCGACACCGTGGTGTCATCACCGTGGGCGGCCAGGATCGCGTCGACGAAGGCCACGGGCTCGCCGGACTGCTCGTGCTCATCCGACACCACCACCACGTGCAGGGTGGCGTCCGGCCGCAGCAGGCCTTCATTGCAGCCGCCGGGCTCGGACACGTCCACCGCCTGCGAGGCCAGCGCGAGCAGGGCTTCGGTGAGCGACGTGCCCCCCGCGTCCACCGTCACGGCGTCGGCGAACAGCTCCGCCAGACCTGGGGTATCGGGTCGCAGGACGCCGTGGTTCACACATCCGTCGTCGAGGGTGACCACGCCGAGCTGCCAGTCTCCGGTGATCTCCGACAGGCCGGCGATGAACCCGTCGAAGGCCTCGGCGAGGATCGCCTGGTCGTCGCCCATCGACCGCGACTGGTCCACCGCGAACAGCAGGTCCACCGGCGGATCGACCACGTCGAACACGTCGACCAGGGTGGTACCAGGGAGCGTGTCGCCCCGCTGGTCGGCCACCACCTCGCCCCTCGGGTCATTGCTCGTGACGGCCAGCTCCCCCCAGCCGCTGCCGGCCGCCACCGGTCGGTAGGTGACCCAGGCGAGGATTGACTCACCGCCCGCGAGCACCGCTGGCACGGCGGGCGACTCCAGCTCCATCTGCGCCCCGTCGTACGACAACGCATCGATCCGGAGCGGCGCATCGCCCACGTTCTCGAGGGTCAGGGTGACCGCCTCGGGGCACCCCAGCTGGCCGGCGCCGAAGTCGTGAGAGGCCGGGTGGATCACCAGCTCCGGTGCGCCGGTGAGTCTCTCCGCCACCGGATCGACCGGGTCGATGTGCGGTATCCCCTCGACATCGCCGGTGGTGCGCAGGTCGAACTCGGAGCAAGCGGCGAGGAGCAGGAGCGGTAGGACACGAAGCATGGACAGCCTCCATCCTCCACTTTGCACGGGCCGTGCCAGGATTGGAGTACCGGCGAACGCCGGGTTCGGGGCGGCGGGCAACCTGCGCGGCGGTCCTTGCGTGAGCAATGTGAGCAATGTGCGCACGGGGGACGCTGCCAACAGATCGGTAGCCAACAGATCCGTTGCCAACCGATCTGTTGGCACCCGACGAATGGCCTCCTCGCGACATCCCGTGACGAACCCCCCGCCCGCGCTGGGGTCCGAGATCGCCTCGGAGGACCTCCATGACCCGCACCCAGCTCACCGTGTCCCTCGCCGGCGTCGCCCTGCTCGCCCTGTTCATCGCCCCCGTCCTGCGCCCCCACCTCGCCCCGGCTGAGCCCGCCACCCCGCCCGTCTCCGAGCCCGTCGTCGTCGTCGCGGCACCCGTCGAGGCCCCGCCGCCCCCGGCCGAGCCCGTCGAGCCCGCCCGCGTGGAGCTGGTGTTCGTGCTCGACACCACCGGATCCATGGGCGGCCTGATCCAGGGCGCGAAGGACACCGTGTGGGAGGTGGTGAACGACTTCAAGAGCCAGAAGCCCACGCCGGACGTTCGGGTGGGGCTGGTGGCGTACCGGGACCGCGGCGACACCTACGTGACCCAGGTGCACGAGCTCACCGACGACCTCGACGCGATCTACGGCGCCCTGGTCGCCATGCGGGCCGACGGCGGCGGCGACAGCCCCGAGTCGGTGGCGAAGGGCCTGCTCGATGCCGTCAACCTCCAGCCATGGACGCCCCGCGGCGAGGACCGCACCTACCGCTCCGTGTTCGTGGTCGGCGACGCCCCCGACAAGCACTACGCCGACGAGCCCAGCCCCGCCCAGATCGTCGCCGACGCCCGCCAGCGCGACATCTACGTCAGCGCCATCCAGTGCGGCTCGAATCACGGCACCGACCTCGAGTTCCAGGCCCTGGCCAAGGCCGGCGGCGGGACCTTCGCCGCGGTCGCCCAGGACGGCGCGGTGGCGCGCATCGAGACCCCCCTCGACGACGACCTGGACCGGCTCGAGGGCGAGCTCTCCGCCACCGCGCTGCCGTGGGGCTCGACCTCCGAAAAGACCGAGACCCAGACCAAGATCGCGATCATCCGCGGCTCGGGTTCGTCCACCAAGGCCTCCCGGCTGTCGGCGATGGCCAAGGGCGCTGGGAAGAAGGTCGTGACCTCGGCCGGCAAGGGCGACCTGCTCGACGACCTGAAGGAGGGAGACGTGGACCTGGCGGGCGTGCCGGTCTCCGATCTGCCCACCGCCCTCGCCGCGCTGGACCCCGCGGCGCGGGAGCGCGAGGTGAATCGCCGGATCGCCCAGCGGGCCGGGATCCAGGCCGCCATCGACACGGTGGTCGCCGAGCGGGACGCCTGGCTCACGGAGGAGCGTGCCAAGCGCACCCTCGACCTGAGCTTCGACGGCGAGGTGGTGGGCAGCTCCATCGAGAAGCTGAAGTCCCTCGGCTACGTGGAGTAGGGCCGGTCACGCACCGAGGCCGACCTTTCCCGGTGCCTGGACCGACCACACTCTCGCCACGCGTCCGGCGTCGACCCCGAACACGAGCGCACCTCGTGGGGCCCAGCCGTCGGCCGCATCCCGCATCGTCCAGGCCAGCGCCGGGCGGTGGCCGAGCATGCGGGGGACCGCGCGGAACCCCATGCGGCGGCCCCGGACCATCAGCGCCAGGTACAGCCGGGCCGCGCGGCGGGCGCCGATGATCGGTCGCCTGGCGGCCGCGTACACCCCGGCGCCATCTCCTGTGACGACGACGTCCGGTGCGAGGAGCGAGGCCACGCCGGCGGCATCGCCCACGGCGAGCGCCGCTCCGAGGCGGGTGAGCAGCACGCCATCCGTCAGCCGGGCGCCCGACGGCGAGCCCACGGCCTCGATGGCCCGGCGCGCGCGGTGCAGCTGCACCTTCACGCTGCCGGCGGTGCTCCCGAGGATCTCGGCCGTCTCTGCGCCGGTCAGGCCCAACGCATCCCGCAGCACGAGCACCACCCGCTGGGTGGGGGTCAGCGCTTCGAGGGCAACCATCCACGCATAGTCCACGCTCTGGCGGATGGAAGCCGCGGCCTCGGGGTCGGACGGGGCCGACCGCCAGCCCGCCAGCCCGGCGGTGCACAGCGGCTCAGGCAGCCACGGGCCCACATAGGGCGTGCGCTTTCGCCGGCGCAGGAGGTCCTTCGCCAGGTTCGCCGCGAC
Source organism: Myxococcota bacterium (assembly GCA_047609825.1). GTDB lineage: Bacteria > Myxococcota_A > UBA796 > UBA796. Next base: position 12,609 of record JBLFXJ010000116.1, read on the forward strand.
CCGGGTGAGCCACGGCCGGAGGTCGCGGGTGGGGTCGGGGTCGTGCTCGCGGGCGCGGGCGAACGCCTCCTGGACCACCTCGTCGGCATCCGCAGCGGTCCCAGTGAGCCGGTAGGCGAGGCTCCACATCTGGGGACGGTGCCGTCGGAAGGCGGTCTCGAGGGGGGTCACGCGGCGGCCCTCCGGGCGTGGGTGGCGGCATACGCACTCGCCAGCGCCCCGTCCAGCAGGAGCCCGCCTGTCCACGCACCCACGAGCTGAACGTCCGGTCGTTCCTGCACAGTTGTGCCAGTCGGGCGTTCGGGCCGCGGGGTGTCGTGCTGCACGGCCATGCTGGGCAGGTAGCGCGCATGCACCGTCGAATCGCGCCATCCGGGCCACACCGTGTCGAGGGCGGCCTCGACGTCGGGTCGGCGGTCGCTGGTGTCTCCGGGAGCGCGATACCACGCGGCATGGGCGACGGTGATTCCCGCCGGCGCGAGGTCGGCGGCCGTGCTGTGCACCGACACGTAGAGTGGGCGATCCAGGCCCAGGATCACAGGTCGTGCCGGATCGGGATGCCCGCGCAGCATCAGATCGAGGCACGCCGCCTTCACCGGCAGCGCCTCGTGGGCCCGCTCAGCAAGGCTCGGCGCGTCCGGGAGCAGCCCCGCCGCCCCCCCTGGGGGCACGGCCAACACGATCCGATCCGCGGGCACCTCCCCGTCCTGCAGCACCACCCGTCCCTCTTCGGCGCGCACCGCCGGGGTGCTCGTGCGGAGGGTCACCCGCGCCTCTCGGGCACGGTCTGCCAGCGACTCCACCAGCGTCTGCCAGCCTCCATCGAGGTAGGCAACTCCCCGCATTCCGGCCGCGACCTGCGGTGCGACCACCGCCGCATCCAGACCCGGATCGTTCGCATAGGTGGTGAGGCGCACCATGGCGTCGCCGATCGCCCGGGCATCGGGGTCGGTGAACCACGCGTCGAGCCAGTCCCCGACCGAGCCGGAAGCGGGGCGGGTCCACAGGCTCCCGAGCCACCGGGCCACCTGCGCACGCGCGCGCCACGACAGCCATGGGTCCTCCCAGTTCACCGCTCCCACGTCTGGGGGTGCCCGAAGGTTACCGCACCGCTCAGCATACGGGCCAGCTCGGCCGCGGGCCACCACGGCTCGCGCCCGCTGGGGCTACCGCCCGACCGGCCCCATCCGCATGCGGAACAGGGTCCGGGACTGTGGCCCCTCCAGCCGGCGCGGGCTCACTGAGCTTCCGTCAGCTGGGCGCGGTCGGGCCAGGGTGGAGCGCAGGGTCTCCAGAATCTCCCGGGCGTCGGCGAGGCCATCGGCATGCTCGCGGAGAACGGCCGCCGACTCGGGCGAGGGCAGCCACGCACTCGCAGCGCGCAGGTCGCCTTCCACCATCGCAAGTCGGCGGGCGCCCACATGAGCGCGCCGTGCGTCGTGATCGACGTAGCGGTCGGGCACCGGCGGGCTGACCGGGTCGGGCAGCGCACCGGCGTCGAGGCTCGCGGCGGCGTCGTCGAGGGCGGGGTGGATCGCCTCGCACCGGGCGGCGGCTTCTTCCGCCGCGTCGCTGAGCGGGCCATCCGTGGCCACGCAGGCCAAGGTGCGCAGCGCATCAGCAGTGCGGGACGCCTCGGCCTTGAGGGTGGTGAGGTGGCTGTAGGTGGCGGCGGTCGGTAGGGCATCGGTCTGGGTGTAGGTCATCGGACTCCGTGGTTGGGGGGCGGCCAGGTTGGTAGCAAGCCCGGGTTTGCATTTCAGTTCATGTCGTTCGCTGGAATGATGCGTCGTGGGACAGCGCGCTGCCGCCACACCAGCGATACACGACAGGGTAACCCAAACGACACTGAATGTCAAGCACGCAAGGACCTCGCACAGCCGGGTGGAGGGCTCATTTCATCGCGGAGCGTTCATTGTCGACCCTTCACATCACACGTTCCGGCTGCGGGGGCCCGCGCCTCCCTGTCCGCCCAGGGAGTGGCAGGCCGCACAGCTCACGTCGTTGTACACCGGGCCCAGCCCGTCGCCGGCGGGGCTCCGCGGGTCCAGCAGCACCCAGCTCCGGGCGAACAGCTCCGCACCGTCCGGCTCGGTGGCGCACTCGGGCGGAGACGCGTCGGCGAGGGCGACCGACCGGAACAGGGCGAGCAGCACAGACACCTCCGATGGAGCGTCCGACCGATGACAGCGCGGCCGGGTTCCAGCGCCGGGCGGCGTCTACCGGGGCGTTACAACCGACGCTGCATCCGGTCGAGGTGCTCCGACCCAAGTCGCTACACGACGTCACCGCCAGTCCGAGGACTCGGGTGCACTCTGCGGTCAGTCCACGGAGACACACACCATGCCCGACTCCCGCGTCCTGTTCGTGCTCGCCGCCGCAGCCCTGTCCGCATCCGCGGGAGCCGTGGAGCTCTCCGTCAGCGGCGCCTGCCCTGGCCCGATGACCTTCACCGTGACCGACGCCACCGCCCGGGCCAACGTGGCCCTGCTCAGCGGGGCCGAAGGCGTGGGCCTTGTACCCGCAGGCGCGTGTCGCGGCACACCGCTGGAGCTCCGGGACGGGCTGACCCTGCGCGGCGTGGTGCGCGCTGACGGGGGTGGCACCGCCGGACTCGCCGCCACCGTGCCCGAGAGCGCCTGTGGGTCTGCTGTGCAGGCCATCGACTTGGTTTCCTGCGACACGACCGCGGTGCACCCGCTGAGCAGCGACGACCGCTTGTGGGCCGGCGAAGGCCGCATGGGCGCCATGGGCTCGCGGCTGTACTCGGTGGACCCCTACAGCGGCGCCACGACCACGCTGGCGGAGCTGAGCGCGCCCATCACCGGGCTCTCGTTCGACGGGCGCGGAGAGCTGTGGGCGGTGACGGCAGGGGGCGCCGGCGTAGGCGCCTCGGTGCTCACCCTGGACACGGAGACCGGGGCCGAGACCCACAAGTTCGACACGCTCCAGGGTGGCTGGTCGGGCTTCGCCTGGGCCGATCTGTTCGTGTTCGAGGCGCTGCTCATGTGGACCGAGGAGACCGACCAGCTCTACATGGCCGACACCTTCGGTTCGCTGACCGGCCCGATGCTCGGCGGCTCCTCCTACGGCCACTGCCTGGCGATCGAGGCGGGCGGGCTGGGCATCCGCGTGGTGGACGACACCCTGTGGGAGGTGGACATGTTCGCCGGCACCACCACGCTCCTCGGGGTTCCGGCCGGCATGCTCGGCTCGATCTCGGGCCAGGGCTGCACCTTCCACCGCGGGGATCTGTGGACGCTGGGCAGCACCGGCCTTGGCGGCGAGAAGGAGCTGGTGCGCGTGGACGTGGACGCGATGGTGGCCACCCGCACGGGGGTCTTCCTCCCGGCCGGCGTCGACGCGCTCGCCTCGCCCACGCCGTAGCCTCCCGGACTGCCCTACAGACCCACGCGCCCGTAGGCCTCGGCCCCGAACCAGATCACCGAGGCCTGGCCGTCGTCGCCCAGCTCCACCACCAGCTCCTGCTCGCCATAGGGGCAGTCGGGACCCGTCCACAGCTCGCCATCGCGCACCGCGAGGGACCACGCCACGCCGGCGGCGTTGGTCCACGTGGCGGCGGACGCGCCCTGCACGCTGATCGTCACCTCGTGCCACTCGTTCTCCACCGGCGACCGCTCATAGTCGCCGGCGACGACGGACAGCCCCACCACGTCCAGGTCCACACCCTCGGGACCGCGCAGGCCGTCCGCGAGGGACGGCGTCACGTCGCCGAACCGCTTCGCGATGGCCTCGGCGTAGTAGTCCGCCTCCCACACCCCCTCGAAGTCCGCCGGCCAGGTGGACCGGTCGAACCACTGGTGGGGCGCGTCCTCCAGCCCGAGCGCGGGCCAGGTGCGGAACAGGTGGTGCATGAACTCGTGCTGGAACCACTGGGGCTGGTAGGCGCGCTGCTCCACCTCGTGGTACCGACCCGAGCCGAGATGCTCGGGCTTGCGCAGGAACCAGCCGTCGTCCGACAGGAACAGCGGTGCAGCGCCCCGGCCGCCCATGCCGCCGGTGATGAAGTGGCGGTCGTAGCCGGACCCGTCGCCGGGCACACCGGAGGGCGCCACGACCCACCAGAAGTCGGTGGCCTCCGCGACGTCGTCGGGCACCCCGTCGATCATCCCCTGCGCGTCGGGGTAGCTGACGATGATGGCACCATCATCGGTGTAGTCCACGGTGGTGCAGCCCGGGAGCACGTGCACCACCAGCTCCGCCTCCAGGCCTCCCGTGATGGCGGTGACCCAGCGGCGGAACAGGTCGGTAGACACCCGCAGCACCCGGGCGTCGTCCACGAGCAACGCCGGGTCCAGCTCGAGGTCCACCGTCTCTGGGGCGAGGTCGGGCAGGGTGGGCCGGGTGACCGCCGCACAGGTCGCCACCACCGCCGTGAGCTGGAGGGTGCCGGTGGATGGCGGCGGACCGTCCGCGACCACATCGAGCATTCGGAGCCCGTAGTATGCGATGGGGTCGCCGATGTTCGTGCCGTCCAGGCCCACCCCGTCGCGCCACACGTCGGTGGACAGGGGCATGTCGGCGAAGATGGCGTCTACCCGAGCCCGGGCTCCGTCGTAGTCCCCCGCCGCCACCTCGTCTTGGCCGTAGAGCAGCGCCTCGAGGGCCGCCGCGGCGGTGTCGGGGAATGCATCCCGGCCGCCATGTTCAGCGTAGAAGCTCGACAGCAGCGCGTCGGTGGACGGCCCGGTCGACGAGGGCCCCGTCGACGATGGCGCTGTCGTGGACGGTGTGGTCGTGCCGCCGTCGGAGCAGTCCTCACAGGTGTCGGGCGCGCATCCGAGCGCGAGCCCTGCCAGTACTGCCCACTGTCGCATCCCGCCCCCATCGTGTGCTGAGCGTACGCGACCGGGTGTGGCGGCGCCACCGGTCGTCGGCCTCTCAATCGCCGCGGGAGCCGCGTACCCTACGACACACTTCAAACGATTGATTAGCATAGGGTCACCCGGGCGGGCGCTCGTCGTCGCCATGCCCGTCGGCCTACCTCCCGCCCTCGGTCCACCGATGCCCCGTCTCTTCGCCGACCTGCACACCCACAGCAGCCTGTACGCGTTCAACCGGATGCGGAACTCGCCCGAACTCGAGGGAGATCCCGACATCTTCCACCCCTGGCGTGGCCAGGACTTCGACCGGGAGAAGCTCGCCGAAGGGGCCCACGGCGCGTCGTACTCCCAGTCGAGCTTCACGAAGCTCACCCAGGGCAACGTGCGCCTGGCGATCGTGTCGCTCACACCGCTCGAGCGGGAGTTCTTCTCCCCCCAGCCCGAGGAGCAGACCTCGTTCGCCAAGGAGGCGCTGAAGCTGGCCTCCGGTCTCACGACCGCCGAGGGCGCGCTCAAGCTGGCCCGGGGTGATGGCAAGGGCGCCCGGCAGACCATGGGCCGCATCCTCCAGAACAAGGGCCCCCTGCGTCATATGCTCCAGATGGCCTACATGCGCTACACGGGCAATCGCGTGAAGTACGTGCTGTCCGCCGCGTTCGACTACTGGGACGAGTACCACCGCGAGCTGTCGTTCCTGCGCAGCCGCGACGGCATCCGCCACGCGCCCGCTCCCCATCGCGACGGCTACGAAGACGAGGTCGCGGGCTGCTACCACCTGATCCGCGACCGGGGCCACCTCCGCGAGACCATCGAAAACACCCAGGATATCGCGGTGGTCCTGTCCATCGAGGGCGCGCACGTGTTCTCCGTCGGCGCAGGGAACGAGCCCGCTCCCCTGGAGCTGATGCTGGAGCGCATCGCGGCACTGAAGGCCCAGCCCGAGCCCCTGCTGGTCCTCACCACGGGCCACCACTTCGACAACGCTCTGCACGGCCATGCCCGGTCGCTGCCCGGCATCGCCGCGTTCGCGCTCGACCAGAGTGCTCGGCTGAACAGTGGTTTCGAGCGCGAGAACGACCGGGGCCTCCGGGTGGTTCGCGAGCTGCTCGACCTCGACGACGACGGAAACGACCGCGGCGGTCGGCGCATCGTGCTCGATGTGAAGCACATGAGCCCGCGCACGCGAAAGGAGTACTACGCCGAGGTGATCGAGCCGTTCAACACCAACCCCGTCAACGCCGACCGGCGCATCCCCATCGTGGGCTCCCACGTGAGCTACTCCGGGCGGCAGACCCTCGACCAGCTGATCGCCGACGAACACCGCGAGAGCGACGGCTGGCAGGTGGGCGCCCACTACGCCTGGGGGATCAACCTGTGCGACGAGGACGTGCAGGCGATCCACGACAGCCGCGGGGTGGCTGGCTTCATCTTCGATCGACGCGTCTCGGGCGTGAGCAAGCACGTGCCCGAGGCGTTCCACGTCGACACCTTCCTCGCGCAGCTCATCGGGTTCGTCGACGCCGTCTACACGGACGACACGCGCTCGGTGGAGGATCGACGGCGCGTCTGGGACTGCCTGACCATCGGGTCGGACTTCGACGGCATGATCCATCCGGTCCCGCGCTACGCGACGGCGGCTCTGCTCGACCGCTTCGCTGAGGACCTGCGCGACACCCTCCAGCGGATCGCCCACACCCGGCAGATCGCCCAGATCGGCGTCGATGAGCTCGTCGAGAAGATCTGCTGGCGCAACCTGTACGAGTTCGCGCTGCGCCACCTGCCAGAGGCGCCCGCCGAGGGGTGAACGCAGCCCAGCGGGCGGGCAGCCGTCCGTCGGCACGCCGAACTCGTCGACGACGTCCAACCAATCGCCGTCGATGTCGCCGCGCCATGCCTCCACGGGCAGGACCGGATCGGCCGCTCCGCTGACCCCCGCCCCGGTTCACGCTACCTTGATCTCCTCCAGGAGACTGCGGGCGAACCGCGTTGTGGACGGCGTGCCTGCTCGGCTGCGCCCCGACCAGCACCAAGTCCGACACCGGCACGTCGCCGACCGACACCGGCGCCGGCACCGTCCCCACGACCTCCGCCGCGGTGGAGCTCGACCTGAAGGACCGGCCGGATGTGGACGACGCCATGCAGCAGACTGGGTCGAGGTGTACGACACGCCCACCACCTACCGGCCCGAGGGCTGCCTCGAGGCCGCCTGCGCCGAGCCCCTGGACGCCCCGTCGGTCACCCTCCGCGACCTGCTCCAGCACGCCGGTGCTGCACCCCACTACGACAGCGGGCTCACCGACCCGGTGCCGCCCGAGGCCCTGCGCAACGACCCCGAGTACAACACCGGCATCGCCTGGGCGCTGCCGTTCTGGGTCGACCAGCCCGCGATCAACGTGCCCGGCACGACCTACCACTACTCGACCATGGGCTACAACCTGGCCGGCGCGGCGGTGGAATCAGCCGGCGGCGCCCCGCTTGGCGCCCTGGTAGCCGAGCACATCGCCACCCCCCTCGGCATGACCACGCTGCAGACCGACCCGTGGTGGGAGCCGATCCCGGACCGGGCGGTCGGCTACTGGCTCGACGACGGCCGGCTCGCGGAAGACGGCGACACCGACGTGAGCTGGAAGCTGCCCGGCGGCGGGTTCCTCTCCACCGGC
>JBLFXJ010000117.1:0-20052 GCA_047609825.1 Myxococcota bacterium
CGTCGACCACACGACGACGGTATTCCTTGCGGTGAGCGTCGTGTTTCTGGCGGGCCTCGCCAGCTACGTCACGCTCCCACGAGAGTCGAACCCCGACATCTCACTCCCCGTGATCATCGTCAGCACCCCCTACGGTGGCGTGTCGCCCGAAGATGTGGAGTCGCTGATCACGATTCCCATCGAGAACGAGGTGTCCTCGCTGCGGGACATCAAGCAGCTCTCGAGCACATCGGCCGAGGGCATCAGCATCACCGTGATCGAGTTCGAGCCCGAGGTCGAGGTCGAAGACGTGCTGCAGAAGGTGCGCGACCGGGTCAGCCGAGTGCGACCGGACCTTCCGGAAGATGCGAACGAGCCCTCGGTGAACGAGATCTCGTTCAGCGACATCCCGGTGCTGCTGATCACCATCGCCGGCGGGCTCGACGAGGAGGGTCTGAAGGGGCTGGCCGAGCCGCTCGAGGATGAGGCGAGCCGGATCCCGGGCGTGCTCGACACCAAGGTCACCGGCGGCGTGGAGCGGGAGATCCGCGTGCAGGTGCTGCCCGAGCGCCTGGCCCACTACCGGCTGTCCATGCGCGATGTGGCTGGGGCGATCAACGACGAGAACGTGAACATCCCTGGAGGGAATGTCGCGGTCGGGCGCGGCGACTACCTGCTCCGGGTTCCCGGTGAGTTCTCCGAGGCCGCCGAGATCGAGGACGTGGCGATCAAGCGCGTCGGCGACCGCCCCGTGTTCGTGCGGGACGTGGCCCGCGTGGTCGACACCCACCGGGATCGGGAGACCTACGCTCGGATGCGGGGCCAGCCCTCGGTCACCCTGTCGGTGACCAAGCGGGCGGGCGCGAACATCCTCGAGGTCGCGGAGGGGCTGAAGGCGCTCACGGCCGAGCACGCCGAATCGTGGCCGCCGGGCGTCGAGTACAGGGTGCTCGGCGACCAGTCGAAGAACATCCGCGCGTCGGTAAACGAGCTCCAGAACAACATCATCACCGCACTGCTGCTCGTGGTCGGGGTGCTCATCTTCTCGATGGGGCTGCGCAACAGCTTGTTCGTGGCGCTGGCCATCCCGCTGTCGATGCTGGGCAGCATGCTGGTGCTCGATGCGCTCGGGTTCACCTTGAACATGGTGGTGTTGTTCTCGTTGATCATGGCGCTGGGGATGCTTGTCGACAACGGGATCGTCGTGGTGGAGAACATCTACCGCCACGCCCAGCTCGGGAAGGAGAGACGAGAGGCCGCGATCGACGGCACCGCCGAGGTCGCCGTCGCGGTGGCCGCGTCCACTGCCACCACCGTGGCCGCGTTCGGTCCTCTGGTGTTCTGGACCGGCGTCATGGGCGAGTTCATGGGCTACCTGCCCAAGACGATCATCACGGTCCTCGTGGCGTCACTGTTCGTGGCCCTCGGCGTCCTGCCCGTGGTCATGGCGCGGATGATGCCCGTCAAGGTCCCGCTCCTCGATGCCGACGGCGGCAGCGAGTACGCGTTTCAGCGGCCGCAGACGCCCATCATGGCCGCCTACCGTCGACTGCTCGAGTTCTCGATCCGCTACCGCTACCTCTCGGCCGCGCTCGTGTTCGCGCTGTTGATCGGCACCTTCCTGATCTACATCCCGTTCAACCACGGCACCGAGTTCATGCCCGACACGGAGCCGGATCGGGCGATCATCGGGCTCGTGGCTCCGCAGGGCACCGACGTAGAGACCACCGACAGCATGGTGCGGCAGGTGGAGGCCATCCTCGCGAAGACCCCCAACGTGGACACCTGGGTCGCGCAGACCGGCGTGTCCTCCGGTGGCAACCCGCTGGGCGGGACCAGCGCTCGGCCGAACGAGGCCCGGATCACGGTGGACTTCCCGCCCCACGCGAACAACTGGAACCGCGGTGATGCGGTGCGCAAGGGCGACACCCGCGACACGGTGTCGCAGCTCCGCGAGGCGCTGGCCGAGCTCCCCGGCGCCCGGATCCGCATCGACCCCGAGTCGATGGGGCCACCGGTGGGCAAGCCGGTGGAGGTGCGGGTGAGCGGAGAGTCGTTCGACGCGGTCGGCGAGTTCGCCCTCGATGTGGCCCGCGTGATCGGGCGCATCGAAGGCATCACCGCGCTGGAGCACGACTACAAGGTGGGTCGTCCGGAGATGCGGCTGGTGGTCGATCGCGGCGCGGCGAAGCGGGTCGGGGTGAGCACCGCGGCGGTCGGAGACGCCGTGCGCACAGCGATTGCCGGCTCCAAAGCCAGCGCACTGCGAGACGGTGACGATGAGTACGACATCGTGGTGGAGCTGGCGCCTGAGTACAAGGGCGACCTGCAGGCGGTGCTCGGCCTCACGCTGCCCGGCCGAGAGGACCGCAGCCCCGACACCTTCCCGGTGCCGATCTCGACGGTGGCCAGCTACGAGCTGGTCGGCGGTTCCGGCGCAATCCAGCACGTCGACCAGGACCTCGTCGTCACCATCGAGACCGACGTGCTGTACGGGTACAACGAGAACGAGGTGCGCGCAGAGGTCGAGGCGCTGCTCGCGAGCCTCGACACGCCGCCCGGCATGGCGCTCGCGATGGGCGGCGCCGACGAGGCCCAGCAGGAGTCCTCGGAGTTCCTCTCCCGCGCGTTCGCCATCGCGGTCGCGCTCATCCTGATCGTGTTGGTCACTCAGTTCGACAGCATCTCGATGCCAGCGATCATCATCGGCACGGTCACGCTCTCCCTCACCGGAGTGCTGTGGGGCCTGATGCTCACGGGCACCCCGTTCAACGTGATCATGACCGGCATCGGGGTCATCTCGTTGGCCGGGGTCGTGGTGAACAACGCCATCGTGCTGCTCGACTACGTGCAGCAGCTCGAGGCGCGCGGGTTGAGCGTCGAGGATGCGCTGGTCGAGGCCGGCCTCACCCGGTTCCGCCCCGTGGTTCTCACCGCCATCACCACCACCCTCGGCCTGGTGCCGATGGCCATCGGCCTGTCCATCGACTTCCTGAACTTCAAGCTGAACATCGGCGGCCAGAGCGCACAGTGGTGGGGGCCGATGGCGGTGGCCGTGATCTTCGGGCTCACCTTCGCCACGCTGCTCACGCTGGTGATGGTCCCGACCTTCTACAGCATCAACAACGACCTCGACCGGTTGCGCCGGTCGGTGTTCGCATGGCTGAAGCCGACGCTCACCCCGGTGGCGGTGGAAGACGCCGCTGCGAAGGTGATGCTCGGTGGTCTGCTCGGCTGGGCGCTATTGCCGGTGCCCGCCCACGCCGCCATCACGCTCGACGAGGCGATGGCTGCGGCGGAGTCGAACAGCGTGGCGCTGGAGCTCGCACGGCAGCAGCTGGCGCAGATCCTCACCCTCCGAGGCAAGGCGTGGAGTGCGGTGCAGCCGCGGGTGAGCGTCCGTGCGACGCGCATCTGGAACCAGTTCGAGTCCGATGCGGACTTCACGTCCGGCATCGCCGCCGGGTTCAACAGCTACTTCGAGTCGTTGGGCGAATCGCTGCCCGGGATCGAGCTTCCGGAGCTCGACCCGGCAGAGTTCGGCGGCAGCGGCGAGCCGTTGGTCCCGCAGAACTTCTGGCAGGCCGATCTCACAGTGTCCCAGCGGTTGTTCAGCGGGACGGCCATCCCGCTGCTCAACGGCGCCTACGCGACGGCGCGTTCGGGTCGGGCCACGTTCGTGCGCGAGCGCACCAACACCCGGCTGAATGTGGCCCAGGCCTACTACCAGCTGTTCACTACGCGGGAGTCCATCGCGCTGAGCCAAGCGGCGCTGGAGACGGCCACCCACCAGCTCGATCTGGCAGAGCGCCAGGTGACCGCCGGCATGGCGGACTCCCGCACCCGCATCCAGGCGCAGCTCGCGGTGGCCCGTGCGAAGCGCGACCTGGACCAGGCGCTCGAGGCTGTGGTGGGGGCTGAGCAGACGTTCGCCATCGTGACCGGACTCGACCCATCCGAGGAGCTCGAGGTTCCGGAGACGAGGCAGGTTCCGGCCGACCTCGAGGCGGCGGTCATCCGCGGCCGAGGGCGCCACGACGTGGTCGCATCGCGCCACCAGGCGGACTCGGCCCGGTTCAACCGTCGGGGACAGACGGCTGAGTGGCTGCCGGTGGTAGACGGCCAGTTCACGTACAACTACGACGAAGGCCAGGCCTTCCTGCCCGAGCCGTGGTTCTGGCGGGTGTCGCTCACGGCGACGTGGAGTCTGTGGAACGGCGGCATCCGGCTCGCGAACCGCCGCGAGGCGACCGCCCAGCTGCGCATGGCCGAGCTGCGGAGTCAGCTGCTGGAGCAGACCGCCGAGCAGGAGGTGCGGGTCGCGTTCGAGTCGTACCGCCGCGCCGACGCGGGTTTCGCGGCGGTGCAGGAGGAGATCCGGCTCGCGAGCGAGAACCTTCGGCTGGCCGAGCTGGGATTCTCCGCGGGCAGCGCCACCTGGCTCGACGTGGAGCAGGCCGAGCTGGGGCTCCGAAGCGCGGAGCTGACCGGCGTGCGCGAGCGGATGAGCCGGGATCTCGCGGCCATGCAGCTGCTCGCGAGCACCGGGGAGTTCTAGATCTGAGCGCGGGGGCGCGCACTCCCCGCGAGGGGCCCACGAGCACACCAGCCGGTGTGCTCGGTCGAACGCCGGTCACTCTGGAACGCCGGCAATGGCTGGCGCCCCGTGATAAAACGGCTTCATGTTCACATCGCTCATCGTCGCCCTCACGCTCGTCGGCTGCCAGGACTTCACCTCGCTCGAGGAGGCGTGTCACGACGTCGTTCCGGGTGAGGGGAGCATCAACAACGCCGACTCGGTCAATGGCCTGGGCCGGGTGAACTGCTACCGACGCCTCGCGGGCCTCGGGCGGGGCCGGGTGCAGAAGCACGCGCAGGCCGCGGTGGAGTCGCACGTCAAGTATGTCGAGGCGAACCAGCCCGACTTCGACCGGGTCGAGTTCGAGCAGAGCACGGTGCCCGGCTACACCGGCTACGACGTGTTCGATCGGCTCGACGCCGCCGACTACGTGTTCGACAATACGGCGTTCGACATGGGCTTGTGGGAGTTCTCCTTCTCCTACCCAGCCGAGGTATTCACAGGAATGCCCGACATGATCGACTACCTGGCGGCGGATCCCTACACGCGCCAGATCTTCCTGCAGCCGTCCTGGCTCGCGTCGGGCCTGGCCACATCCACCTATGAGCCCGAGTTCGGCATCGACTTCATGAACCTGGTGGTGGTGTACGAGTACCCGGCCACTCAGCGCGCCGAGAACCCGGTCGTCTACCCCAAGGATGGACAGGTGCAGGTGCCCACGTCGCACTTGGTGGACGACCCAACCGACCCGCTGTGTGGGCAGCTCGTCGGCTACCCGATCACCATCACGGTGGGCTCGAACCTGGCTCCGCGCGGTGGACTGGGCGCCAGCAACCCGTACGGTCTCGAGGTGCTCAACGCGGGCCTCCATGGCCCGGATGGGCCGATCCCGGTCGACGTGCGGGCACCGGGCGACACAGACCGAGCCGGAACGGGGCTCGTATATACGGTGGCCATCACGCCGAAAGAGGAGCTCTCCCCGGGGGCGGAGTACACGATGGACGCCGCCATCAAGTGGATCGACGGCGACAAGGATGTGTCGGCCACGTTCCGTACGGCGTCCGCAGCCCCCGATCTGGGCGACCCCGCCGACGTGTTCTGCATCGAGGACTTCGTGACCACCACGACCGACCCCACCCCTGGCGGGGGCACGGGCGGCGGTACAGGCAGTAGCACGAGCACCACCACCACCACCGGCACGGGCACCGGCTCGGGCACGGGTGGGGGCACGGAGCCCGGGTTGTTCCGCATCAACACTGGCCTCACGCGGGTGCCGGGCGCGCGCGTGGATTGACGTGCCCGTCGTCTACCTGGCGCTTGCCTACCTGCTCGCGGCGGTGCCATTCGCCCTCGTCGTGACCACGCTGTTCGGCGATGGTCCGGACGTGCGCGAGTCGGGCAGCCGCAACATCGGCGCCACCAATGTGAAGCGCCTGTACGGCTGGGAGCTCGCCGTCCCGGTGCTCCTGCTCGACATGGCCAAGGGCTTCGTGCCCGTGGCCCTCGCGCAGCTGCTGTGGCCCGAGTTCGGCCTGTGGTGGCCGGCGCTGGTCGCCGCGACGGCGTTCCTCGGCCACTGCTACCCCGTGTATCTGGAGTTTCACGGGGGTAAGGGCGTCGCGACCGGCGCGGGCGCACTGCTGGCCGTCACGCCGGGGCCCACGAGCCTCGCTGCGCTCACCTGGGCTGCCGTGCTGCTGCTGACCGGGCGCTCGTCCGTCGCGGCGCTCACCGCGTGTCTCGCCCTCGTGGGGCTCGTGTGGTGGCTCGACGAAGCCGCGCTTCCCGTGGCGTTGGTGCTCGGCCTCGGCATCGCGTGGACACACCTGGCGAACATCCGCCGGCTGATCCGTGGTGAGGAGGCGCAGGTGGTGCGTCCGGTCCGCTGGCGCCGCTCACCGGATGACGGCCCCACTGCGGTGGACGTGCTGTCGCAGACGCCCTCGGGCAGCATGGCCTCCGTGGAGGCCTGGCCCGGGATCGTCGACGATGCGGCCGTCGTCGTGGATGACGGCCCCGTCGTCGTGGATGACGGCCCTGTCGTCGTGGATGACGCCGGCGAGGAGTGAGCGGCTCAGCCCAGCTCGGCAAAGCTGATCATCCGCTTCTGCCGTGGGTCCCACACCTGAAGCGCGAGGCAGGCCGCGATGTCGCGCGGGCGCCAGGAGGTGCGCCCGGGCACCTGCAGCTCCGGCAGCGCTTCCATGGCCTCCGGCAGCCGGTAGAACGGGATGCGATGGTTCAGGTGGTGCACGTGGTGGTAGCCGATATTGCCGGTGAACCAGTGCATCACGCCGTTCATGTCGAACATCGAGGACGAGTTCAGCGCGGCGAACTGGTAGTCCCAGTTGCGACGGTCGCGGAGCTGGATCTCGGGGAAGTTGTGCTGGGCATAGAACAGGTAGCTGCCCAGCCCGCAGGCGATCATCTGCGGAACCATCACCGCCATGATCCCCGCGTACCACTCACCCGTTCCGTACGACACCAGCGCCGCGATGCCGAAGTGGAACACGATGGCGAGCGGGCCCTGCCAGTGCACCTTGGGCCGGCGCATGAACGATGACAGGCAGAGTCCACCGATGAAGATGGTGAAGTAGCCGAATGTCATATTCAGCGGGTGCCGCACGAACTTGTACAGCCGGCGCTGACCGGGCTTCATCGCGCTCCACATCCGGCGCGTGACGACCGGGAAGCTGCCGATGCTCCCGCCGAGCATCTTGGCGTTGTTCCGGTGGTGGTAGTCGTGGGTCTCGCGCCACACCGAGGCCGGGTTGAGGCAGTACAGCGCATACAGCCACATGATGGCCTTGCCAACTGGAGAGTCGCGCAGGATGGCGCCGTGCAAGTGGTCGTGGAGGAAGATGAACATGCGCACGCTGGTGAGCCCGGCGATCACCATCGCGCCGATGCGCACCGGCCACCACGGGGCCAGCGCCGTGACCGCCTCGCAACCGAACAGCACGACACAGGTGACGAAGAGCAGACGCCAGGTTCGACCGCGGTCTTCCTGCGCGTAGGCGCGCGCGGCACGCTGGAGGGCCGGCCCGGTGCGGAGTTCCTTTGTGGCAGCCACGACCATCTCATCTCCGGGGGTGTCGCGGCGCACCTAACGGATGAGCTTGGGATTGGCAGCCTCGATCTTGCGCCGTGTACGCCCCGAATCGGCCGATGAAAACCGACCGGTCAGTCGGATGTGCGGTCCGGCTACTCCAGGATGTGGAACTCGACGCGCCGGTTCAGAGCCCGGCCCTTCTCGGTGCGGTTGGTGTCGATGGGGCGGACCTCGCCGAACCCGGAGGCCTCGACCCGTGCCTCGGACACGCCCTTCGACATCAGGTAGGCGCGCACCGCCTCGGCACGCTCGCGTGACAGGCGAAGGTTCACGTCGTCGCCGCCGAGCGCGTCCGTGTGTCCCTCGATCCGAAGCCGCATCGAGGGCGCGTCGTTGAGGACCTGGACGACGCTGTCCAGCAGCTCGTAGCTGACGGGCTCGATGTAGGCGTTGCCCGTCGAAAACTTCACCGTGTCATCGGGGAGGACCCGCTGGCGGGTCACCCGGACCCGCGATGGCGGGGTGTCGGGGCAGCCGTCGTCGTCGAGGTAGCCGTTCATCGTCTCGGGCTCGTCGAGGCACCGATCGTTGGCGTCGGCGATGCCGTCGCCGTCGCCATCCTGGGAGGGACAACCGCCGCGGATGCTCTCGCCGGGCTCGTTGGGGCACTGGTCGATCACGTCGGCCACGCCGTCGAGGTCGTTGTCGGCGTCGGGGCAGCCGTCGTCGTCCATCCAGCCGTCGATGTCCTCCGCCAGGTTGATGCAGGCGTCGCGGAAGTCGGGCACACCGTCGCTGTCGTTGTCGGGGTCCGGGCACCCGTCCGTGTCCTGGAAGCCGTCGAAGTCCTCCGCCGCGTGCTTGCACTGGTCGACAACATCCACGATACCGTCGCCATCGCTGTCTTCGCTGGTCTCGGGGCAGCCGTCGTCGTCGTTGTGGCCGTCGAAGTCTTCCGGCTCCTGCGGACACCCATCGTCGAGATTCAGGATGCCGTCGCCGTCGTCATCGCCGTGCGGGTCCACGTCGCGGCAGCCGTCGTCGTCCTTGTCGCCGTCGAAGTCTTCCGGATCATCGGGGCACCGGTCGACGATGTCGGGGATGGTGTCGCGATCGCGGTCGGCGCCCCCGCATGGCGTGGCCTTCTCGAGCGCGGCCAGCGCGTAGGTGTAGGCATCGCTGACGTGCTGGTCGGCGCGGTAGGCCGACCCCTGGTACAGCTCGATGCGCGTGAAGTCGGCCGCGGTCTCTGCGTATGCGAGCTCGACCGGAGCGCACAGCGGGGCGTACACCCGATGCGCGAGCTGGAGGGTCTGCTCGGTGCGCTCCAGGGTCTCGCGGACAACGCGAGGCGAGGTGCACGCGGACAACGCGAGCAGCGCGAGCAGCGCGGGGATGGGTCTCACTGGGGATCCCATTCGAAGCCCTCTTCCTCGTCGTCTGGGTCGAGATTCTCCAGCTCGTCGAACTCGCCCTTGTCTTCCTCGGCCGGCTCCGCCGGTGCCTCCGCCTCGGGTGCGGGAGCCACCACCGGACCCTCGGTGGCGGGCTCGAACAGCGGGTCGATGGGCTCATCCGACCCGCTCACCGGGGCGGGCTCCGGCTCCGGCTCGGGCGCAGCGGCGTCGTTGCCGTCATCGGACAGGGTGCCCATGTCGATGCTCGGTCCGCGCTGCTCCATGGTGATGATCGCCTGGTCTGCCCACTTGGCGCAGGCGCGGCTCAGGGCCTCCGCGACGCGGTAGTCCGCCTCGCCGAACTCTTCGCGCGCCTTGTCGAGGTAGCGCGTGGCCATCGTGTATTCGTAGGGGGCGGCCTGATCGGCGTCGCGGGCGCGCGCCCGGCTCAGCGCGTTGTCTGCCGCGACCAGGTGCAGGCTGGACTTGGCTGCCGCGCAGCCCCCAACCGGCATGAGGGTGGCGAGCAATGCCGCGATGGCGAGCCCGCGGGCGAGTGCGTCGGTCTGTCTCAACGCCCCTCCATGAGGCAAGCCACGGCCTGACCGTGCCACCTTAGCCTACCCGAGCGCGCGTGCGCCGGCCGCAGACCTCGGGTAGGTTCGTGGCCTGTGGTCGGTCTCCGGCCCGCGGTCATGACCGCGGGTCCCGACTGCCCGCGGTACGCCCACTTCGCAGGGGGTGGTGGCGCCGGACCCCCTGCTGGAACCTCCGTGCCCGAGCCCACCTTCCCCCTCACCACCACTTGGTCGCTGTATGCCCTCGGCTCCACCCGGGGCCGGCGTGCTGGGGCGCCGAAGGATGCGCTGGCGCGATGGTTGCTCGAACACGATCCGGCTCTGGCACCGGGGATCACGCCGGGCAGCGTGCTGGCGATGCTGCGCGTTCGGCATGACCTGGTGGAGGCGCTGCTCGC
The DNA here is from genome assembly GCA_047609825.1 of Myxococcota bacterium. Classification (GTDB taxonomy): domain Bacteria; phylum Myxococcota_A; class UBA796; order UBA796. The sequence goes on from JBLFXJ010000117.1 coordinate 9,984, forward strand.
GGGCGTGGTCGGGCCACGGCGCCACGTGCTCACCCTCGGCTGTGGCTTCGACACCCGCTGGAGGCGCTGGCAAGACCGCGTAGGGCGCTGGACGATGGTGGACGTGGCGCCTGTGGTGGGACGGATGGAGCGCCTGATCGCGGCGTCGGAGCACGCGTCCACTTGGCGGTCCGTGGAGCGTGTCTCGGCGCGACCCGAGGCCTGGGCCGGCGATCTCGCGCCGGGAGCGGTGGTGGTGGCCGAGGGGCTCGCCACGCGGTGCGGCCCCGCGGCGTTCCGGGCCGTGCTCGCCCGCCTAAGCACGGCCGAGGATGTCCGGGTGATCTTCGACCTGCCAGGCTTCCTCGCCGACCCGCCCATCGCACCCTCCGGTGGCGTGCAGACCTTGTGGCGTGGGGCGCGGCGCCCCGCCGCAGGCTCCCTCACCACGTCCGAGCTCCGTGCGGCAGGTTGGACCATCGAAGCCGACATCCAGCACGCCGGGCGCCCGGATGTGCGCGGGCCGGGCGGTGTGGTGTTCGCGCCCGGGGTCGAGGCCGTGCGGGTGCTCCAGCTCCGGTCCGCCGGGTAGCGACTGGGAAGGCGTCACATCAGGTGGCGCGGGTCCACGTCCCAGTGCACGCGCACGCCGCGCTGCGGTGCGCCGAGCAGGTCGGGGTGAACGGCGTGGAGGTACCGCCTGAAGTCGCCCAGCTGCTCGCCCCGGAGCACGATCTGGAATCGCCACCGGCCCACGAGTCGGGGCAGCGCGGCCGCGGCGGGCCCGAGCACCCGCACGCCAGGGCAGCCACGGGCGGTGTTCCGGAGGCTCCGCCCCAGCGCATTGGCGACCTCGACCACCCGGGAGCGATCCACGCCGTCGAGCCGAACCAGGCACAGGCGTGCGACCGGTGGATACCGGAGGGCGCGCCGGAGCCGGAGCTCGGCGGCGAGGAAGCCGTCCACATCATCGAGGTGGGTGAGCACGTAGTGGTCGGGCTGGTAGGTCTGCACGAACACCCGCCCGGGGTGGTCGCCGCGCCCGGCGCGGCCAGCGACCTGTACCAACAGCGCATAGGTGCGTTCGGCAGCGCGGAAGTCGGGCATTCGGAATCCATGATCGGCCGAGATCACAACCGCGGTATGAACGCCGGGGAAGTCGTGCCCCTTCGCGATGATTTGGGTGCCCACCAACAGCTGGGTCTCACCGCGGCGGAACCGGTCGAGGATGCGGGCGTGGGCGCCTCGGGCAGACGTGGTGTCGGCGTCCATGCGGGCCACCGCCACGTCCGGGAACAGCTCGGCGATCGTCTCCTCGATCCGCTCGGTGCCCTTGCCGAGCTCCTGCAGGGTGTCCACCCCGCCGCACACCCCGCAGTTGGAGACGTAGTTCCGCTTCAAGCCGCAGTAGTGGCACACCACCCGGTGGATGCGTTTGTGCAGGGTCATCGTGATGCCGCAGTTCGGGCACTCGTACGAGCTGCCGCACACCGTGCACTCGACCATCGTGGCGTAGCCGCGCCGGTTGTACAGCACGATGGCCTGGCCGCCGCGCGCGAAGGTGTCGCGCAGCGCGGCCTCGACCTCGGGAGCGAGCAGCGGTCGGGTGGTTCCCGCTGGCACGTCCACCTGGGTGAGGTCCACCACCTCCACCTTGGGGACCGGCCGCGGCGTCGCCCGTTTCGGCAGCCGGAGCAGCGCGTACCGCCCGGTCAGCGCGTTGTGCCAGCTCTCCAGCGATGGCGTCGCGCTCGCCAGCACAACGGGGCACGCCGCCTTGCGGCCCAGCACCACGGCCAGATCCCGCGCGTTGTAGGGCACCCCTTCGGACTGCTTGTACGAGTCGTCGTGCTCCTCGTCGACCACGATCAGCCCGAGGTTCTGGAACGGCGCAAACAGGGCGCTTCGGGCGCCCACCGCCACCTTTGCCTCGCCGGCGCGGATGGCCCGCCAGTGGGCGAGGCGCTCCGTGCCGGTGAGCTGGCTGTGCAGGACCGCCACCCCGTCTCCGAACCGAGCGCGGAATCGGCCCACGAGCTGCGGTGTGAGGCCAATCTCGGGCACGAGCACGAGCACCTGCATGCCGCGGTCCATGGCGGTCCGGGCCGCGCCGAGGAACACCTCGGTCTTCCCGGAACCGGTCACGCCGAACAGCAGGTGGGGGCCGGCCACCCCGGGTGCTGTGAGGGTGTCGAGGGCGACCGCCTGGTCCGCGTTGGGCACCGGTGGGGTCGAGGCGCCCATCGGCGGCGCATCCGAAAGGATGTCCCGGCGTTCTCGCTCCGAGCGGACGACTATGCCCAGCTCCTGTAGCCGCCGCAGGCTCGCGCCGGCCGAGGCGCCCTCTTGCGCGAGCAGGTCGGACAGGTCCATCGGACCGTCGGCCAAGCGCGCCACCACCGCCTTCATCCGCGGCCCGGCGCGGGGAGCCAACGTGGACAGCGCCTCTGCGGGCACCGCCAGATCCACCGTGACGATCCGACCGCGTACCTCGCCGATCTCGCGCTCGGTCCAGGTGACCCAGTCCTGGCGGACGAGCGCATCGAGGGTCCGGCTCACGACCTTCGACTCCAACTCCTCCCGCAACCGCCGCGACAGGCCCCGCCGGGTGAGCCCCGGCCGGGCGATCACCTCGCGCAGGACCTGGGCCTTGTCGCCGTCGGCCTCACGGCTCGCCAGGGCATCCACCCCGGCCTCGGTGTGTACGGCCACCCGAACCACCCGGGCCGCCATCTGGCTCGGCGTGGCCGTGTGGATCACCATGCCCAGAGGAACGAGATAGTACCCGGCGATCCATCGGTAGAACGCCAGCTGTTCGGCGTCGAAGGCGGGCTCTGGATCGAGCAGGCGACTGATCGGGCGCACCTTGTCAGGGGGCACGTCGGTCTCGTCGATCCGCTCCACGATGTAGCCGGTCTCACCGACCGAGCCGAGCGGCACCAGCACCGCATGCCCGAGCCCCACCTGGGAGAGATGGGCTGGCACGGCGTAGGTCAGCGGCTCCGGGAAGGGCCGCGCTACGGCGACGCGGGCGTACACCCACATCGGCTAACCAGTTGTGACCGCGCCGCGAGCTGACGGCGTGGGCCGCCGCCACAGGCTCAGTGCGTGCGGCGGTCGCGCTCCGTCGCGCAGTCGATGCACAACAGCGACATCGGGTTCACCTCGAGGCGGCGGATCGCGATGTCGCCACCGCAGTCCTCGCACTCGCCGTACTCACCGTCGCGGATGCGCTTCAGGGCCGCGCGCACCTTTCCGATCTTCTGACGGTCGTGCTCCCGCATCCGCAGCGCGAGCTCACGATCGGTCTCCTCCACCGCAGCATCGACGGCGTCGGCGTGGGCGGGTCGGTGATCGACGAGCGCACTGACGGCCACCCCGGCGGCTACACTCAGTTCGGTGAGCTCGCGCTCAAGCCGCATGCGGAACGGCTCAACCTCTGCTGGTTCCATGGATCGACCCTCCGAGAGCCGCTGCGGATAGCGCCAAGGGGCGCTCGGGGCAAGCCGCATCGCGGGACTGGCTCTCCGGCGCTGGCGAGGCTAGCCAAGGATCGTGTGGACACTCCTACTGATTGCCGGCGCATTCGCGGCCGATGATGCACCCACCGCCCGCTCGTCGGCGATGGGCGCGAGTCGCGTGGCGCTGCCTCACGACAACGCCACGGTGGCGGCAAGCCCCGGACTCGCCGGCCTGTACGACCGGTTCGACATCCACGCGGCGGGAGGGCTCGGGCCGAGCGGTGGGCTGCACTGGAGCGCCAGCGCGATCGACTCGCACACCTCGAAGTTCATCGCCATCGGCTTCGCCTACGCCGGCGATCGCTACGAGCCCGAGTTCCGCGCATCCGAGCTGCCCGGGTGGACCCCCAAGCGAATCGAGCCCACGAACGTCAAGCGCTACCACGACCTCAGCCTGGTGGCCGGCTTGCCGTTGTTGAACCGTCGCATGTGCATCGGCGTCGGAGGCACGTGGTCGATGTACAACCACGATGCCCAGGGGCAGGGCGCCAGCGGCGATCTGGATGTGGGCATCGGCGCGAACCCGGTGGACGATCTGACCCTGGCGGTCGTGGCCGAGCACCTGCTGCCTGGTGATCCCACCGGAGATCGCCCCTTCGGCGTTGCTGGAGGCGCGGCCTATGGCAACACGGGTCCGGTGATCGCCACGGCCGAAGCGGGATGGACGGACGGCGTGGCGTCTCCATGGTCGTTCGGCGGCGGCCTGGAAGGGGTCGCGGGCGGCGGGCGCGTGCGCGCAGGGGCCCGGCACAACGGCCCAGCCATCGGCCCCTCCACCTGGGTCACCTGGGGCGTGGCCATCGCCAATGAATCGTCGGAGTTTGGCTACGCCATGCGCATCCCCACGGATGCTGGCTCAGACACCGCTCGCTCCATCGTGCACACGCTCGGGATCCAGTTCGCGGCGCCGCGGATCGACACCGACTGATCGGCGTATCGCCAGCGGTCAGGGCACAGCCCCGAACAGCACCCACGCGGCGCCCGAGGCATCGCCCGCCGGGTCGGCCCACCGCGCTCCGATGACCAGGTCGTCGATCCCGTCGGCGGACAGGTCTGCACCCGCGAGGAGTGCCTCGCCGGCGCGGTCGTTGTCCACCCGACCGTGGAGCACGGCGTCAGCGTCGCCGAGGCTGCCGCCCCCCGGCGAGGGGCCGTAGACGACGTAGACCACGCCGCGCTCGGTCCCGCCGCCGGCTGCGGTGGGCGCGGACACGACCAGATCGTCGGCACCGTCACCGTCTACGTCTGCCATCACGACGGTCTCTCCGGCGCTGTCGCCATCGCTCTCGCCGTCGAAGCGCACCGCCGTGATGGGGAGGTCGCGGACGGACGCCGCAGGCCCGGGCTGCCACCACGCGCCCCCGGCGCCGCCGGCTCCCGGAGCGCCCACGAGCAGATCGGCGTGCCCGTCGCCGTCCACGTCGCCGGTCGCGATCGAGGCGCCAGCGCGATCCCGATACCCGCCGCGAACCAGGCGAGGTGGCTCCAGATCCGTCGGGCCGAGCAGCAGCGCCACGCCGCCGGCCCACTCACCGCCAGCGTCGTCGCTCGGCATGCCCACGAGCACGTCTCCGAGTCCGTCGCCCGTGATGTCCTCGACCACCAATGCCTTGCCGTACTCGGGATCGTCATCCGCACCGAGAGCGCGGAAGTCGCCGTCCAGCCCCGATACGAGCCCGCCGCGCAGGTCGAGCGTCTCCACCCAGACGCTGCGCCGGCCATCCGCCATCGTGCGCGACACCACCAGATCCACCGCTCCATCGCCGGTCACGTCCCATCCCGTGGCGAGGGTGCCGGGATGCGCGCCCGCGTCTTCGGGCCACACAGCCAACGCATCCGCCGGCGAGGCTGCGTCGGCGGACAGGAGGTACACGCCGTGCGAGTCGGCGGTGAGCACGTCATCGCGCCCGTCGCCGTCGACATCCCCGGCGCCGGCGACCGCCGCACCCAGCATGCCGAGCTCGCACGATCCGACGATGGCCGCCACGGCATCGTTGCGGGTCAGCGACGCCCCCAGCGGCCCCTCGAACAGCCACAGCCCGCCCAGTCCCGCCGAGTGGAAGGCTCCACCGACCCACAGGTCGGGCTCGCCGTCGCCCGTGGCGTCCGCGAAGGCGAGGCTGGTGCCGAACCAGTCGAGCACCGCGCTCCCTTCGAGGGGCAGGCCCTGGGCGACCGACATCTGACCCTCGAGGGGCCGACAGTCCTCCGCGTCGCAGTCCTGATCGACGCCATCGCCGCACACCTCGGGCGCGCCGGGGTAGCGGTCGTGGTCGTGGTCGTGGCAGTCCAGCGCGGCATCCGCCGGCGCGTGCCCATCCGGGGCGTCGCAGCTGGGGTCGGTCGCCGGCCCTTGGCCGAAGCCGTCGCCGTCGGCGTCGGGTCGCCATGGCACCGGGCCACCCACCGCGGGATTCGAGTCGTCGCAGTCGCTGGCGTTGGCCACATGTGAGGTGAGGGGGTCACATCGCCAGGACACCTCGTCCGGGTCGCCCAGGCCGTCGCGGTCGAGGTCGAGGTACCAAGCCGGGGGCGACACCCGGCCGGGGTCGTCGTCGTCGATGGCGCCGTCGCAGTCGTCGTCCACGCCGTTGCACCACTCGACCGATCCTGCGTTCACCGCGGGGTCGTCGTCGTCGCAGTCGCCACCGCGCGGCACCACCCCCGCTGGGCGGGCGCAGAACACCCGGGCGTGGCCGTCGGCGCCGTAGCCATCCCGATCGGCGTCGGGGTACCAGATCGTCGCCGTCGTGCGGTCGAGGGCTGGGTCGGCGTCGTCGATGGCGCCGTCGCAGTCGTCGTCTATGCCGTTGCACACCTCGGTCCGCCCCGGATGCCGGTCGGCGTCGGTGTCGTCGCAGTCCCAGCCGCCCGAGGCCCGGTCCGTCCAGCCGTCGCCGTCGCGGTCGCAGCCGTCGGGACACGGCTCAGCCGTGGGCGCGACAGTGCACGCGACGATCAGCAGCAGCAGGACGAGGGGCACACCTACATCATGCCCGCTAGACACGGCTGACGTCGCTGGGAAGTCTGGCGTCGACCCGGATGGCGGTGTCCGGGTTGCGCGAGCGCGGTTCAGCCGAAGACGAGGGCGGAGTGCACGGGCCGGATGCGCTGTGGCGCGGCCTCGCTGGTGCGGACCTCGGTGCTCGCCAGATCCACCTGTCGATCGCCGACGATCATGCGCTTCGAGCTGCCCCCGTCGAGGTTGACCGCCACAGTGCAGCCGAGGGCGCGGAGCAGGTCGGCGGTCATCCGCAGCGTGAACCCGGGCGAGCGGTGCAGGTCCCGGCCGTCGACGGCGACCACGAGCAGGGCGTCGCCTGACAGCCCGGCCGCGAGTCGGGGGAGGAGGTTCTGGTCATAGGTCTCGTCGCGGCTGAACGTGACCGGGGGGGCAGACCCGCGGAAGTCCTCGACGCCCAGGTCCATGGCATCGGAGCCGCCGAACATCAGCGGGCCCCCTGCCACGGCGTCGCGGATCGTGGGGTCGGGGAGTGACCAACGGATCCGGCCCTCGCCGTCGGCTCCGGGCGCCACGAGCACGCCCCCCAGCAGCGGGATCGCGGCTCCGCGGCCGAGCGCGCGGTCTCCGGCGAGACGCAGCCCGGGTGCGGGCGCTGCGTCACCGAATGCGCGGGTGAACAGCACCGCCGTGCGGCCCACGGCTTCGGGTGCGTTGCGCGCACCCACGGTCCACGACCGGTCGCCCAGCCGGATTGTGGAGCCCTCGGGGCCGATGCGCTCGATCGACAGGCGGCCGTCGTCCCGCTGGACCAGCGCGGCTCGGCGGAACCACGGCATGCCGACGACCTCCCCGTCCGACACGAGCAGGCCGACCGGGTCGGTGCGGCGGTTCGGCGGCGCGATGTCCGGCTCGGAGTAGAGGAAGAACCCCCCAGAGGTGCCCGCGACCGCGCCGAATCGCCGCACGGCGTCGGACAGGGACCCCTCGCCGCGAAGGTCCAGCGCACGCAGGCGGCGGCCGACGATCCGCAGCGCGTTTGCGGCTACGGGACCGGCCGGTCCCGTGCCCACCAGGGGTGCGTGCTCGACGCCGGGGGCGACCCTGCGCCAGCGTGTCTCGGCGACCAGCTCGGAGAGCGGGCGCGCGCGGTGGTGGGCCACGTGTTGCACCCGGGCGCCCTGGCTGTAGTAGAAGTCCGCGACGGCCCGCACGCGCAGCGCGCGAGGCCCAGAGTCCGCCAACACCTCGGCAGTGCGGCAGACCAGCCCAGCGCGCAGCACAGCGGCGCTGGGTGCATCGAGGGACACGAGCAGCGCATCGACGGCGGCGTAGCGGCGCGCGAACAGGGCGGCCTGCCCTGGATCGACCTCGCCGGAGAGCGTGTCGCGGATCCGTGCTGGTAGCAGTGGAGCTGCTCGCGCCACCCAGCCGTGCAGCGCCGCCAGCTCCGCTCCAGCAGGCCCGCCAACAAGGCCGGGCGGTGCCTGCTTGGCCTGGCCGGGGCGCGGAAACGCGGTGAGCAGTTGGGCGACATCGGCGGTGGTCGCGCTGGCTGCGGTGGCCTGCCAGTCCCGTGGCGGGACCTCGCTCACCGGCGGAGTGCTTCGCGGATCGCGTCCTTCACCCGAGCGTTCGGCTCGCGGTTCAGCCGGGCGCGCAGGGCCTTGTCCGCCGCCGGATCCGACAGTCCACCCAGCGCCTTGGCCGCGGCGGTGCGCACGTCGACCTTCGCGTCGGACAGGGCGGGCACGATGGCCGCCGCCGCATCGTCCGGGAACGCGGTGGCCAGCGCACTGCAGGCCTTGGAACGGACCAGTGGGATCTCGCCGCCGGTGACCTCCGCAGCCAGCCAGTGCTGCACGGGCGCGGTGGGGAAACAGGAGAGGAACGACACCGCGCGCCCCCGGATCGAGGCGTCCATCGCGCCATCATGGGCGATGCCGAACAGGTCTCGGTACGCCGTGTCGCCGACAGCCACGAACTGCGCGCAGGTCGGACCCTTGCCGGTGGCGCGGAGCAGGTCGAGCAGGTCGCCGCGTTCGGCCGCCGTGGCGAGCGTGGGCAGGACCAGGAGCAGCCAGCAAAGCCTGTACATGTCACCTCCACCCATCACGGGAGTGCTGGGTCGGACTAACCGGCTGGGCGCTGCGGGAACGCCCGCTGCGCAGCCGGATCGTTGTTGCCTCCAGCCGTGTGATCCGCTAGAACGTGAACGTCGTTCACAGTTTGGCCCTGATGGGCCGTTGGAGTCCAGATGCATGATCTTGTGATCCGTGGCGGAACCGTGATCGATGGCACAGGCGCGCCCGGGCGGCGGGCGGATGTCGCCATCGACGGTGACCGGATCGTGGCGGTCGGTACGGTGCCTGGCTCGGGTCGGCGCGAGATCGACGCCACCGGGCGGATCGTCACCCCGGGCTGGGTCGACATGCACACCCACTACGACGGGCAGGTGTCGTGGGATCCGCATCTCACGCCCTCGGGCTGGCATGGCGTCACCACCGTGGTCATGGGCAACTGCGGCGTGGGGTTCGCGCCGTGCCGGGTCGAAGACCGCGACTGGCTGATCAACGTGATGGAGGGCGTGGAGGACATCCCGGGCTCGGCGCTCGCCGAGGGCATCAACTGGGACTGGCAGACCTTCCCCGAGTACATGGACGCCATCGAGCGCCTGCCGCACTCCCTCGACTTCGCCGCTCAGGTGCCCCACAGTGCAGTGCGCGGGTACGTGATGGGCCGAAAGGCCAGCGAGGAGGAGAACGAAGCATCTGCCGAGCAGATCGCGGAGATGAAGGCCATCGTCAAGGAGTCGCTCGAGGCTGGCGCGCTCGGGTTCAGCACCTCGCGCACCACGCTGCACAAGACCGCGGAGGGCGTGTTCGTTGCGGGCACGTTCGCGGAGCGGGGCGAGCTCATCGGCATCGCGGAGGCCCTGGGCGAGACCGGGAGCGGCGTGTTCGAGCTGGCCGATGAGCACGTGATGGTGCCCCAGGATGTGGAGTGGCTCGAGCAGATCGCTACGTCGACAGGCCGCCCGGTGATCTTCAACCTGTCCCAGACCGACTTCGCGCCCGAGCTGTGGAAGGAGGGCATCGCCAAGTTGGAGGCCGCAGTCGAGCGCGGGGCACCGCTGTGGGCCCAGGCGGCGGGGCGGGCCATCGGCATCGTGATGAGCTGGCGCACCACGGCGCACCCGTTCGCGCTGCACCCTGAGTGGCAGAAGCTGTCGCTCCTGCCGTGGCACGAGCACCTGGCCGCGCTGCGCAATCCCGCGGTGCGTGCCCGCATCCTGGCCGACACTCCGGAAGAGCGCGGGGTGTTCGAGGCGTACGTCACCCAGACGTTCAACAAGATGTACCCGCTGGAGGCCGGCTACGAGCCGTCGGCGGATCAGAGCGTGGCGGCGCTGGCTGCGGCCCGTGGGCTCACCCCGCAAGAGGTGGCGTATGACGCGATGCTCGCAGACAATGGCGAGGCTGCGCTGTACTTCCCGCTGTTCAACTACACCGACGGCAACCTCGACCTGCTGCACACCATGCACACCCATCCCCGGGTGCTGATGGGGCTGTCGGACGGCGGCGCGCACTGCGGTGCCATCTGCGAC
>JBLFXJ010000118.1:0-20050 GCA_047609825.1 Myxococcota bacterium
TGCGGGCGGCGAACAGGTCGGCTCCCACCACGGCGGAGGTCGCGGCGTCGAGGATCTCGAGCCGGTCCGGACAGGCCGCGTGTGCGGCCAGCGTGATCAGTAGTGCGACTCCCACGTGTCGCCCCCCCGCCACACGTAGCGGCGCGGCATGCGGGAGCCCACCCGGATGCGTTGCTCCCCGACGTCGTCGCCCAGCGTGAGGCGTAGCATGTGGGACCCCTCGGGGATGGCGTGGTTCAGCACCGGCGTGGCGCCGATGGAGCGGCCGTCCACGAACACCTCGGCGCCGAGGGGTGCGGAGCTGATGGTCACGGGCCAGGTGACGGCCTCCGGCGCTGGCGCAGGGGCGGGCCGGGGTGCTGGCCGCGGCTCCGGGCGGGCCTCGGGCTGCTCCACCGGAGCAGGGGACGGGGACGGGGTGGGCGCGGGCGGAGGGAGGCCGGTGTCCACGCGGCCTGGCGACGGCTCCGGCCGGGGTGGGGGCACCTCGATCGTGGGCACCTGGGGCGCCAGGGCGACCCATGCCACGCCGCCGATCAGCGCCATCGCGCCGACGGAGAGCAGTCCCGCGAGCAGCACGATCATGAACGACACCGCCGCCGCGAGCAGTGCCCGCACCAGGCTGCTCCGGCGACGCCCTCGGCGCCGTGACCGGCCAGGGACGGTGGCCGCGACGCCCTGCTCCACGGCGCTCGGGGCGGCGGCGCGATCCTCGAGCACCATCCCCACGCGCTCGTCGGCGGGCAGCGGGTCCACCTTCGGCACGTTCTCCTCGCCCCAGTTGCGGAGCGTGGGACCATCCATGGAGGCCCACAGCGTGCGGCAGGCGTCCTCCACCTCGCGGGCCGTGGGGCGAGCGCTCGGCGCCGGGTCTCGCATCCGCGCCGACAGGCCCAGCGCCGCGCTCTCGTCCGGATCGCCGCCGGAGCCCACCTGCGACGGGTTCAGCCGCTCCCGCCGCAGCGGCATCCGGCCGGCCACCAGCTTGTGCAGGGTGACGCCGAGGGAGAACACATCGCCCTCCGGCCCCTCGAAGCCGTCGAGCCGCTCGGGCGCGATGTAGCCGATGGTGCCGCCGATGTGCCGGGTGGTCTTCGACTCCCGCTGCTCGAACTGAGCCTTGGCGATCCCGAAGTCGAGGATCTTCACCTCACCGGTCGGTGTGATCTGGATGTTGCCCGGCTTCAGGTCCCGGTGGAGCAGCTGCAGCGGCGCGCCGCCGGGTCCGGCCTGTCGATACGACTTGTCGAGCGCCCGGGCCACCTCGGCCACCACCTCGATGGCCACCCTTGGCGGAAAGGTGCCCTCGTGCAAGAGCTTGCGGCAGGTGGTGCCCTCCACGTACTCCATGACCACGGCCCAGCGGCCATCGAGCTCGGTGGGGGGGTCCACGGACACGATCGCCCGGTCCCGCACGAGCCCGAGGATGCGGGCCTCGTCGCGCAGCCGCCGGAGCGCCTCCTCCGGGATGTCGCCACGTGCCAGCTTGATCGCGACATCTTTGCTGAACCCACCCGGGCTCGCGAGCGTCGCACGGTACACCTTTCCGAAGCCGCCTTCCCCGAGGACGGCGGTGATCGTGTACTGCCTGGCAGGGCCGGCCGACATGCTGACGCCTTCGGTGCCGGCGCAGCTTACAGGCAGGAGCTGCTCGGGTGCACCTCTGGCTGCGCGCGAGGCGCCACGCCCGGGTTTGCGCCACACCCGATCATCCCGTAGGTGCGCGGGCGGAGGCCCCATGCTCAATCTCGCCGCTCCCACCCGCGACGACTGGGTGACCGAGGCCACGGCCGACCTCGAGACCCTCCTGCTCGACCACGCCCACTGCGAGAAGAAGGCGGCGGGCACGGCGTTGAACCTGATGTTCCGGTACAGCGACCTGCCCTGGCTCCAGCGTCCGCTGTCCGAGCTGGCCCGGGAAGAGCTGGAGCATTTCGAGCTCGTGGTCAACGTGATCGAGGCCCGCGGGTGGGCGTTCCGCAAGCTCGACGCCGGCAAGTACGGGGCGCGCCTGATGGGCGCGGTGCGCAAGGGCGAACCCCAGCGCCTGCTCGACACGCTGGTGTGCTGCGCGCTCATCGAGGCGCGGAGCTGCGAGCGGATGAAGCTGCTCGCCGAGTCCCTGACCGAGGCCGGCGAGCCCGAGCTGGCGGCCTTCTACGGCTCCCTGCTCGCCAGCGAGGCCCGGCACCACACGCTGTACACGGGGCTCGCGGCCCAGCGGTTCGGACGACCGGCAGTGCAGGCGCGGCTCGAGGCCCTGGCGGCGCACGAGGCCGAGGTTCTGGCCGAGCTCGCCGCGATGGACCAGCCCATGCGCATGCACTCGTGATTCTTCAGCCCTCCGGGAATGCGCGGGTGGTTCACCCGTAGGGTCCACCCTGGGGAGGCAGCATGGTGGACTGGCAGGCGATCGGTGTGTTCTACGGACTGGCGTGCCTGGGGGCTGTGCTGTGCGGGGCCGCGTTCTGGGCGCTCACCCCGCTGGGACTGGGGCTGCTGGCGGCGGTGGCGATGATGTGGACCCCGGCCCTGGCGGCGGTGGCGGCGCGCCGGTGGCAGGGGCTGCCGGCGGCGCATGCGCTGGGGCTGCGCTGGGGGCGTCTGGGGTGGTCCGCCGCGGCGTTGATCGCCCCGATGGGTCTGTATACGCTGATGGTCCCGGTGGGTTTGGCCCTCCCCGGAGTCACCTGGGACCCGTCCACCCCCGGCATCCTGTCCCGCCTGGCCAGCGCCCTGCCGCCCGAGCAGGTGGAGCTGGCGCGCACCCAGCTCGACGCGCTCCCGCTGCATCCCGCCGTGATCGGCCTTCTCGCGCTGCCCGTCGCCGGGGCCACGGTGAACGCCCTGTTCGCGCTGGGTGAAGAGCTGGGCTGGCGCGGGTTCCTCCACGACGCCCTCCAACCGCTGGGGTTCTGGCGGTCGAACCTGCTCACCGGAGCCCTGTGGGGCCTGTGGCACGCGCCGCTGATCCTCCAGGGCTACAACTTCCCCTCCCACCCGGTCGCCGGGGTGGCGTTGATGGTGCTCGGGTGCATGGCGTTGTCACCGATCATGGGCCTGTTCCGCGAACGATCGGACAGCGTGCTCTCGGCGGCGCTGTTCCACGGAGCGCTCAATGCCGGCGGTAGCCTGCCGATCCTCGTGTTCGCCGGGCCCGAGCTGCTCGTCCACCCCCTCGGCGCCATGGGGATCGGTGCCCTGGCCATCGGCTGTCTCCTGGTCGCGGTGGTGCGACGCGTAGCCCCGGCGTAGGCACCGTCGCGCCACAGCGGGTCTCCGCCCCCGAGCCATTTCGCCCGGCGGCGCGCAGAGTTCCTGGGAACCCCCCGCTCGGTGTTAGCCTGGTGCCGGTGACCGTCGCACTCGACCACATCGGCCCGTATCGGGTGCTCCGTTCCTTCGCCTCCGGTGGCACCGCCGAGGTGTTCGAGGTGCAGGACCCGAGCAGTGGCGAGCGGTTCGCCTTGAAGTACCTGGTCGCGGTCGACAGCTCGTTGAAGCGGTTCAACCGTGAATACGAGGCCATGGCGCGCCTGAACCACCCGTCGATCGTGCGGGTGTACCACTACGGCGTGCACGAGGGGCACCCCTGGCTCACCATGGAGATGCTCCGTGGCGTGCCGGCCCAGTCCCACATCAAACGCGTGGGCGCCCCCGGCGATCCGAACCGAACCGCCGAGGTGCTCCGGGTGGGCACGCTGCTCTCCCGCGCGCTCGCCTACATCCACGCCCGTGGACTCGTGCACCGCGACCTGAAGAGCGCGAACGTGCTGGTGCTGCCCGATCGGCGGATCAAGCTGCTCGACTTCGGCGCCGCGCGCTTGGCCGACGCCGCCGAGAAGATCACCCTCGATGGCGAGTTTGTCGGCACCTTCGCCTATGCCTCGCCCGAGCAGCTGCAGGCCAAGCCGTTCGACGCCCGGTCCGACCTGTACAGCCTCGGCGTGCTGCTGTACCGCCTGGCCACCGGTCAGCGGCCGTTCGGCGCCAAGGAGCCGGCTCGCCTGGCCTACCAGGTGATCCACCAGCCGCCGCCCAACCCGCGCAGCCTCATCCCCAACCTGCCGCAGCCGCTGGCGTCGCTCCTCCTCCACCTGCTGGAGAAGGAACCCGGAGATCGCCCCCAGTCCGCCGAAGTGGTGGCCGCCGCCCTCGAACACCTGGCCGGCAGGCCCATCGGCACCCGCCAGCGCGTGGCTGTGCACACCCGCTCGGCGGCCCCGAGGGTGCGCGAGCAACGCCGGGTGTGGCAGCGCCTGGGCGAGGGTCATCCCGGCGATCTGCTGATCATCGGCGGCGACGATGGCAGCGACCGCACGGCCTTCCTCGGCCTGGTCAGCGAGACGGCGGCCGAGCGCGGCTGGGATTCGGTCACCCACCGCACCGGCGGGCTCGAGGGGCTCATCGCCTTGCTCCACGACCTGGGCACCGGGATCCAGGACTCCCGCATCGCCCAGACCCTCACCGCCATGGACCGCCTGTCCACCCGCGAGGCGCTCGCGCGCCCCCGGGACCGGGTGGCGCTGCGGCGGGTAGCGGCTGAAGTGGTGAAGCTCCGGGCGCGGCAGTCGGAGCGGCCATTCCTGATCGTTCTCCCCGAGCTGCACGACCTCGGCGGGCCGGGGCTGGAGCTGCTGGGCGGCGTGCGACGCGCGCTCCAGGCCGATCGCGTGAAGGTGGCGTTGCTGGGTTCGTGCCGTTCGCCGCGGCTCGACATCGACAGTCTGGTGGACCAGCACCTGCCGCGGCCCTGGAAGATCGAGGTGCCGCCGCTGCAGCAGCGCGACGTGGCCGTGGCGGTCGGCACGATGCTCGGCCACCGGCCTCCGCCGGCGCCGGTGGCGCGGGAGCTGCTCGCCCTCACCGGCGGCCAGCCGAAGTACCTGCAGCGGGTGGTGGAGGCGCTGGTGGAGTCGGGCCTCCTCGAGGCCGAAGACGACCGCCTCGAGTGGGGCCGTCTGTCGCTGCAGCTGCCAGCGCCCGAGCTTGCCGTCGAGATCGCCGAGACCCACTGGGCCACCCTCGGCGCCTACCACCGGCGGGTGCTCGAGGCGATGTCGCTGCTGTCGGACGCCAGCGACGCCGCTGTGGTGGCGGCCGCCCTCGGCTTCCGGTCCGACGAGCTGCAGCCGATCCTCGCCGACCTGGTGGCGGCGGGTGTGCTCCGTCGAGAAGGCGAGATGCTGCACTGGCGCCTGCCGCTGATGCTGCGGGTGGTGCGCGAGGGGCTGTCCCCGCTCCGTCGGCGGGTGATGGAGCGCGCGCTGGCCTATGAGCTCGACACCCGCGGGCCGAGCCCAGAGCAGGTGCGTCTCCTCGTGGCCACAGGTCGGCGCGGCAGGGCCCTGAACGCCGCCGCCCAAGTGATCGACGACCTGGTGCGGTCGCAGCAGCTCCAAGAGGCGCTCGACGTGATCGAGCCGTTGATCGCCGGCGACAACGACAAGGTGGTGAGCCGCGCGCTCGGTGCGGTGTACCTGCAGCACGCCACCGTGCTCCAGACCGTCAAGCCCACCGACCCCCGCGCCGCCCGCTCCCTCGGGCGCGCCCGCAAGCTCATCGGCGGAGATCCACAGCTCGAGGCCAGGGCCGAGCTCGGGCAGGCGCGCCTGTTCGCCGGCATCGGTCACTACCGCAACTTCCGCCGCCACCTGTCCACCGCGTGGCGCCACGCCCAAGACACACCCAACGCCGCCCTGCGCGCCGAGGTGGCGTTCGAACTGGGCCGCAGCCACCGCTGGCATGGCGACCTCACCCTCGCAGAGGGGTGGTTCGACGCCGCCGTCGCCGCCGCCCACGAGTCCGACGACCCGACGGTAGCCGGACGCGCTTCCCTGGGCGCCATCGGCTGTCTCACCGCCCGAGGGCGGCTGGACGAGGCCGAGACGTGGGTCTCACAGCTCATGTCCGACCTGCAGTGGAGCGCCGATAAAGCAGCCTATTGGATGGCTCTCGCTGCATGGGGGGACATCCTCCGACTCCAGGGCAGGTACTCCGAGGCGATCAGCCTGGTGGACCAGCGCCTGCCCGACGCGAGCCAGTCCCAGGAGCGCGGCGCCTTCCTCGCGTTGCTGCTCTCAGCCGCCCGGATCGAGATGGACCTCGCCCGGATCGGGCGCGCCCAGGAGCGGATGGACGAGGTCGCTGCCACGCTGGAGAAGGGCGAGCACCTGCACATCCGGCTCGATGCCGAGCTGCTGACCGGGCGGATCTCGCTGGAGTCGGGGCGGC
Organism: Myxococcota bacterium; assembly: GCA_047609825.1. Classification (GTDB taxonomy): domain Bacteria; phylum Myxococcota_A; class UBA796; order UBA796. Next base: position 6,235 of record JBLFXJ010000118.1, read on the forward strand.
TCGGCGAGGCCGCTTGGCGCCTGCAGGATGTGCACACCCGAGCCAAGCGGGCCGAGCTGGTGGTGATCGCGGAGCGCGCCCGCGTGTACCTCGCCGAGACACTGCATGCGCAGGGCGATTTGGAAGGGTCCGAGCAGCAGTGGCGCAACGCACTTCTCGGTATGCTGGGGACAGGGGAGCTGTCCGTGGTCACCAGCGCCGCAATCTCGAGAGCCCGGTCCACCTGCGAGATGGTGGACCCCCGCACCGTGTTCCGCCCGGTGGCGAAGCTGCTGGATGCCCAGGCCTTCCTCCCGGCCCGCATCGAGTGGCTGCTCGCGCGAGCGGCGTGGCACAAGGTGAAGGGCAACCCGGGCGATCGCAACGCGGCGCAGGAGGCGGCCGATGCCATCGCCCTGCTGCGGGGGGCGCTGGCCGACACCGAGCGGGCTGCCCTGCGGGTGCACCCCTGGTCACGACGGCTGCGGGCGGTGCTGCCATGAGCACCAGTGATCCGCCCACCGCACACACGGGCCACACCGCACAGGGCGGCCGGATGGCCCCGCTGGACTTCGCGCGGCTGCCCGACCTTCCGTCGGAGCTCGGCGGGCACCGGGTGCTGCGTCCCATCGCCCGTGGCGGCATGGCCGAGGTGTACGAGGTCGCCGACCACAAGACCGGCGAGCGCCTCGCGTTGAAGCTGCTCATGGCGCCCGGCGTGTCCATGCAGCGCTTCAACCGCGAGTACGAGGCGATGATCCGCCTCAACCATCCGAACATCGTGCGGGTGTACAACTACGGCGTGCACCAGGGTCACCCCTGGATCACCATGGAGCTGGTGAGCGGGCTGCCGGTGCAGGCCTACGCCAAGCGCCTCGGGCGGCCCGGCCTCGCGGAGCGCACGGCGGAGGTCATCCGTGTCACCCACGACCTGTCGCTGGCCCTCGACCACATCCACCGTCGGGAGCTGCTGCACCGCGACCTGAAGTCCGCCAACGTGCTGGTGCTGCCCGATGGCCGCGTGAAGCTCATCGACTTCGGCACCGCCCGCGTGGCCGACCCCTATGAGCACATCACCGAGGAAGGCGAGTTCATCGGCACCTTCGCCTATGCCTCGCCGGAGCAAATCCGCGGCAATGCGTATGGGCCCGGCTCGGACCTGTACAGCCTCGGGGTGCTGCTGTATCGAATGTGCACCGGCCGACGCCCGTTCCCGGGGAATGATGCCAAGGCATTGGTGACGGCTCACCTCTCCCAGAAGCCGGTGTCGCCGCGCAAGCTGGTGCCGTCGCTGCCGCGGGCGCTGGAGGAGGTGATCCTCGCCCTGCTCGAGAAGAAGCCCGAGGATCGGCCTGCCTCGGGGGCTGAGGTCGCGAAGACCATGGAGAGCGTGGCGGGGCATCCTCTGCTGCCGCCGGGAACCCTGGACGTGGACCGCTCGGCATCCCGGGTGGTGGGCCGCGAGGCGCAGCTCAGCCAGCTGTGGGAGTACATCGACGGCCGGATGGACGAGCAGCCCCCGATGGCCATCGTGCTCGGTCTGGAGGGCAGTGGGCGGCGCCGCCTGCTCGGCGCGCTGGTGCCGTTCGTGAAGAAGCGCGATGGCACGGTAGCGTGGGTCACCTTCGAGCCGGACCAGCAGCCCATGCGCCCTTGGTCCCGCCTGCTCGAGCAGCTGGTGCTCGACGTGGCCGAGCCGCGCCCCAAGTCCGTGCTCTGGGCGCTGCGACTGGGGTCCCGACTCGCCCGCTCGTCGGGACGCCCGCTGGGGGTGCGCCTGGCGGGCGTCACCCAGGCCTTGGTCGAGGTGATGCTGAACCGCCCGAACCACCAGCTCACGGTGCTGCTGGTGAACGGCCTCGAGCACGCCGGCGAGGCCGGCATCGCGGGCCTGGAGCTGCTGCGGGGCTGTGCGAAGTCTGCCGGCCTCGAGCTGCGGGTCGTCGCGTCGAGCCATGCCCGGGCCGACGCCCCCCGCACGCCGCTCCGCAAGCGCCTGCCCGAGGCCCTGCGGGTGGCCCTCCCACCACTCGGGCAGCGGGATGTGGGACTGCTGGTGGGCGCGCTGCTCCACCGCCGCCCGCCGCCGGCCGGCGTGGTCCGCCAGATCTACCAGTCCACCGGCGGGCTGCCCACCTATGTCGAAGAGCTGGTGAACTCCCTGGTCGACCAAGGCCTGCTGCAGGTGCGCGGGCACGACGTGAATCGCATCGAGTGGGCGCGGCGGCAAGACCTCCGCATCCCCGTGCCGCCGGCGGCCGAGCTGGCGGTCGTGGATGGCCTGGCCCGCCTCCCGGCAGACCGCCGACGCCTGCTCGAGGCCCTCGCGCTCGCGGGCGGTGATGCCCGCCTCGAGGTGCTGGCCGCCGCCATCCAGCAGCGCCCCGCCCAGCTCGGTCCGGCGATCGCCGACCTGATCCGTTCGGGCTGGGTGCGCGCGGTGAAGGTGCGCGGAATGCGCATGCTCCGGTGGAATCACCTGCTGGCGGAGCAGGTGATCCTGGCGCGGCTGCACCCATGCCGCCGCCGCGTACTCGAGCGCCTCCTGCTCGAGAGACTCCTCCCAGAACCGCCGTTCGAGGCACAGATCCGGCTTCTGCTCGCCACAGGGCAGGACGACGAGGCCATGCGACGGACCCTGGACTGGTCGCTGCACCAGCTCGGCCGGCAGCGACCGCTCACCGCACTCCAGGTCCTCGACCTGATGATCCCTCGCGCCGATGCCACCACCGTCGAGGCTGAGATCAAGGCGCAGGTGCACCTGCTGCACGTCACCGCCCTGCTGCTCGCGCGTCCAGCCGACACCCGGGCGGGGCGCAGCCTGGCGGAGGCGGCGCGGCACGGCGCAGGACTCGGGGTTGGGTTCCAGGCCGAGCTGGCGCTCACGCGAGCCACCACCCAGCGGGTGATCGGCCACTACCCGAACTTTCGCAAGCACCTGCAGGAGGCGTGGGCCCACGCTGAGCTGCTCGGCGAGAACGCGCTGGCGGCGTCGGTGGCGAACCAGATCGCCTGGTCGGAGCGGCTGGCGGGCAATGTGGAGGCGGCCGCGGCCTGGCATGGCAAGGCCCGGCGCATCGCCATGGGGCTGGGCTCACCGCTCGCCATCGCGCTGGCGAACACAGGCGTGGCGGCCTGGCAGTACGCGCGCGGGCTCCTCGTCCAAGCGGAGCGCACGGCGCGCGATGCCATCGGTGTGTTCGACCAGGCCGGCGACGACCGCGGACTGTCGGAGGCCCTGCCGGTGTGGGCGCACGCGCTGCGGCGTCAGGGGCGGTACTCCGAGGCGCTCGCGGTGTTGTACAGCCAGCTTCCCCGGGTACGGTCCAGCGAGGTGCCCACGTTCTATGTCCGGCTCCTGCTCGCCACCGCGTGGGTGGAGCTGGATCTGTGTCGCTTGGGCCGGGCGCAGGAGCTGGTGGACGAGCTCGCAGCGACGGTCAGCCCCGGGGAGCACCTGGAGCTGCGGCTCGAGGCCGACTTGCTGTGGGGGCGGATCCTGGTGGCCTCTGGCGAGCACATGGAGGCCGAGCGACGCCTGGCCAATGTGCAGACCCGCGCCAAGGGCGCCGGCCTGCAGGTGATCGAGGCGCTAGCCGCCGCCCAGCGGGGCGAGATCCTGGCCGTGACCGCCGACCGGGCCGCCGCCCGCTCCTTCCTGGCACCCGCCATCGAGACCCTCGCTGCCTGCGGCGATGTGCCAGCCACTGCAGACGCCTGCTGCGCGGCCGCTCGAGCGCTCGCCAACCACGAGCCCCCTGAGCGCCTGTTCGGCCTGGTCGCCTCGTTCATCGACCAACAGCCCGCTGTCGTCCTCCAGCTCGAGGTGGCGGTGGCCGCCGCCCGGTGGGCCACCGCCCAGAACGAGGATGCAGAGCCGTACCGGCGGCAGGCGGTGCAGGTGCTGCACGTGATGGCCGACCGCCTCGACGACACCGACCGCGCAGCCCTGCACCTGCACCCGCACGCCCGTGAGACCCGCGCGTTCACCGCGTGAGCGGGTCATCGGCTATCCTCGGACGAGGAGGGTCCTGCATGCGCCTACTCGCCACACTCGCAACCCTGGCCTGGGCCAGCACCGCAGCCGCCCAGCAGCTCACCTACACCTTCGACGAAGCGGCCATGCAGAGCGTCGGCCTGGATTCCGCCCAGATCGAGGCCGATCTGAACGGGGCCTTGGAGGGCGCATTCGACTTCGGCACGCAGCAAGCCTTCCTCGACTCGATGGCGGCCGCCGCGGCCCTGTCGGCCAAGGGCGCGGGGGTCGACTACGCCACGAGCCCCAAGCGGCTCATCTTCGGCGGCGGAATCGGCGCGAGCACCGCGGGAGCGGGCGCCTCGTTCGGCAGTAAGCCCGATGACAGCGCCACGATTCCGCTCCCCGAGAACGGCGTCTCGGTGCAGATCACGCTGATGGCGGGCCTCAACCTGGGCATCCTGAACGCGTCGGAAGACAGCGCCCTCGATCGGCTGCACATCTTCGTCAACGGCATGAGCGCGCCGCTGCCGAACGGCTCGCCCTTCGGCGGCAACATGTACAATATCGGTGCCCACGCGCAGTTCAAGCTCGCCGGCAAGCCCTCACCACCGAAAATCGGTTGGGGAGGCCTGGATCTGACCACCGGATACGAACACAGCACTTACCGCCTCACCCTGTCCGACCAGCTGCCCGTGGGGGGGTCCAGCGGCGAGGCCGACCTGCTGTGGGATGCCTCCGGCGACTTCGTGGTGCAGGCCAGCGCGCAGAGCGTTCCCATCGAGCTGTCCACCAGCGTGCGGCTCGGAGTCGCCGCCCTGTGGCTCGGCGGCGCGGTCGACATGAACACGGCCGTGGCCACCGAGTCGATCCAGCTTGGCGGGCCGATCACCGCCGAGGCGAGCGGCGAGTCCGCGGAGCTTGGCACGGTGAAGCTCGAGTTCGACGGCGAAGGCGAGAGCATTGGCTGGGTGCCCCGGGTATTCGGCGGCGTGCAGGCGAACATCCTGATGATCAAGGTGTACGGCCAGCTCAACTACGCGTTCAACGACAGCTTCGGCGGTCACCTCGGCCTGCGGGTCGTGCTCTGATCGCTGTCGCACGGCTCGCGGCACAGTGCGCGCTCGCGGCCGTCCTCATCGCCTGTGCCGGCACCTCCGCGCGGCACCCACCTCCGGAGGTCCCCATGGCGGGCGCCGATCCCGTGCTCACCCAGCTCACCGAGACGCGGTTCTTCACCCGCGGCCGGCCCACCGCCATCACGCCCACCGACGATGGCGTGCTGTTCCTCCGGGCCGGGCCCCGATCTCCGGTGCAGGACCTGTATTTCTTCGACGCCGAAACCGGCGCGACCGGTACGCTGCTCACCGCCGCCGACCTCCTCGCCGGCGACGCGGAGGCGCTGTCGGCCGAGGAGAAAGCCCGCCGGGAGCGGCTGCGCCAGGACGCCCGCGGCATCGCCAAGTTCGTGCCAACCCACGACGCCACCCGGCTGCTGGTGCCGCTCTCGGGGAGCCTGTTCGTAGTGGACCGGGCCACCGGTGCGGTGCGCGAGCTCCCGGCCGAGGGCGGCTACCCGATCGATCCGCACTGGTCCCCCGATGGGACCCAGGTGGCGGTGGTGCGCGGGCGCGACCTGTACGTCGTCGACGCCGACGCGGGCACCCAGACCCGCCTCACCAGCTCAACCGCCGACACCGAGTCGTGGGGCGCGTCGGAGTTCGTGGCCCAGGAAGAGATGAAGCGCATGCGCGGCTCCTGGTGGTCGCCCGATGGTGCTGTGCTGGCCGTGCAGCGGACCGACACCTCGGCGGTGGCCGTGTGGCACACCTACGACCCCACCCGACCCTCCGCTACGCCCCAGCCCTGGCGCTACCCCGCACCCGGTGAGGCCAACGCCGACGTGCGACTGGCCCTGATCCGCGCAGACGGCACCGGTGAGCCCGTTCAGGTGGACTGGGACCGCGAGCGCTACCCCTACCTGGCCACCGTGCGCTGGCCCGATGCCGGCCCGCTCACCCTGCTGGTGCAGGACCGGGTGCAGCAAGAGGAGGTACTGCTCGCGGTCGACCCCGCCACCGGCGCCACAACTGCGCTGCACACCGAGCGGGATGCCGCCTGGCTGAACCTCGATCAGAGCGTGCCCCGCTGGCGCTCCGACGGCTCCGGATTCTTGTGGTCCACCGAGCGGGATGGAACCTTCGCCCTCGAGCTTCGAGACGCGACCGGCGCGCTCGTGCGCACCCTCACCACCGCCGAGCACGGCTACCGCAGCCTGGTGCGGGTGCACGGCTCCACCGCGTGGTTCGCCGGCGGCCCCGAGCCCACCGAGACCCAACTGTTCGAGGTAGACCTGGACTCTGGCGTGGTCACCGCCGTCACCTCAGAGCGGGGCCAGCACGGCCTGGTCGCCCGCCGCGACGCGGGCGTGCAGGTGCGCACCTTCGGCGGCCCCGACGGCACCCTGCGGTGGTCCGTGCTGCGGGACGACGCGGTCCTCGGCGACCTGCCCAGCGTGGCCGAGGCCCCGCCGCGGTTCCCGAACCTCGAGTACGCCACCGTGGGGGAGCGCGGATTCCGCGCCGTGATCCTGCGGCCACACGACTTCGAGCCCGGCCGACGATACCCGGTCCTGCTCCACGTCTACGGCGGCCCGCACGCCAAGATGGTCACCACCGACCCCTACCGCTACCAGCGGTCTCAGTGGTATGCCGACCACGGCTTCGTCGTGGTGAGCCTGGACGGTCGGGGCACGCCAGACCGCGGCCGCGAGTGGGAGCGGGCCGTGCGTGGCGACCTGATCACCGTGCCGCTGAACGACCAGATCGAGGGCCTGCACGCCCTCGCCGCCGCCTACCCCGAGCTCGACACCTCCCGGGTGGGCGTGTTCGGCTGGTCCTTCGGGGGCTACTTCTCCGCCCACGCGGTGCTCCAGCGCCCCGACGTGTTCCACGTGGGCGTGGCGGGCGCGCCGGTGGCCGACTGGGCCGACTACGACACGCACTACACCGAGCGATACATGGGGCTGCCGGCAGACAACCCCGAGGGCTATGCACACGGCTCCGCCCTCACCCACGCGCCCGATCTCACCCGGCCGCTGCTCATCCTGCACGGCACCGACGACGACAACGTGTACTTCGCCCACGCCGTCAAGCTCTCCGACGCCCTGTTCCGTGCGGGTCGGCCCCACGCCTTCCTCCCGCTGACCGGCTACACGCACATGGTCGCCGACCCCTCGGTGGCCACCCGCCTGCAGGAACGAATCCTCGGGTTCTTGCGGGACGGACTGGATTAGTCGAGACTCCGAGGTCCGTACTCCCTCGAGGACCCCATGGACGAAAACCCCTCCGTCGGCGCCGCCTTCGAGCTGGCCAAGGCCGGCAAGCTCGACGAAGCAGCGCAGCTCCTCCAGGCCCTGCTCGACGCCGACACCATCGACCTCACCGGAGCCGTACTCCTCGCGCAGGTGCACCTGGCGCAGGAGCGGCCGATCCAGGCCGCCCAGATCCTGTTTCCGGCGTGGGATTCCCGCGACCAGCTGCCCGACGAGTCTCGGGTGCCCATCGGCTCGCTGCTCGCCCAGGCCTGCCTCACCGCGCAGGAGTGGATCGAGGCGCTGCGGGTGTTGGTGGAGCTGCGCGCGCTCGACGGCGGCGAGGCGGAGGCCCTCTCCATCGCCGAACGGGTGCAGCCGCCCACCGCCGAGCCCGACGATTCACCGGCGGCCAAGCTGTTCGTGGTGCACGTCCGCGGGCTGCTTCACCGGGTGCGGGCCGAGCTCGAGCCCGCGCGCGAGGCCCTCGCCGATGCCTGGGCCATGGCGGCCGATGTGGAAGGCGGTCGCGACGTGATCGGCGAGGACTATGCTGGGGTGCTCACCGCCCTCGGCACGCCCACCACCCCCGACCAGCTCCCCGCGTGACGCCGCACCAGGACGGTGTCGCATGCACGCGGTGACGCTGACCGATCGGGCGGTGCGAGGTCGTGAGATCCGGTTCGCCGACGGCCGCACATCCAGCCTGCCGCCTCTCGTGGCGACCCTGCTGCACACCTTCGCGGCACATCCGGGGGTGGTGCTGTCGGCGTCTTGGCTGGCCGGTGCGGTGTGGGTCGGCGGCGTGTCCGAGGCCACCGTGCGCAACACGGTGGCGCTGCTCCGGCGGGAGATCGAGGTGGCGCCCCGCACGCCGGCGCATCTTCACACCGTGCGCGGTGATGGATGGCGGTTCACGCCACCGCCGCCAGCCCCTGGCGCCTGGGTGCGGCCGGTGCAGGCCGTGGGGATCGACGCCACGGTGACGGCCGTTCAGCGCGCGCTCGATGGGCACGCCCTCGTGTCGGTGGTCGGGCCTCCCGGAGCGGGCACCACCACCGTGGCGATCGCCGCCCTGCGCGGCCGCCGCGCGCTCTGCCTACGCGCCACAGAATCCGCCTCAAACCTTTCAGAACACCTGCGAATGCTGCTCCACGCCCCGTCCACCACCGCCCGCGGGCTCGCCTATACCGCAGTCGCCGCCGGCTGCGATGTGTTGCTCGTCGACGGTCTCGTGCAGCACGGCGCCGCCGCATTCCTCGCCGAGCTCGCAGGCGAGCACTCGGAGTTGCGGGTGCTCACCGCCGGCTGGGTGGGCGCTGGTGGCACTGACGTGCTCGTGCCTCCGCTGGCGCCCAGCGATGCCGCGGCACTGCTCGCCGACGCGATCCGCGGAAGCGGCGGGCACCCTCCACCCGAATCCGACGGCCTGATCCGACTGGCGACCGCTGTAGGGTGCCGCCCGGCTCCGCTCACCTGGCTCGCCGGATACCTGGTGGGAGTCGCACCCGAGGCCGTTCGCGAGCGGCTCGTGCTGGGCCGACTCGCCGGCCCCGCCCGCCTCCGCGACCAGCTGTCGGCCCGCCTGGCTCAGGTGACCAGCGACACCGAGCGGGCGGCACTCTCCTGCCTGTCCGTGTTCCCCGACGCCTTCCGCCCTGAGCACGCGGCTGAGCTCGGCGTCCCCACCGAGGTTGTGCGTGGCCTCGCGGAGCGACACCTGCTCGAGCGCCTCGACGCGGGCCAGCTGTGGGTGCCGCGCACCGTCCGGTGGGTGTGGCCTCCATCCACCGACACCCAGCAGGCCCACGCCAAGTGGGTCGCACGCCAGCTCACACCCGCATTCCTGCGCGACGTCGACCACGTGAACCCGAAGGTCTCGGGCCGACTCTCCGCCCTGGCTCCCAGCATCGAGGTGGCGCTCCGGTTCGCCCAGGGCGCCCAGGATGGCCCACTGGCGGTGGCGCTCCTCGCCGGCGTGGCCGCGCTCCCGGCCCGGCCCGAGACGGGCGCGGCCCTCCTCGAGCGGGTGGACGCCGTCGGTCGACTCGAGCTCGGCACTGCGCGCGGTGAGTGGCTCCGCATCCGCTCCGGCGCGCTGCTCACGGACCGACAGTTCGCGGAGAGCTTGGCCGCCGCCGATCTTGCCCTGGCGCTCCACCCGGATCCATCCACCCGTATCGAGCTGCTCGCCTTGGCATCGGTCGCTGCGCGCAAGTGCGGCCGAACGACGCCACACCAGCCGATGATCGACACACTGCTGCGCACGCCGCCGAGCGATGTCGATCCAACGCCGCTGGGCTGGCTGTGGCTGCGACGGGCCGACGCCTGCCGGTCGCTGGGAGACAACACCGGCTACGCCGAGGGAGGCCGGCGTGGGCGCGCGCTGTTCGAGCAGACCCACTGCGTGCGCGGCATCGCCGCCGCCCTGCGGTGCGAGGCCGACGCCGCGCCTGTGTCCATCCGGCGGCGTCGGGTGGCTCAAGTGGTGGCTCTGCTGGAGTCGTCGGGACACACGATGTGGCTCGCCACCGAGCTGGGCATGCTCATCTCCGCGTGCACCGAGTCCGGGGACTGGGCCGGCGCCGAGCGCGCAGCCGCCCGGTGGCGCGAGCACCACAAGCGACTCGGCTGGGACTACTCGGGGTACGCCGCGGCCGCCGAGGGCAACCTCGCGATGGCCCGCGGTCGCTGGCAGGAGGCCACCGACCACCTCGACGACGCCGCCGCGACGGCCGCCAGACTGGGCACCATCCGGCTCACCGCACTCGTGCTCGGAATCCGCGGCGAGATGGCGCTGGAGCGGGGCCAGCTCGACCGCGCCGAGGCCTTGCTCATCGAGGCCCAGGCCACCTTCGAGGCGACCGGCGAGCCACAATATGCACGCCGAATCAGGCAGTATCGGGGCGAGGTGCGGGCCGAGCGCGGCGACATCACCGGTGCCTGCGACGACCTCGCCGATGCCGATCTGCCCCACTACCAGCTCGCCCGCGCGGTGCTCACCGGCCCACACGCCCCTCCGCTCCTGTCCGCAGAGCAGGGCCGCGCCCTCGTCGACCAGCTCTGGGCCGAGGAAGAGCGCCTGCTGCACGCCCGGGCCCTCGTCTGGCTCGCCCGTCTGGTGCGGGCATCCGGCGGTCGCGCCGAGCCCATCTACGCGGAGGCAGGTGCAGCCTCGGCGGCGCTGCAGCTGCCCGCGGATGGCTGGGTCCTGCGATCCGTGCACTTCGATACATCTGCCCGGATTTGAACGCGGGCGGCAGCACTACCTTCGGGACACAACCGGAGGCCATCATGCATCGACAGTTCACGTTCATCCTCGCTCTTCTCTCGCTCGGCTGCCAGGTGGACGGCGTCCACCCCGACGGGTCGGAGGCGTTCGAAACCGACGCGGGCGACTCCCTCGCCCCGCCGCCCACGCTCACCCTCTCCTCGCTCGACGACGCCGTTCCCGGCCGCACTACGGTGTTCGATGTGGAAGGTGCGGAGCCCTTCGGCACCGTGCACCTGGCCGTCGGACCCGGCGGCCTGGGAGACGGCATCTGCCTGCCCGGCGGCTGCCTCGACGTGGTGGGCGCCTTCCGCGCCGCCTCCGCGCCGGTGGACGACCGAGGGCACGCCACCCTCCTCCTCACCATCCCCGTCGACCTCGAGGTCGGCCTGGAGTTCGGGCTGCAGGCCGTTCAGATCGACGCTGGCCTGGCGGTGAGCGAGGCGAGCCTATGGACCGTGCGGCCCGTGGAGATCGACCCCGACGCCGACCTGGACGGGGACGGCGTGCGCCACGCCGATGACTGCGACGACGACGACCCCGAGGTGTACCCGGGTGCGCCCGAGGTGTGCGACGGCAAGGACAGCGACTGCGACCCCACCACGTCCGAGTCAGGGCGCATCTTCGTGGACCGGATCGGCGAGTACCTCAGCCTCACCGACGCCGTCGCCGCGGTTCCCGAAGGCGGGCTCGTGGAGCTGTGCGACGGCCGGTTCACCGTCCCGGCCAGGGTCCGGGTCGATCGCGCGTTCACCCTGCAGGGCGCCGGCATTGGCGTCACGGTGATCGATGGCGAAGGGGAGGAGATCTTCGAGGGGGAGGACGCCGACGGGTTCACCCTGCGGGACATGACCCTGGAGAACGGCGACGCGAGGTACTCCGGGGGCGCGATCTTCGCGATGTGCAGGTTCTGCGACGTGGGGCTCGTGGTGGAAGACGTGGAGTTCCGCGGCAACACGGCCGAGAAGGGGGGTGCTGTGTTCATGAACAGCCCCGCGACCTTCCGACGCGTGGTGTTCGCAGACAACGGCGCACTCGAGACGGGCGGGGCGATTCACATGGAGAGCACGAACCACGACATGCTCCTCGAGGACTGCACCTTTACCGACAACACGGCCGACGACGGCGGGGCCGTGCACCTGAAGAACGGCCATCTGACCGTTCTCCGGTCAACCTTCCATCGCAACAGCGCGTCGGGGTTCGGCGGCGCGCTGCACCTGTCCAGCTGGGGAATCTGGACCGCCGCCATCGAAGACAGCGACTTCGGGTTCGGATTCGAACAGGAGAACGCGCCCGAGGACATTCGCGGGAACGGCGACGTGTGGAACCTGGGCGTCGATGCGGACCTGATGTGCGACTACAGCGACGACCCGTTCTGCGAGTAGTCGGGCCCTACGCGGGGTCCGCCACCGATGCGAGCGCCGCTCGCCACTCCGCCACGACGCGGTCCGGCGGCGGCGGGAGGTCGCGCACGGCAGCCACTACGGTCGCCACCCCATCGGGATCGGCCGTACTCCCAGCGACGATGCCGGTGGGGTCGGGCCCACCCACCAGCCACCGGTCGAGCACCTGACCGGCCGAATCGTACACGTCCTCGGTCACCACCTCGACGAACAGCTCGGTGACAGGTCCATTCTCGGCCCCGGCAGGCTCCGACCACCGGATGGAGGTGGAGGCGGTGAGCGCCACCACCCCCGCTTCGCTGAGTGCGGCCATCGCCTCAGCCAACACATGGCCGGAACCGTCGCGGGTGGGCTGGGGCGCGCGCCACCCGGTGCGGGCCTCGAACCGCAGGCCCTCGGGCGAGCGGGTGCCCTCGCCCCGGGTGGAGCCATCGGTCAGGTCCACCTCCAGCGTGATCGACGTGGGCACGTGACGCAGCCACACAGCGCCCAGCACCATCCCGACGCCGAACACGATGAACAGCGGCGCCAGCACCAACCCCGCGCAACCACCCTCGACGCCCATGAACGCACCCATACACGCGATTCCCAGGCCGATCATGCCGGTCGGAAGCAAGAATTTCTGGGTTCGATCCCACCGCACCGCACGGATCGGGGCGTGCGCGTGGGGGCCGTCGGGAGGCCCCCCACACGCAGGGCAGCGATGTCGGAGCTCGGGCGGACCGCGCCACGGTATCGCCCAGGGCGCGCCGAGCTGGACCAGGCCGAGCCCCACGCCGCCCACCGAGCCGGCGTAGCCCCCCCTGAAGAGCCACGCCGAGAGCACCGAAGCGCCCTCCATCGGCGTGCTCAGCATCCACGCCACCAGCAGCCACGCGCCCGGTCCGAGCCCGATGAGAAACACACCAGCGATGCGGGTCACGACTGAGGGCGAAGGCATGGGGGGGGCCAGGTGGAAGGTCTCGTCCACTCCGCTGTCCGCCACATCGTACAGGGTCGAGCTGCGCGGTGGTGCCGCGCTCGCGGCCCTGGACAGGCCCGCCTCCCTGCATCCGCGCGCGCACTCGCGTCGCGCGACCCCCGCTCGCCGAAAGTGATGCTTTCACCTATACATGTACAACTAAAGGTGACAAAATGGCGGGTTTCATGCCAGTTTGGTCCGTGAGCGGCGGTCTCGGCGTTGGCTGGAAGTGCATCCGGGTGGGGCACTTTATTCGGCGTTCGTCCGTGGGCGTGCATGCCACGGCCTCTGCCGGACCACAGCCTACCGCAGCGGTGGCCGCAGTTCAACCCGCACGATGTGGCAAGCGCCGACACCTGTCACCCCCGGGGTCAGACCCCGAATCCGACACCTGTCACTCCCGGGGTCACACCCCGAATCCGACACCTGTCACTACCCGATGCGCACGTCTCCCTGGACTCACGGAACGCGCACGATCTCCAACGCGCTGATTCGACACGAATCCAGCTGAATCGCCGCGAATCCGAGAACCTCGCCGGTGACGAAGCCAGGGATGAACACCTCGAGCCGGGCGCGGCCGCTGCGGGAGGCCCAGCCGTCCTCGACGACCATCGGGGATGACAGCGGCACCACGAGGTCAGGGCAGCCGTCCACCCGGGTCTCGCCGGCGTAGCGGCCGACGAGCAGGAGCACGGGCGCGGTCGGCGTGCCGTTCACCACCCCGAACCGGTTCGGCGTGTCGGTGACCACCGCGTCGGGGGGGATGAGGCGCAGCGCGCGGAAGTCGTCGGCGGGGTCGAGCGGGTCGGAGCCGCGGGCCAGCTCCACGCCGTCCTCCTCACCGCCCGCGTCGGTGTCGTCATCGAGCGGGTCGGTGCCGTGCAGGAGCACCTCGTCGCCGTCCGTGAGGCCA
>JBLFXJ010000119.1:0-20013 GCA_047609825.1 Myxococcota bacterium
GGCGACGGGCTGACCTATGCGTGGGAGCTGACCTCGCCCGATCTGTCCGGGCTGAGCGATGTCGCAGACCCGCGAGCACCGGTCACGACATTCACCCCCGATGTCGATGGCGCCTACGTGCTCACCCTGACGGTGTCCGACGGCGTCGCCTCGGTCACCGACACATTGACGGTGCACGCGTTCCGCGGATGGGTGGTGCCCGACAGCGCTCCGACTCTGGCCGAAGCGGTCCGGCTGGCCGATGACGGCGACGGGATCGGCCTGCGACCTGGCGTCTACTCGGAAGGCGTACGCATCACCGGCAAGACGCTCACCATCGTCGGGCTCGGAGCCGACCCGTCAGAGGTCGTGCTCGACGTGGCTCGGAACGGTGGTGGCATCGCGGTCACGTCGAGCCCGGACGGCGGCGACGGAGGGCTCACCCTCGCCATGCTCACCATCCGCGGAGCCCACGCGGGAGAAGGCGGGGCCGTGTACGCATCTGGCGTCGAACACCTGCACCTGGCCGACCTGGTGCTCCAGAACAACAGCGCGTTCCGTGGCGGCGGCGCCGTGTTCGCCGAGGCTGACGTGTTCACTGCCGCACGGGTCCGGTTCGTGGACAACTTCGCCGTGGTCGGAGGCGCCGTGGAGGTGCGGTCGCCGCGGGCGACGTTCGACGACTGCACATTCTCGGGCAATGAAGCACAGACCACCGGCGGCGCCATCCACGCACAGGATGCCAGCGTGGTGCTCGTGCGCAACAGCGCGCTGAGCCGGAACACGGCACCCATTGGCGCCGCGGCCGCCGCTCTCGGCGCCGGCTCCACCGTGCGATTCGACCAAGCCGCCATGGCAGACCACCGCGGAGGTCAGGTCGTGTGGGCCGGGTCTGGCGCCGCCGTCGATCTGGTCGGCGCCGTGGTGGTGGGCAACCGGACCGAGGCCGTATTCGATGGCGAGGCGGGCGCCAGCTGGTCCGCCATCGCCAGCATCGCGACGGACAACGATGGCGCGCTGTGGCACGCAGACGCAGGACCGGTCGCCGAGACCCGCGCGTTCCGAGATGTCGACCCCGACCTCGGCTTCGTGTCGCTCGATGACGACGACGACGACGTGTGGGCGGTCCGCATCGGTGGTGCCAGCCACGATCAGGGGCTCGCGTCCCGGACGGACCTGGACGGCGGCCCGGCCGACATCGGCCCGAACGGCGTCAGCAGTCGGGTCGCCCACCGCCGGGTGGCCGACCTCGACTCGGACGGCCTGGAAGACCAGTGGGAGCTCGCGTTCGGCCTCGACCCCAACGCGGCATCCGGCGCAGCTGACGGCGACGGCGATAGCCTCACCAACGCCGCCGAACACGCCGCGGGCACGCACCCAGGCCGGCGCGACAGCGATCACGACGGCGTCAACGACGCCACCGACGCCTTGCCGACCGACGAGGCCGACCACCGCGCCACCGTACAGATCGTCGGTCCCGACCTGGTTCAGATCGGTGAACCCGTGACCTTCACCGCCACAGCCACCGACCCGGATGGTGGTGCCGTGGAGCTGGAGTGGACGGTGCTCCACGTGGGTCCAGGCTCGACGCTCGACGACCTGGGACTGACTGCCACAGAGGGTGTCGAGGTCGGCTTCGTGCCCGACACCCGCGGTGTGTACCGGCTGCTGGTGTCCGCCGATGACGGAATCGGAACCCGCGCCATCGCGTCGGTGCGGGTGGACGGCCCCATCGAGGTGCCTGGCACCTACGCCACCCTCGAGGAGGCGCTCGACAGCGTGTCCGACGGCGATGTGATCGCGCTCGGCGCCGGATCGTACGACATGTACCTGGACTACAGTGGCCCGGCGGTCACGATCCGGGGCGCCGGGATGGACTCGACCTACCTCGACGCCCTCCCTGGCAGCCAGGTCCTGGTGCTCGACGAGGGCGACGTGGTCACCTTCGAGAACCTGACCATGACTGGCGGGAGCGGTGAGAACGGCGGCGCCATCAACTGCCTCAACGCCACGCTGGGTCTGCATGAGGTGCGCCTCGAGTACAACATCGCCCGCCAAGGCGGCGCGATGTACAGCCAGGGTTGCACGCTCGACTTCGTCGATCTGCAAGTGCTCGACAACGCCTCGTCACTATCCGGCGGCGGCATGCAGCTCCGCGATTCACAGATCGCGTGGAACGGCGGAGAGATCGCACGTAACCTTGGAACCTACGGCGGCGGCCTGTACGTCTACGAGGCAGCGGCGGACCTCACCCACCTCGACCTGTCCAACGTCGTGTTCCACCACAACGAGGCCACGAGCCAGGGCGGCGCGATGTACATGCAAGCCGGCACCCTGCTCGCACACAACGTGACCACCGTGGCGAACATGGGCGGCCTCGGCGGCTGGCGCCTGTTCAACCTCGAAGCTGCCACGATGCGGGACAGCATCTTCGTCGACAACGGCATCCGAGGGATCTACGACTTCGGATCGACCGATCTCGTCAGCGACCATAATGGGTTCTGGGGCCATACCAGCGCACCTGGTACGCCGCTCCCCACCTACGACGACCCCACGAATATCGTCGACTCCCCTCCCCGCTTCGTCGCCTACGACACGACGGCTTGGGGTGGGTGGTTCGACGACTACCGGCTGCGGCACGACAGCGCGTACCGCGATGCCGGCAGCGGCGTAGACCCCGACGGCACCGCCTCCGACCTCGGCACATGGGGCGGTCCCGAAGCGCGCGTCGGGTTCGATGGCTACTACGCCGACACCGATGGTGACGGCATGGCGGACGGTTGGGAGATCGAGTTCGGCCTCGACCCGGCATCCCCCGATGCCGACGCCGATGAAGACGGCGACGGCATCCCCAATGGTGTGGAGTTCGACCTCGGCCTCAACCCCTTGTCGGCCGACTCCGATGGCGACGGCGTGTCGGACGGCGACGAGCTCGGTGCAGGCTTCGATCCCCTCGATCCGTCCGATCTGGGCCCGGTCGCAGATGCCGGTGATGATGTCCCGTCGTGGCCGTTGGGCGTGGAGATCGCGCTCTCCGGCAGCGGATCCGTCGACGGCAGCGGCGATCCCCTGGCCTTCAACTGGTCTGTGGTCGCGACACCTGGCCGCAGCGACGTGACGGACGACGACATGGACGGCGCTGATGCGGAGGAGATGCGGTTCACCCCAGACGCCAGCGGCGAGTACCTGCTCGAGCTGGTCGCCGAGGGCGGCGGTGCGTTCTCTGCGCCGGATCGGGTCTCGGTCCGGGTCGAGGGTGATGTGCTGGTGCCGGAGGACTACCGGTCGGTAGGTGCCGCCGTACATGCCGCCGTATCAGGCGCAACCGTGCGGATCGCCGAGGGTGTCTGGCCAACGCAGCTGGTGCTGGCCGCGAAGGACATCTCACTTGCCGGCGCCGGCGCTGACCTCACCGTGCTCGATGGCGAAGGGACCGGACAGGTCATCCGCGCCATCGCCAACGAAGACGTGGTCCTCACCGACCTCACCATCACGGGTGGGTTCGGCGCCAACGCGGGTGGCATCGAGAAGGTCGGTGGCAGCTTGGTGCTCGAGGACGTGACCCTGAGCTTCAACGACGGCGTGCTCGGTGGTGCCGTGTATGCGAGCGGCGTGCTGCTCACAGCGACGGACATCCGAGTACACGACAACCTGGCCACCCGGCTTGCCGGCGGATTGTACTTGCTGAATCAGAGCTCGGCCGACATCGCTCGCGCACTGTTCGCTAATAACGCGTGTTATGGGCAGTTTGGTGGCGCGATGCAGGTCTGGCAGAGCGACCTGACGCTGTCGAACGCGGTGCTGTCTGGCAACTACGCCGACATGGGTGGCGCGTTGTTCTTCACCGGCACGGAGGACTCGAAGTCCACGGGCGTGTTCGACCACGTGACGGCGACGCTGAACCAGGCGGACCGAAACGGCGCCATCATGCGCGTGGTGTGGAGCGATGTCGAGGTGACCAACTCGATCTTCGCGTACCAATACGATGGCACGGCGGTGAGCATCGACACGGCATTCAGCGACGCCACCTACTTCCAAGACGAGTACACCGTCATGTTCAACAACGTCGAGGGCGACTGGTTCGGCTTCGACGACCCGCCCGTGCCCGTGGTCGTGAACCCAGAGCTCACCTCCATCTCTGACGACGATGACTGGACCAATGACGACTGGAGCCTGGTGTCCCCGACCAGCCCAGCCATCGACGCAGCAGACCCGTCAGCGCCCGCGGATGTTGACGGAAGCCCAGCCGACCTGGGCGCCTTCGGCGGTCCTCTGGGCGACTGGATGCCCTGACAGCGGACGGACGGATGGCGCTCCGTGCGGGCGCCGTCCTCAGTCCGGGCGGGCGTCCGTGGTCCCCAGAGCATGGCATCCGCCGCGCCTGTCGTGGCGGCAGCCTGACGGCACAGTGCGGGTTCGAACGACAGAGGCCGCGCCCGATGGGACGCGGCCTCGACTGTCTGCGCTCGAGCGCGCGCGTCAGGACCGGCGCCGCCGGAGCACGAGCATCGCGCCGAGCAGCCCGAGGAAGCCCGCGTGGCCACCGCCCGGAGCAGACTGGCAGCCACACTCGGCGCATTCGCCTACGTCGACGTTCTCGTCGTCGCAGTCGCCGCCCTTCACGACGTAGTTCGCCCCCGGCTCGTCACAGGACCAGAGCACCGTCTTGTCGTCGCCGAAGCCGTCGGCGTCGCCATCGAGGTACCACGCGGTCTGCTGGGACTGGTCATCGTCTGCGACGCCGCTGCAGTCGTTGTCACGACCGTCGCACACATCCAAGCCGCCCGCGACCGCGACGCTGTCTGCGACGCGGGTGACGGCCGGGTACGAGCTGGCGTCGCTGTCGTCGCAGTCGCCCGTCTCGTTGACGTAAGTGCCGCCATCGGTGGGCATGTTGCAGTCCAGGACGGGGTCGCCGGCGCCGACTCCATCCTGATCCTCATCGAGGTACCAGGTGGCCGTCAGCTCGGTCGGATCCTCATCTTCCTGGCCATCGCAGTCGTTGTCGATGAGACCGTCGCAGACCTCGGCGGCGTCCGGGTTGATGGCGGCGTTGCCGTCATCGCAGTCGCCGCCGACATTGACGTAGCTGGGGTCGGGCGCAGCGCACGCCACGATGCCGGAGATGCTCGAGTCGCCGAAACCGTCGCCGTCAGCATCCGGCACCCAGGCGTCGAACACCAACTTGTCGGGGTCGTCGATGGTGATGTTGCAGTCGTTGTCCACGCCGTCGCAGGTCTCGAGGTTGCCCGGTGCGCGGTTGTCGTCTTCGTCGTCACAGTCGTCGTTGTTGTTCACGTACGCGGGCGACAGGTCCAAGCACTCGAAGATCGGGAGCAGCGCCTCGGAGTCGCCGTAGCCGTCGCGGTCGTTGTCCGGGTACCACTCCGTCTCGTACTCTTCGTCGATCTCACCGTCGCAGTTGTTGTCGATCTGGTCGCAAACGTCGGCTTGCGTGGGGTTGATCGCCGGGCTGAGGTCGTTGCAGTCGTAGATGTTCGCCCAGCCGTCGCCGTCTTCGTCCTTGATGTCGGCGCCAGGCCCACCGTATGCGCCGATGTCCGACTGCCCGCCGATGGCGTCGAGGACGGAGGGATCGCCGGTGTCGATGACCGGTGAGCCCACGTCCGGGTAGAAGGCGTCCGGGTAGCAGTCGGACTCACCGCGGTAGTACACCAGCTGCGGGTTGGCGCGCAGGTTGGTCGTGCTCACCGCGTAGGCGTCGAGGTCGGACGTGTAGTGTTGCGACTGCGACTCCTCGCAGTTGATGAAGTCGCAGTTCTCGTACAGCAGGTTGTACTCGATGGCGATGGGGTCGCCGATCGTGAACAGGTCACCATCGTTTCCGAAGATGCCGCCACCGAAGTAGGTCGCGCTGATGATGTTGTTGCGGATGTCGGCCAGTGAGCCATCCAGCGCAATGGAGCCGCCGGCACCGAACACGACGATGACCTGCGGGTCGGGGAACAGACCCGCGCTGTTCCCGACGAACGTGTTGTTCACGATGACCGGCTCGCTGGCCTCCGCGCCATCGGTGACCGAGGAGTTCAGGCCGCCGCCGTAGTGGGTGGCCCAGTTGTCGGCGAACACGTTGTTGCGGTACTCGTTCGACGCGATGTCGACGCTGTACACGCCACCGCCATCATCGGCGAGGTTGCCGCAGAACAGGCTGCGCGACATGTCCATCGACTCGCCGTCGAAGTACACCGCCCCGCCCTGACCGGTGGAGTACACGAGGCCGACCGTCTCGCCCTCGTCGCTGTCGTCGAACTCGTCGGCCGCGAGGAAGTAGAACGAGGAGTTGAGCTGGAAGGTGGAGCCTTCGACCACCAGCTCATCGCCGAACTCGACGGACAGACCGCCGCCGCGCGCGAACGAGGTGTTGCCGAGGAAGTTGCTGTCGATGACGTTGACCGACTCGACGAACCGCGTGGCGATGGCGCCTCCGACCGAAAGCGGGTCGAACGACTCGTTGTCCTCGAACATCGCCCGCTCGACGTTGAGCGAGTTCGCGCCATCCACCGGGCCGCCGAAGAACACCGCACCACCGTGGCCGTCGGACGTGTTGGCGTAGAACAGCGTGTCCAGGATCTCGATGTCGCCATCGGTGGCGAACACCGCGCCGCCGTTCGTGTCGCGATGGCAGAGCACGAACTCTGCATCCATGATGATCAGGTCGGAGTTGTCGGCCCGCACACAGCTGTCGGTGCCCAGCTCGAACCGGAAGCCGGCCAAGGTGAGCTCGGCGCCGTTCTGAACGATGATCTGGGTGCCATCCTCGCCAGGTGGCTGCCAGACCGTGGCTGCCGCGCCCGCCACCGACTCGATCGTGAGCGCGGCGAAGCGGGAACCGTCGATCACAACCGACTCTTGAATCGCGGGCGTCGTGTCGCCATCCGCGACCGGAACCCAGCGGATCGTGTCGCCGCTGACGGCGTTGTCGATCGCCTCCTCGATGGAGCAGGCAATGCCCGGAGCGAGGCAAGCGTCAGGATTGACCTCGATCGTGGCGGCCTTTGCCGGACCGAGCGCCAGGAGGACCGTGAGCAGTGGCATCAAACCCTCAGGAATGCGGAACGCGCATGCATGCTGCACGGCGCGATGCACGCTGTCAATGCGCGCAGGGGGCGAAAGTGGCGGTGCGTAACCCTAACGCGCCGCGACGGTCTTCCATGCCACAGGCGCGAACCGGGGCAGTGTCCCCCAACTGACCGCCACCGGAGCCCGTGCCTCCACGGCCTCATGGGCGCCAGATCTCGCCAGCGCCGACGGCGAGTGTGCGCGGGCCCGGGGCCGCGGTCTCCCCTGTGAGCAGCTCCACACCGCCCGGCCCCTCGAGGGTCAACGGTGCATCGGACAGGTTCAGCAGCGCCACCTCCCCAGACGGCCACTCCCAGCGAGTGGGGATGTTGTCGTCGGGCTGCGCGAGCTCGATCAACGGGCTGGTGTCGAAGCCGGAGACCGACGCGAGCGGCGCCACGGGCCGCACACCTGCGCCTCGCAACGCCAGCACCTCGGAGGGGAGCGCCCACTCCAGCCGCGCCGGATCGAGGGCGTCCAGGTCGTCGCCCGCGAACCACGCGCCGCCCGACACGGCCACGACCACAGCCGCGCCTCGAGCCAACGCCTCGTCGGCTGGCGGGCGCACCAGGACCGGATCGGCATCGACCCACCACCAGGAGCCGTTGGTGAAGCTCCTCGCCGCCACGCTGCGCGCCTGACTCCGCACGAAGGCGATCTCGGGGTCAGGGGCTGCGAGGAAGGCCACATCGGGCCCGCTCCGCCACGAGTCCGCGAAACCAACAGTGGGCAGCATCGGAGCGCCGCAAGCCAGGATCCATGCGCTGCCCGCGGCATCCCGGATTGCAGCCATGCCCAGGTTGTACGCCGTCACACCACTCATCGGCTGGTGGCGCTCGCCGTTCAGGGCACCCCCCAGCAGGAAGTCGAGTTTGAGGTAGGTCCATCCCTCATCGACCCGAGCCGCGACCTGCTCCGCCATCCACTCGCGCCCATCCGGGTGGCTCGCGTCGATCACGTAGTAGCCGTTGTCCACATGCAGCTGGCCGTCGCGATCGTGCAGGAACCACTCAGGGTGCAGCTCGGCCAGCGGGAGCTCACGGGAGACATGGAACGGCGCCATCCACAGCCCAGGCGTGAACCCGGCGGCCTTGATGTCGGACGCCAGGACGCCCATGCCCGAGGGAAACCGCTCGTTCGCAGTCCACTCTCCCCAGGCCACGGCCCACCCGTCGTCGACCTGGATCACACCGATTGGCACGCCCTCGTCGCGCAGCTCCTCGGCGCGCGCGAGGTTGGCGCGTACATCGGCCTCGGTCACCCCAGCATAGAGTTCATACCAGGTAGACCAACCGACTGGTGGTTCGGCACGGACGGACACCCTTGCCACGTCCGCCACGACTGAAGACCACCGGTCGACCACGACCTCCGGCCGCTTCCCGAAGTGCGCCCACAGCGCGTCGAGGTACAGCACCTCTCCGTCTGCGAGCGGGATGCGCTCGCCACGAGTACCCCACACAGCGTGCAGGTCTCCGCCCGGCGCGACGCTCGTGTAGAACGACGACACCCGCGCCGAGGTGACCCCCACACCGAGCGTTGGCCCCGCGGAACGCCCCACAGCGCCGAACCACCATGACGTGCCTGGCGTCTCCTCGACCACCTCGAAGGTGCCGTCGTCGCCCCCTGCGACTGGCAGGCCATCCACGATCTCCGGCGCCTCCAAGGGGAACACGCCCGACGCGGACCACGACTGCCAGCCCTGACGCCAGAGCACGGGCTCACCCATACCGGGCAGCGACCAGCTGCCACGGGCGTGCAGGCCCTCGAACACAGCTGCTCCCTGTGCCGTGATCACCGGTACCACCGATTCGCCGTCGGTGAACCACTCCAGCCGCATCGTGCCCTCGCCGAGCACATCGGACTGGGTCAGCTCGATGCTGCCGCAGCCCGCACCCGGGGTCCGGACCACCTGGCCCTCGGTGACCATGATCGTGTCGCCGACGCACTCCTCTGGAGGCTCGCGCTCCTCATCACCCCCACGGCAGGCGAGCAGCAACAGCAGGAGATGGATCATCGGATCCCGCAGTCGGCGCAGTCGGTGCCGTAGGCGCATGCATCCCCTGTGGACCCGGCGCCGCCGTCGTCGCATGCGCCGTCCTCAGCCCAGGTACATCCGTCCTCGCACAGCCGATAGCCGCAGTCGAGGCAGTCCGTGCCGAGGGCGCAGACCGAGCTGGTGGAGGCGGGCCCGCCATCGTCGCAGGCACCATCATCGGCGTATACACACGTATCTTCGCAGTCGCCCCGGTTGCTGCAGTTCACGACATCCAGCATGCAGCCAGGCGTACAGATCAGCTCGCCCGTGTTGAATCCCCGATCAACGCAGGTGAGTGCGCCGTGATCGTCGCCGTCACACTCTTCATCCCCTTGCCGCAGCCCATCACCACAGGGGCCCTCTGCAGGTCGGGTGCTAGCCGCGTTCGACGGTGTCGTAGCGGTGTCGCGGTCCAGGTCTGGCGGCTTGAGTCCACTGGAACACGCGAGGGCGAGGACGAGCAGGCGCATGCGGCTCCTCTATCCCACTACCGCGCGACCCAGGTACACGGCACGTCGTCTGGCACCAGCGCCTGGACCTCGAGGCACTGATCCACCACGTCCTGCATGGACCATCCATCCGCCACCACCTGCACGAGCCTCGGCCGGGTGAGCGGAGCGAGGAGGTCAGCCAGCGCACGGCGTCGCTCGTCGGGCTCCGTCACGGTCACGCCGAGTCCTGACAGGAGGATCATCCCACCGCGCGGCGTGTCCACGATCCACACGTTCTCGGTGGGCCCCCGCCAGGCCGGCGTGCCGTCCAGGATCCCATCCAGCCACAGGTCGAGCTGGGCCCGCATGCCCCCGCGAGCGTCGAACTCCGACGGCAGCGTGTCGGGCACCCAGTCGACGGGCATGCTTCGTCGGTCATCGAACCGGAGCGGACCATTGTCGCGGGCTCGCCGGTGAATCCGCACCAGCACCTCCAGCGCGATCGCGCTGTCCGACCACGCGTGCCGCACCATCTCGTGCGCCGGGGCCTGGGCTCGAGCCACGACCACCCACTGTGGGGCGCTCTGGCAGTCCGTGCCACCTGGGAACCGAGGCGCAGCGGTCCACACCCCATCCTCCCTCCAAGCCGTGCAGGTGCCCGACGGCGGGGCCACCGGCGCCCGCGCCAGTGGAAGTTCGCTGGCTGGTAAGACATCGATGGCCCCGCCGGCAGCTCCCCTCGCGAGGCGGGCGAGCGTTCGCCCAGTGACGGTCCACGCGATCCCCACCACCGCGATCGCGAGCACGACGGTCCCGACCTGCCACCTCTGAGACCGTGAAGGCGCGGGATGCCTCGCCGCCCAGCTGACGGCGCCTGCCGCAGCCAGCAGTCCGGGGCCCGTCACTCGCAGCGTGCGCGCAGCGGCCTCGAGCGCAGTGGCGTCCCTCGGATCGATACCCCCATAGATCAGCGGCCTGTACGCCTCCGCCTGCAGACCGACGGATGCGGACAGGCACGCCAGCCCGATGGATGCGGCTACGGTCCAACCGAGGGTGTGTGTGCGCAGTCGCCTGCGGGCCATGCCCACCCCGATCACCGCGATGCCCACATGGGCGAACGCCATCGGAACGAGTAGCCAACCATGCGCTCCCCCGAGTCTGAGGCCCAGGAACTGGGCGGTGAGCAGCGCCGCGAGGGCAGCCGCCACCGTCCACGGCATGTGGAACGCGTCCGACACCGGCCCTGACCGCCAGGCCCAGACGATCGCGCCGACCAGTGCAGCTGCTGCCGCAGCGAGCGTCGCGTGCACCCAGGTTCCGGAGGCAGCGACGAAGACCGCCGCGAGCTCGGCGGTGGTCCCGAGGCTCCCGACCTCCACGCGCCACCCCATCCACGCCACCTCGGCCGTTCCGAGGGCGACCGCGATCCCGGGCAGGAGGAGCAGGCGCGCGGCCGGGGCCACGGGGAGTCGAGCGGTGAGCGGCGCGAGGAGCACGAGACCCCACGCCACGACCGCAATCCATGAGGGCACGGTGAGGTGTGGGAGCGGGACCATGCGGTGTCGTATCATCGGGCGCCGCCGTCCCCGTACGGCCGATGGAGCAGTCGATGACGGGCGAGCAAATCGAGGCGTTGCTCGAACAGGCGCGCACCCACCGGTCAGCAGGCGACCTCGGCTCCAGCCGGACCGCGCTCACCAACGCGATCCGCCTCGCCGACCAACTGGAAGACCCAGCGTGGTCGCAGATCACGCGCTGGCGAAGCGCAAAGGCCGCATTCGACGACCGGGATCCCAGCGCAGTGCTCGACCTGGTCGAGCCGCTGTTGGCCCTCGACGAGCCGTTTGAACACTACCCCACGGGGATCGACGCCATCCCGCGCATCACCCGGCAAGCCTGGGACTCCCTTGGCTATGCCGATGGCCGGATCGACGCGCTCTGGTCGGCCTGGACCCGCCACCACCGCCGTGCAGGCGACCCCTACCTGGCTGCGATGGGCGAGGTCCACACCGGCTGGGCGCTCGCCTGCCGCGGCGAGCTTCCGGCCCTGAGTGCCCTCCTCGATCGGTGGTCATCAGCCACGCCACGCAGCTTCGGGCGAGGCCCCCACCGGCATGCCGACGCACCAGACACGCGCTCTTCGGTGTTCTGGGTTCAGCGGGACGTGGCGCGCACCGTGCTCCGTGGCGCCACCTGGGCCGGCGTCGAGCGACTCGCGTGGTCCGCCCTGGAGACACTGCACGACGCCGTTCAGGACATCGGAACAGCGCCAGCCGACGACTACTGGTTCCTCGAGCCCGTTGGGCGCGCGCAGCTCCGGTTCGGCTGGTCGGATCCGGGTGGTGTACAGGACGCATGGCCCATTGCGGCCGCAGCACTCACCCACCCGCGCTCGGAGTTCCATCGCGCGCTCACGCATGCCGAGCTCGCACGGAGAGACGGCCGGCGCGACCACGCTCGTGAGACCTTTGAGCGCGCGAGCACCCACGCGGAGGGCGCCGGCCCCGAGTGGATGGCGGATGCGCTGATCGAAGCATGCACCTGCGGCGCCATACGGCACGACGACGTGCGCCGCTTGATCGACGCATTCGGGCTCACGGTGTTCGCCGGCACAGCAACGGCGGGAAGCCCGGCAACCTCAGGGTAGGCTGGGCTTCGGAGGATAGACACATGGTGCGTTGGTTGGGCCTGGCCCTGGTGCTCGTCGGGTGCGGGGAAGCGAACAAGGATGTCGACACTGCTGACACATCGGCTGCCACCGGCACCGGTGGCGGCGGCTCGGGGACCGGCGGCACCCCATGCTCGCCTTCGGCGGGTGACGACCTGGCTGATCCCACCGCGGGGCTGGACGCGCAGGCCGAAGCGTGCTCGAGTTCGCCCTACTGGGAGGTCGCATACATGGCGACCACCTTCTTCGTGGGCGACTTCTCGGTCGACGAGTGCGGCAATGTGACCGGCCGGGAGAGGTGGGTCTTGTACATGGGCCCGAAGATGCTCGAGCTCGACTATGTCGACTGCGAGGTGGTGTGGGACGTGACGGGAACGCTCCCCGAGCCTCTCGCCGAAGGCGACACGGCGATCACGATGAATGCGGTCGTGAACGCGGCACTCAGCACCTGCAAGCCCAACGACGACGGCGTCGAGATCTACGTGGGAGAGGAAGACGTTGAGCTCTCCTACACCGTCATCACCACGGTCGACGGAGCCGCCGAGTTCCGCTTCAGCGGGTCCGGCGACACGCTCGGCTTCGGGCAGTGGAACGCAAACAACGCGACCTACACGAGCGGCGTGAGCTGCAAGGCGTTCTAGAGCGCCTTGCTGCCGAGCCGTCGCAGGCGCTGCGACCGCGGGAAGCCGGGCGCCCGCGCTGTTGCGCGAGCGTCCGAGTCAGTGCGGCAGTAGCGACCTGACCGCCGCTGCGATGTCGACCGCAGACGCGTCGGGCGCCACGGTGTCGACGAGCCGCGACTCACTCTCCCGCGCCTGGGTGACCAGCCGCGCGGCGTCCGCATCGTTGCCAGCGTCGCGGCGCGCGGCGGCGACAACCGCCAACAGCAGTCCCCGGACCGCGACCACCTTGGACTCCTCCAAACGAAGCCCGTTCTCGGCCAGTCGCGAGGCGGAGGCGAAGTCGTCGCGACGCATGGCCAGCTCGGCCAACCGCAGGTAGGCGCGAGGCTGGTTCGCGTCGAAGTCCAGGCTGCGCTGGTAGTGCTGCGCGGCCTTGTCCGGACGCGCCATGTGGTCGTCGAGGATCCGGCCCTTCGTCATGTACGCGTCGATCACGTCCTGGGGATGGGTCGCGTGGTAGATGATGTTGTTGTAGATGTTGAGCAGGTTGCTCCAATCTGCTCGATCCTCGAGGATCAACGCCATGCCCTTGAGCGCACCGACGTGGTTCGGGTGCAGCTCGAGCGCCTTGTTGAACCGCTTGTAGGCCTTGCTCCCGTTGCCGAGCGCTCGCTCGACGATCCCGAGTTCGGTGTAGGTGCCCGCGACGCGCTCGCGATCACCGTGACCGCCCGTGAGCTGTAGGAGCTGTCGGTATACTCGCTCGGCCGCCTTCCATTCCTCGGCGGCGGTGTGCAGCGGACCGACCGCCTCCAGGCTGGGCAGGTGGGACGGGTTGTATTCGAGTGCGTGCCCATACTGGACGAGCGCATCGCCGCCCCGGTCCGCACCACGAAGCATCTCACCGAAGCTGAAGTGGAAGTCCGACAGCTCCATGCGGACATCGAAGTCATCCGCGTCCACACCTTCGGCGATTCGGGGAGCCAGGCGCTCACACACGCCCAGCGCCTCCTCGTGCCGCCCAGCATCGTACAGATGGCTCGCCATGAACCGCAGCGCCTTGTCATGCTCCGCATCCAGCTCGAGCACCTTCGCGTAGTAGACGGAGGCCATCTCGCGATCGTGGCGGGTCTCCGCCTCCACGCGGGCAGCCCGCACCAGTGCCTCGACCCGGACCGCGGGGTCCTCCGAGGCGTCGGCCTGGACCCCGAGCGCGCGCACGACACCGTTCCAGTCCGCCCGAGCGCTGTAGATCTCTTCGAGACGACGCGCAGCCGTGACATCCGGGGGCGAGTTCGCCATCGCCTGCTCGAAGTACCGGATGGCGAGGTCAGAATCGCGCTGTTCCATGCTGCGCTCGCCAAGCGTGGCGAGCAGGGCGCCTCGCTCCGCACCGTCCAACACCAGCGCGAGGCTCTTGCCGACCTCGATGAAGGTGTCCCACTCCTCGCGCTTCTCAGCCAACGCGAGCATGTGCTCGAGGCCTTCGCGGTCGCGCGGATCTACCTCCAGGACCCCCCGCCAGGCGTCCATCGCGATGCCATCGTCTTCACCGTGCTGCTCGGCGATCTGGGCGGCCTCTCGCAGGAGCACAAGCTTGCCATCGCCTTCGGAGAGGTTCGCTTCGCGTTGGAGTACGCTGCGCAGGGAGGACCAGTCCGACTCATCGGCGGCCAGCCGCTTCAACCCGGCGAGCGCGTCGCGGTCATCGGGCAGGTGGTCGAGGGCATCGAGGAATGCCTGCCGCGCGGACGCAGGGTCGCCAGCCGCCTCCCATGCCTCGCCGATTCGTCGACGGTACCGGGCTGACTCGCTCGGGTCTGTGACGCCGGTAGCGAGCTCTTCCAGGTACTGGATCGCCAGCGCGGTCTCGCCGCGCGCACCTGCGATGCGCGCCAGAGCCTCGGTGACCTCTCGGTCTTCCGGAGCCTGCTCGTGCAGGGCGCGGTACAGCTCCCACGCCTCGTCGGTGTCCGAGAGCTTCTCGGCGAGTACCCACCGGCGGCGCGAGTCGATCCGACCTTGTTCCTCGCTCGATGATGTGTGCTCGCGACGCGCAACGAGGGTGTCGTACAGTGCCTGCCACTGCTCTGACCCGGCGAGCGAACGCTCGAGCCGAGCCATCCATGGCAGCTTGTCGGTCGCAGACTCGACCAGCCGCGTGAGCACGGCAGCGGCACCAGCATGGTCTCCCGCCCGCTCGAGCACGAGCGCCAAGCCGGCATCCCCTCCCCCGGTCGCGGTCCACCGCTCCAACAGCTCGCTGGGCTCGGTGCCCACTGCCACCAGATCATCGAACAGCGCCTGCCGGTTGGACAGCCACTCCGGATGGACCTCCGCAGCCTTGCTGCGCAGCTCTACGGCCTCGGCATGGCGCCCGTCGGATTCGAGGAGTTCGGCGGTCCAGCGCGCGAACGCCGCGCCCATTGGGCTGGGCACCTCAGCCGTGGCGACGATCCACTGTGCCCGGATGAGGCTCTCCCTGTCGTCCGTCGCGCGTGCAACCCGGGTGGCCCCCCAGGCTGCCGACACGTCGGCGGGAGCTGCATCCAGCAGGTTCCAGTACAGCCCCATCGCGCGGGTCGGCGCATGGCATCGGCTCTCCAGCAGCCGGGCCGTCTCCAGCTGTCCGCCCCTCGATGGATCGGCGGCCAGCAGGTCAACTGCGGTCTCCCAGCCCTCCAGCACCTGCGCGAGCAGACCAGCCGCCTCGACAGGACGTCCGTCCAGGTCCATCGCGGCAAGATCGGCGAGCGTCGCCACGGCCTCCGGGCGCTTGCCCATCGCCGCGAACTGGTCCGCGGTGCGAAGAGCGAGCCACGCCTTGGCGAGGTCTGGCGGCCCGGCGAGGGCGTCCCGGGTCGAGCTGGCCACCGCGTCCAGGTCGCCATCTGCGAGCTGATGGATCTCGACCAACGCGAACAATCCGGGCGAAGGGCCCGCGACTGCAGCGGCCTGGACGAGTCCGGCTGCGGCGTCGGCGCCAGACCCGCGGATCGCCGTTGCCGCCAGCTTCCATGCGCCAGCCCGGCCGACCGGAGCGCTCTCTGCGAGACCATCGCTGGCGCCGGGCAAGAGCGCGCGGAGCCAGACCGCCGGCATCAGGCTGGAGTCGGCCTCCAATGCTGCATCAACGCAGCGCAGCGCCGCCTCGGCGTCGTGGCAGTCTTCAAACCGGATCCGGGCCGCGACGTACAGGTGAGCCGCCCGTTCGGCGTGGGTCGACGCCACCGAGCCCGCACGCTCGTGCAGCTCGGCGAGATCGGCATGCTGCTGGGTCTGGACGAGCAGCGGCTCGATGGCCTCCAAGCTGGCCCTGTGCCCGGGCGCCAGGTCCAGCGCCTGCTTCAGGTACCGTACTGCGATGTCCACATCGCCCGGGGCACGCGAGCCCAACGCTGCCCGCATGAGGTGATCGGCGCGGTCAGATGGCGTCGCCGCCTCACTGGCACGGGCCACATGAGCCTTCGCGAGGTCATCCCATCGTTCGAGGCTGCCGAGAACCCGTACCACCGCCCACTCCGCGAGGAGGGAGGGCGGTGACGACACGTCGAGGCTCTGCTCGTAGTGGGCAAGGGCGTCCTCGAGGTTGCCCGCACGCTCGGTCAGCTCGCCCAAGCGGTACGCCAGGGCCGCGCGCAGGGTGCGATCGGACGCCGCTGCGAGCCGCTGTGCGAAGAACGCGACGCGCTCCTCCACCTCGCCACGTCCTGCGAGAATACGGTCCACCGCCTCGACGGCGGGCACCGCATCGGGGTCGACACACGCCGCCTTGTAGGCCGCGAGCGCGCCTGCGTCATCGGCCTCGCGCTCGCGCATGACGGCTGCCGCGAACGCCAACCAGCCGCCGTCTTCGCCCAGCGTCGCCGCCTCTGCCAGCAACGCTGTGGCGAGGCCTGCCCGATCTCCTGCTGACAGCATCGCAGCCTGGCGGGCGCGTTCGGCAAAGAAGCAGCCACCGTTCAGCGCAGATGCCGATGCCGCCGCGGCTGCCTCCCCGTCACCTGCCGCCGAGTATTCCGCAGCTGCCTTGTGCCACCACCACGCCGACGACGAGCCACTTCCAGACGCCCTGCCTGCGTAGAGCGCGGCGAGATCGGAGTGCGCCTCGTTGCCCGCGAGGGCGGCGGTCAGCGCGATCCATGCGGGCCCGTACTGCGGATCCACCTCGAGCGCCTCTCGCCAGGCATCGGCGGCCTCGGCCGTCCGGCCGAGCGACAGCGCCGTAGAGCCGAGCGCGGTCCATGCCTCGGCGGCGATCCGACCCGCGGACTGGTGGGCGAGCGCGTGGAGCACCTCGACGCGCTCCTCTGTGGGCTCATCCAGGAGCTCGCGGAGCTGAACCAGAACACCGTAGTGGTCCCCATTCAGCGCCCGCGCCGAACGAAGGAGCTCGGTGGCTCGGGTGGTCCTCTTGTCCCGGAGCGCGATGCGCGCGGCGTCGTGGAGTGCATCCGCCCGCGCAGCATCGGGGCCGTCGGCCGCCAGCTGCACCAGGTGCGCCTCGGCAGCCTCATTGTCATCCGCGGCCGCAGCCAGCTTCGCAGCCTCGACCAGGAACCACGGCGCGTCTGCGCCAGCCTCGGCGGCGAGGGACGCGGCGTTCGCTCCGTCGGCGGTCCGGCCAAGAGCCAGGAGGGCAACGGCGCGGTGCACATGTAGCTCCGCGAAATTGCCTTCTCGGTTGTCCGCCTCAACAGACAACATGCGCGCGATCTCCTCCCACTCCTCGCGCTCGTCCTCTGGCGCCCACGCCTTCATGGACACCGCGGGCGCCTCGGGAGCGAGCCGCAGCTGCGCCTCCCGCGGCGCCTCAGCGGGCGCGTTCGACCTCGCCGGCCGAGGGGGGACGGTGCGGACCATCGGTGCCTCGTCCTCGGCGTCGAGGCCGTCCGCGAAGAACTCGCCGTCTACCTCTTCGCCATCCCCCGCGTCGTCGTCGGCATCGCCATCGTCGTCCGCATCCCCGTCGGCGGCCGGCGGCTCGGCTTCGGGCGCGTCGGCGTCTGGCTCAGGTGCTTCGGCTGGCTGGGCGGAGCTGTCTTCGGGCGGATCAACAGGGGCCTCGGACTCGGTCGCCTCTGGGGTCGCGGGATCGGGCGTCGGAGCAGGTTCGGGCTCGGCGCTGGGCACCGCCTCCGCGGCGCGCTCCAGCTCCGCCGTTGGCTCGACCTCCGACGTGGTCTCCGGGCCCGCTGGAGGCTGATCCGGAAGGCTGCCCCCGAGCTCCTCCGGCGCGGGCTCGGGCGGGAGTGTCGGCACATCCGAGAACACGAGGGTGGGCTGATCGGACAGGCGCGGTCCGCCACCGGGCGCTGAGGACACCCGGCTGGACCAGTCGTCGTCCAGCGGCACCGGGGTACCCCGCTTCGGGCTCGGCGGCGGGGGCGCTACCGGAAGCCTTCCCTGCGAAGGCTTCTTGGCCTCGGAGCCCCTCGATGCCGCAGACGAATGGTCTTCGTCTTCGTCATCGAGCCAGTCGAGTTCGTCATCGCCGAAGAAATCGGCGAGCGCGTCCTTTCCGTCTTTCTTTCCTGACACGAGCCCATCCCATCGCGCCGGAGCACCACAAGCGCCGGTCGGTGGTGCCTATCACCCGTCGGGGCGCAGACACAAGCGACGGGCCCCCGGGGCCGATCTCTCGGAGTGTGCCGTCGCGCTGAGCCGCCCGACGACACCCACCCGGCTCACAGGCGGAACTGTACCCCACCAGACACGTCCACGGTGTACCCAGCTGCTTCGGTCGGGGACGGGGTGCGAAATCTCCAGGCCCCTTCCTGCACGAGTCTGGTCCTTCCACCGAAATGAGCGGTGTAGCTGGCCTCGAAAAAGATGCCGACGATCGGTCCCGGATCGATCATCAGTCCGCCGCCGCCGACCCACCCGGGCATGGTTCCGCCAGAGGGCACCGGGTACACCAGCCGATCGGGCTGCTCGATGTTGTAGGCGTCGAAGAACCGCACTTCCATTCCCGTGAACACGAACGGCTTCGCCGGACCGACCGGCGCCAGGTAGCCGCGAACGCGGGGCTGCAGATACACTTGGACGGCCTGGATCTCCGGAGACGGGGTCGCCTGCGACGACACGACCTCCCCATCCACGACCCGCGTGAAGCCCGTCGTCAGGTCGCGCCCGCCGTACTGCATGCCGACGAGCACACCCACGTCGAGGAAAGTGTAGGGTGCATAGCCGACAAACAGTCCACCACGTACCCGGCGCGCCGTGTCCGGCCCCTCCTGGTACCAGTCCGCCACCTGACGGCCACCGTCCACCTCGACGCGAACGTCGGCGAATCGATCCACATCGCCCAGGCCCAGACCGGCGCGCACCTCGAACGTAAACCTCCCGGCGTGGGGCATCGCCCGATACATCCAATCCCTGGCGTCGAGCCCAGACTTGCGGAAGTGGCCTTCAGAGCCCGCAAGGTGTCTGGGAGCGACCCCCTCGGGCAGCTTGCCCCCGCTCGCTCGCGGCGCAGGAGTCGACGGGGCCGGATCGTCGAGCTGCACAATGGACGGCGCGGGAAGAGGTGTGCTGGGCGCCGTCTGCAGAGGCGCCGGCGGCGCCAGGTCGATGGCCTCGCCAGCAAGCATCCTCGCCGCGAGCAGCAACCGGTCGGGTGGCGCTGGTGGCAGCTGAGCCAACGCCGCATCCACCGCCTCGACAATCGCCGTGGCGAACAGATGTTCGCTCCCCGCAGCGATCGGAAGATCCAGGACATCCACCGGTGGGCCCGACTGCGGATGCAGCTCGACATGCCCCACGAGGGTGGTGCCCGAGCGCCCGATGCTCGCGACGACGGCCAAGGTCGCCGGCAACCGAGGCATCACGCTGCCTGGGCAGGTCGGATTCAGCGCGCACTGCGTGATGGCGGGGTCGCCGGTGACCGGAGCCACCACCTCGCCACCCAGCACCACGTGCCCACGCGCGACGAGCTGATCCTGCGCCATCCCGTCCAGCATCACTGCTACGGCGAACTCCGCCGGCGTGGCGTAGGTGAACGGCGGGACGAACAGCGGCTCAGCGGCAAGCGCCGAGGCCGAGAACAGCGCCATTCCCATGGTCATCACCGAACGAATCATGCCCGTCCTCGCAGACGCTGCCCGTGTTTGACGGCCTGCGGCATTCTCATTAACCGTGTCGCGGTGCCGAGATAGCTCAGTTGGTAGAGCAGCTGATTCGTAATCAGCAGGTCGT
>JBLFXJ010000120.1:0-19983 GCA_047609825.1 Myxococcota bacterium
CGTCGCAGTCGTTATCCACGCCGTCGGGCAGCTCTGGAGCGCCCTCGAAGGTGTACTGGTCGTCGTCGTCGCAGTCGTCCATCGGCAGGTCGCCGGTGTAGTTCACGCACAGCTCGTCGATGTGCTCATCGGTGTCGACGTCCTTGTCGTCCACCCCGTCGAGGCCCAGCGCTTCGTCCGCCGTGCAGTCGTTGTCCAGCGCGTCTCCGCAGATCTCGAGCGCGTCGGGATTCACCATCGGATCGGTGTCGTCACAGTCCTCGAACGCCTTGAATCCGTCGCCGTCCAGGTCTGCATCCTCGGGGTCGCCCACGATGATCAACACCTCCTCGGAGGTGGCGTTCAGCGAATCGTCCGTCGCCGTCAGCACCACGAGGAAGTTGCCCTCGTATGGATCGGGCCACACAGCGGTGGTGATGCCAGCGGTGCTGGTGGCGTCCTGCACGAGCGGGAGGAGATCGGTGCCCCCGTTCTCGGTGATCGTCCACACCACGTCCAGGGTATCGGCCGCTTGCTGGGTGTCGCTGACGATGCCCTCGAGCCGGATCGGCACACCCGGGTAGAACTCCTCGAAGTTCACCGGCTTGGTGATCTCGACGACCGGTCCGAGGCCCTCGGAGCCCACGCTCACCTGGATGGTGTTCTCGGCGATCAAGCCGCCGGAGTCTACGGCGCGGAGCGTCACGACGTGCACCCCGCTGGAGAGCACCGCCGAGGCGCGGGTGGAGCCCTGGCCATCAGGCTTGGTGAGGTCGGGGGTGGACAGCTCACCGTCGATGGAGCTGACCCAGGTGGTGGTGACGATGTCGCCGATCCCGTTGCCATCGGCCACGGTGCCGAGGAAGTCGACCACATCCCCGTTGCCGTACACCGACCCGTCGATGGGGGCGTTGATCACCGCACTCGGTTCCTGGTTGGACCCTTGGCCCACCTGGATGTCGTTGCTGCAGCCGGCCAGGATGGCGATCGTCAAGACGCTGGAAACGCGCACGGTTCCCTCCAACCGTCCCAGTCTATCGCGACAGCAGCTCGCTCGCGACCGCGGAATCCTCTCGGAGGAACACCGGATACCGCTCCAGAGGCACATTCAGCTCCGCTGAGGTGCCCGCATCGAACGTCATCGAGGGGTCATACAGCCACACCCAGCGCCCCTCCTCCGGGAACTGCACAGTGAACTGGTCACCCGCCGTGAACACAGGTTGTACGAAGATGTCCGGCCCGAGCAGGTAGCGGTAGGTCTCGTCGTCGAGAAAGGTCATCAGCGAGCCGCCCTCGGCGAACGCGATCGCGCCGTGCTCGGTCAGGTAGGGCAGCAGGGCGTAGTGCAGCTCGACGAGGCCCCGGTAGATGTCCGTCGTGGTCTCGTCGAAGGCCCACGGCCGGTGCTCCCCTCCCCCGCCGTTCTCCATCACCGGGTTGAGCGCGCCGAGCTGGGCCCAGCGGATGAACACCTCCTTCGTGCGCCCCAGCTCAGACCCATCTTCACGGTAGCCACCGATGTCGGAGCCGTACGAGAGGTACCCGTACTCAGCGGAGTAGTACAGGTTGTTCAGCGCCGCCTCGAGCCCGCCGAAGTCGCTGTCCTGGTCTCCCACCCACGCGGCGAAGTTGATGTCCACGGGCGCGAAGGCGGCCCAGTCGCCCCCGACGTTCGCGCCGTAGTTGTCGATCGGCCGCGCCATCACCAGGCGGTCATTACCCAGGCGGGCGCGCGTGTAGTCCCAGAAGTCGCGGTAGTAGGCGTGGCTGTAGTCGAGCCGCTCCATGTTCGCGCCGAGCCCGGGGCTGTACGGCGCCAGCAGCACCGAGTAGTCGAGGCCATCGCACTTCCAGCCGTCGATGCCCAGGTCCAAGGTGCGGTCCACCAGCCCGTGCCACCACTCGACCGCCTCGGGGTTGCCGTAGTCGATCAGGCTGCCATCGCCCTTCCACCAGTCGACCACGGCCGGCCCAGAGTCGGGACCCTGGGTCATGAAGTACCCCTTGTCGGCCGCCTCGTCGTACAGCCCCGGCGTGTCGACATTGATGCCGGGCACGGTCCACACCACGACCCGCACGCCGAGGGAGTGGAGATGGTCGATCATCCCTTGAGGATCGGCGAACAACGCCGGATCCCACTCGTAGGTCGAGTAGCCCGTGGCCCATGGGGAGTCGATGATGATGGCGCCGACGGGGATGTCGTGGGCCAGGTAGTCCTCCACGAGCGCGATGGCGGATTCCTGGGTGGACTCGTCTTCCCACACCCAGTGGTGCCATGCCCAGTCGGGCCACTCGACCGGCGGCGGCTCGGCAGAGGCTGCCGAATCCGACCCGCGATCGGCGGACTTCGTGGGAGCTGCGCACGCGACAGCGACGAGGAGGACAAGGAGCGACAGCCGCATGGGATCCGCCAGAGGGAGGGTGCGTTCAGAGCAGAGCGAGCAAGCCGAGGACCAGGCTGATCACCGCGGCCAGGCCCCCATATGCCACCTTGGCCGTGGTGGTGAGCAGGAGCGACACGACCTGGGCGGCGCCGGACAGCGCCGCCTCGCGGAGGAGCGGGAACACGCCATGCTCCGGCCTCCACGGGTGCTCGACCCAGTCCGTCACGGACGGGCTGTCAGGGTCGGGCTGTGCGGCGAGCTGACCCAGGAATGCGCCCGCGAACGGCCCCGAGATCAGCAGCCCGATCGCCACGACGGTGCTCACCACCAGGCTCGCTCCGAGGGTGATGAGCGAGCCACCGGCCCCGACGACCGCCAATCCACCCGCGCCGAGCACGCCGATGGCCAGCCCATAGTAGGCCCCGAGGGTCGCTCCGCGGTTGCTGGTAGCGAGGCGACGGGCGATCAGCGGCGCGCCGAGCTCGACCCCAGTGGCCAACACCCCGAGCACGGACGCGACGGCGACGAGGGCCCATCCGATGGGGCTCGCGACGCCCGTGATCGCCCACACGCCGCAGTGCACCAGGAGCGGGCCGACAGCACTGACAGGCGGGCCGGGCAGCGCCGGCAACAAGCTGCCCAGCAGGCCGACGACGAGCGCGAGCGCACCCGCCAGCACCAGAAGCACGCCGAGCACTACCACAGGCCGAACCCGAGCAGCAGCCGCACGCTGGCGAGGGCCGCGAGCAAGCCACCGGTACCGATCGCGGCGAGGTAGGGGCCGGGTCGGCGGAGGTGTCCCTGCACATCCCGATCGAGCCACAGGCCCGCGCCGCCGAGCGCCATGGTGCCGAGGCAGAGCGGCACCACGAACCAGTTCACCATGCCCAAGCACGGCAACAGCCCGACCAGCGTGACGTTCGCGGTCAGCAACACGAGCACCCGCGAGGGCTGGAGCAGCAGGTCGCTCCGGCGGGCGAGAGTGCCCGGTCGCACATCGGTGGGAAGGTCGGCCATGATCCCCTGTCGCGCGCCGGATCGTAACCGGACCCGCCCGCGGCACGCCCAACGGAAGCGCTCAGGGAAGGCTGACCCCGAGCGATCCGTCCACCACGCGCTCGTGCAGCCACTCCCGGATCACCCGCACCTCGGGCCCCGTCACCTGGTGCCCGCCCGTGAACGGCTCCCACCGCGCCGACCGGCCAGCCCGAACCGCCTCGTAGGCGGCCTGTCCACGGGTGAACCCCACGACCTCATCCTGCTGGCCGTGGCAGAACAGGATCGGCGTGGCCGTGTTGGCTGCATTCGCCTCGGCGGCCACGGTGTGGGGCAGCACCAGGTACGCCGACAACACGAGCATCCCGAGCAGCGGCCGGTCATGCCGAAGGCCCGTGTGCAGCGCCATCGCGCCCCCTTGGGAGAACCCGGCGAGCACGATGCGCTCATCGGGCACGCCCCGCTCGCGCTCGCGCTCGATCAGCGCGCCGATGGCCGCGGCCGAGGCGCGAATGCCGGCTTCTTCCTCACGCTTCGGCCCTGGGCCCAGCGAGAGGATGTCGTACCATGCGGGCATCACGTACCCGTTGTTCAGCGTGACGGGCCGATGCGGTGCCTGCGGGAACACGAACCGCACATCGGGGAGGCCGAGCATCGGGACGAGGGCCTCGAAGTCATGCTTCGACGCCCCGAGACCGTGCATCCAGATCACCGACGCCGCAGCATCCTCACGAGGCCCGAGCTCGAGCGTGTCCAACATCCCAACCTCCGCTGGTCCAGCCAGGGACTCCGGAATAACGCTTCGGTCCGTTCGCGGAGGTCCGGTTGACACGTGTGATGATGCTGGCAACGTTGGCGGGGCTGGTGGCGCTAGGTGCCGCCTGCAGCAAGAAGATCGAGCGATTCACCGTGGACCGCGTGGTCGAGCGGTCGCTCCGGCAGGACGACCTGGGCAAGGCCTGCGCCATGGGGGAGGCACTCACCCACGCGCTGACAGCACTGCCCAAGGCCTCGAACCCGCCGCGCAAGGCGCTCGTCATCGCCGAGGCAACCGCCGCGATGTGCAACGAGCTCGACGCCCGCCAGGCCGAGCTCGACGTGGCCCGCGCGAAGGAGACACTGTCCGCCTTGGGCGATGGCCGGATGCCCGAGATCATCGACGCCGGGCTCGAGGCCGACCGCCACAACGCCATGGCAGCGCGCCGCTTCGATCGGGCCTGGGTGCACCTCGAGGCGCTGTACGGCCCCATCGGGGCCATCGACGGCGAGTGCCCGAAGGTGAAGGAGAAAGACGAGATCGTCTTCCTGATCGGCCTGCTCAGCGGCACCCTCTCCGTGCTCCGGGATCGCACCAGCGGCGGCAGCCTCGACCTCCCCCTCGACAGGATCAACGCCGTCGGACGCGCAGCTGGCTGCCTCGACGACGCGCGGTGGTGGAACACGCCGAGCGCGATCCAGGCGGCTGCCTGGGCGACCGTTCCCGGCACCGCGCCCGATGGCGTCGAGCCGTGGGCGATGCTCGCAGAGGCGGCGGATGGCGGCGACAGCACGGGAGTCCGGGTCGCCCGCGCCCTCCAGGTCCGCATCGCAGCCAACGCAGGACTGTCAGAAGACGTCGCGGCCGGAATCAAGAAGCACGCTGACTCGTTGGAGCAGACGAAGACTCCGGAGGAGTGGTCTCTGCTGGACGAGTACGCGCGCCTGGTCACGCTACATGAATCCGATCTGTTATGGACGGACGCCGAAGGTCACCGTACTCGCGTGTTGGGGGAGCTCCCAGGCGACTCCGACAGCGCGCTGACCGGCCCCGCCTTGGGCGCCGATCCATTCGCCGACGACCCGTTCTCCGCACCCACGCCGGACGCCGGCACACCAGACGCCGAGGAATCCGAATGACTGTGTCGCGACGCATCACCACCGCCTTGCTCGCCGCCGCCGTGTCTCTCGGCGCCATCGGCTCCGCCCACGCTGCCGAGTCCCGCACCGTCTGCGCCTACGATCCGGCCGGTAAGGCCGGGGACTACTACCGGACGCTCGATGCCTGGGCCACGGAGGCGAGCGGCTGGGGCCACGAGATCGAGATCAAGGCCTACACCGACGAAGAGACCGCGACGAAGGACTACCAGGCGGGCGTCTGCGACGGCGTCGTGGCCACTGGGGTGCGCCTCCAGCGGTTCAACCGGTTCGCCTCCACCATCGAAGCGATCGGCGCGCTGCCCGAGTACAGCCACCTGCACCAGCTCGTCGACGCGTTCGTGAAGTACCCGTCGTCCGCCAAGTACCTCCGTAACAACGACAACGAGACCGTCGGCATCCTGCCCGTGGGCAAGGTGTACCTGTTCGTGCGGGACAAGAACATCGACACGGTGGCCGAGCTCGCCGGCAAGCGCATCGCCACCCTCGACTACGACGAGCCGTCGAAGAAGATGGTGGAGCGGGTCGGCGCGATCATGGTGCCCGCGGATCTGGGTACCCTGGGGCCGAAGTTCAACAACGGCGACGTAGACGCCTGCTACGCCACCGCGCCGATCTACAAGCCGTTCGAGCTGCACCGCGGCATCGGCACCACCGGCGGCATCGTCAAGCTCCCGCTGGCCCAGGCCACCCTCCAGATCATGGTGCGGCACGAGCGGTTCTCGGCCGACTTCGGCACCAAGTCACGCGCGTGGTGGAGCACGAACTTCGGCAAGGCCCTGGCCATGGTCGAGAAGGCCGAGGCCGCCATCCCCGCGGACGCCTGGATCACGATCCCGGCGGACAAGCACCCCGACTTCGACGACATGTTCGGCAAGGTGCGAGCCCAGCTCTCGGGTGCCGGCTCCTACGACTCCAAGATGCTCTCCACCATGAAGAAGATCCGCTGCGCCTCGGATTCGTCGCGGTCGGAGTGCGCAGGCTGATCGCGCTGGCGGCCGTCGAGGAGACCCTGCTGGGTGCACTTCGACGGCCGACCGCCCACCTCCCCCGGTTCGGCCGGAAGCGGAGGTGACCGCGGTCGGATAGCAGCCCCGGCACGATGCTGGGGGTGTCTCCGTGAGTACGCAGCACGGCCGACCGCTGGGCGGGGCCACCTACCTGGCAACGACCCTGATCTTCGCCGGACTCCTGGTGGTGCTGGGCGTCGGGCTCGCCCCGAACCTGAACACCCGGATCGTCGGGATCGGCGAGTGGATCTGGCCGCACTACGCACAAGATCTCCGGGTCGACACCGATCTCCCCACGTGCGACGTCGAAGAGATCGCCACCAAGCTGGAATCCTGTCCGGCAGCGGGCGCAGCCAAGGCGCCCGCACCAGGAGGCGACCCGTTCGCTGGCGGCGACCCGTTCGCTGACGACGCACCCGCTGGCGACGCCGCTCCCCCGGATGACGAAGCCGCGCCCGCAGCCGACCCGTTCGCGGGCGACGACCCATTCGCCGAAGACCAAGCCCCGCCGGAAGACGACGGTGCTCCACCGGCCGACGCCGACGACCCGTTCGCCGGCGGTGACCCGTTCGCCGAGGGCGGAGACCCGTTCGCCGAAGACGCGGCAGCGGCTGCCCCCAAGGTGAACTGCGCCGCGCTCCGCAACCTCGCAGACCGGTGCGAGAAACGGCATTCCGAGTACGCCGACATCCAGACCCGGATGACGCCGGCCGTGAAGGCGTTCCGCACGGGTGAGCTGTTCGTCGCCGGCTTGGCGAAGTTCCCGTTCTGGAAGCACCTGCTCGTGGTGCTGGTGTTGCTGGGTGGATTCGCCACCACGGCCCACCGCGCCCACATCGCGCTGCGGGAGCCGCGGAACCGACCCGAGCACCTCGTCACCCAGGCAGCCCAGCTGTTGTCGCACCTCATCCTCGCGGTGAGCTGCATGTTCGACTGGCAGGTTCAGCAGTCGAGCACGGCGGAGCAGGAGAACCTCGCGCTACCCGTGATCTGGGCCGCCGGACTCCTCATCCTGGCCGCGATCAACGTCGTCAACATGGTGCGCGCACCCGCAGAAGCGGAGGCCCCTACGAGCCCGGCACGCCTCGCGATGGTCGTGCCGCTGTACGCATACATGGTGTTGATCGGGGGTGCCTGGTTCCTGTTGTTCGAGGGCCACTGGTCGGGTCAGGCGATCTACCTCCACAAGTTCTCCCAGATCCCGACGATTTACCTCGGCATCGGCCTGTACATCTGGGCGGGCATGTTGCTCTCCCAGACCCGCATCGCCCGCCGATTCTTCGACCTCCTGCTCCCGTTCAACCTCCCGCCGGCCATGCTCGCCTGGGTGGTGGTGCTCCTCACCGCTCTGCCTACGGCCTACTCGGGCGCATCGGGAATCTTCGTGATCGCCGCGGGCGCCGTCATCTTCGAGCGCCTCA
The DNA here is from genome assembly GCA_047609825.1 of Myxococcota bacterium. GTDB lineage: Bacteria > Myxococcota_A > UBA796 > UBA796. The sequence continues at coordinate 7,705 of JBLFXJ010000120.1, forward strand.
CCGCAGCGGGTGCACCCAAGCGGCTGGCCCTCGCCGCCACCGCGATGTCGGGCAGCCTGGGCGTCGTGCTCCGTCCATGTCTCGTCGTGGTGCTCATCGCGGTGCTCAACAAGCAAGTGACCACCGACGAGCTGTTCGACCGCGGCCTGCAGGTGTTCGCCCTCACGGCCTCCCTGTTCCTCATCGCGATGCTGTTCGTGAACCGCGACGGGTTCCGGCTCGCCCCGCTGGGCGAGGCCCTCCCCGAGGTCGGCACGGCTGCGCGCCGCCTCCTCCCCTACGGCCTCGTCGCGGCCGCCGTGATGCTGTTCTACGGGGTGGTCCTCGACACGCGCCTGTCCGAGCACACCGCGCCCTACATCATGCCCGGCCTGCTGCTCTGCCTCGTGGTCTACGACCGCATGTTCGTGACTCCAGACGCCGAGGATTCGGCACCCAAGGGCGATCTATGGCCCGCCCTGTTCAGGGCCACCCACGAATCATCGAGTCACGTCGGCGCGCTGCTAACGGTCATGTTCGCGAGCGTCGGACTCGGCGGCGTGGTCGAGCGGTCGGACTTCATGGCCATCCTGCCCGAGCAGTTCGGCTCCACCACGCTCACGATGGCGTTCCTGGTCGTGGTGATGGTGCTCATCGGCATGACCATGGACGCCCTCGGAGCCGTCGTGCTGGTCAGCGTCAGCGTCAGCAAGGTGGCCTACGACAACGGGATCGACCCGGTCCACTTCTGGATGATGGTGCTGGTGGCCTTCGAGCTTGGCTACCTGACCCCGCCCGTGGCGCTGAATCACTTGCTCGCACGCCAGGTGATCGGCGACGCGGCCAAGGTGGAAGACGACCCGCAAGAGGGCTTCTACCGAAGCTACGAGCACCTCATCGTGCCGGTCGCGGTCATGGGCACGGCCTTGCTGATCGTGGCGTTCGTGCCGCTGGCGTTCTACTGACGACAATGACCGACCACGAGTGGATGCACCAGGCGCTCCGTGCCGCCCGTGCCGTGCGCGGGAGCACGACACCCAACCCGGCCGTCGGTGCGGTGGTGGTGCGAGACAACCGCATCCTCGGCATCGGGTCCACGCGACCGATCGGCGGCGCCCACGCTGAGGTGGAGGCCTTGGCGGCCACGGTTCGGGCTGGGCACGACCCTACCGGTGCGATCATGTACGTGACGTTGGAGCCATGCTGCCACTGGGGGCGCACTCCGCCGTGCACAGCTGCGGTGATCGATGCGAAGATCGGGCGCGTGGTCGTGGGCACGCTCGATCCATTTCCAGCGGTGCAGGGCAAGGGGCTGCAGGCGCTGCAAGCGGCGGGGATCGACGTCAGCCTCGGCGTACACGAGACCGCGTGCGCCCGCCAGATCCGGGGCTTCGCTCGCGCCACGCTGCACGGACTGCCGGAGGTGGGGCTCCTCGGTGCCGAGGGGCCACCCGCACAGCCGTCCACGTGGGACGCCGTGGTGGTGGATCCGGGTCGCGAGGCCGCCCACGGCGAAGCACGTCGCCTGGTGCTGTTCGACCCGGTGGGCACCTACCCGGCGGATGGGCCGCTGTGGTCCGATCCCCGACTCAAGCTCGTGCTGCGGACGGATGACTCGACCGACCCGCGGGTCGAGCGGCTACCACGGTGGCCCGACGGCGTGGCCGTCGAATCCGCACTCCGGGCCATGGTGCGGGCCGGGCTGCACCGGGTCTTGTTCGACGTAGCGCCCACCCATGCGGCCGCGGTCATCGACGCCGGCTTCGTCGACGAGCGGCTCACCGCCCCTCGAGGAAGCTCGCCTCCAAGCTGACGCCCCGCTGCATACCGCGCACCGCCACCCCATGGGCCACGAACACCCGGAGCACGGCGAGGCTCGCCGCGTCGAGATCGACCCCTGGCGGCGCCTCCTGGACCCACCGATCGCCATCGACGCGCCAGGTGTGCCCAGGCACAGCTTCGGCCAGCGCTTCCAACGGCGCAACTCCCGCCAGCTCCCATACCATCACTCCGCGGCGTCCCGTGACCTCGGCGAGAGGGCCAGCGCGCAGGCAGCGCCCCGCGTCGAGCATCACAACCCAGTCGCAGATTCGCTCCAGCTCGGCCAGGTTGTGGCTGCTCACCACCAGCGTGCTGGTGGCGCCGAGCCCCGCGAGCACGTCCCGCAGGCTGTGCGCCTGGACGGGGTCCAGTCCGGCGAGCGGCTCGTCCAGCAGGATCAGCTCAGGTTGGCCGATCAGCGCCGACGCCACCGCCACCCGACGCCGCATTCCGTGGGACAGGGACCCGATGGCAGACGCCATCCGATCCTGCAGCCGCACCAGCTCGAGCACGCGCCGGGCCTCAGCCCACGCCGCGCCGGCCAACCCCTGGAGCCGGCCGAGGTGGACCAACAGCTCGATCGGCGTGTGTCGGCTCGGAAGCTGCGCATCCTGGGGCAGCACGCCCAGCCTGCCCCGCAGCCGCCACGGATCGAAGCCCGCCTCACCGAGGATGTCCACCCGCCCACCATCCGGCGATAGAAACCCGGAGACGACCGAGAATGCGGTGGTCTTGCCGGCGCCGTTCGGTCCGACCAGCCCGCACACCGTTCCAACAGGCACCTCGAAGCTGCATCCGTCCAGCGCCTTGGGTCCGCGACGGGTGTAGCGCTTGTCGACAGACTCGAACCGCAACGCGACGCTCACAGATCCCTCCGAGTGAAGCGCAGGAATCCCAGGCTGAGGGCAACCAGGCCCAGCGCAATGCACACCAGGCCCGAGACCCACCAATCAACTCCTGGTGCCCAGAACCCTCGCAGCCAGCCTTGGGGCAGGACCTGCAACAGCAGATCTCCGACCACCGCGTAGGCCTCCCCTTCGCGCACCAGCCAGCGAGCGATGCCGTACAGCACCCAGCTGCCTGCGACGCCGGCGATCGCCATCACCCGAGCCCACGCGGGTGAGGCGGTGAGTTGCGAGCACGCCACTCCGAGCCCGACGAAGGGCACGCTGAACAGCCAAGCGCGCCCACCGAGCCACACCAACCCAACCGCCAGCCCAACGGGTGTGTGTCCCACCATGTACATCATGCCGACGGCCCACACGCCAACGATGGACAGCGCAGCAGCGAGCCCGGTCAGCAGCAACTGACCCCCGAACCGGCCGAGCACGATCTCGAGGCGCCCAGTGCGGAGGGCCTCGAACCTGAGCCCGCGGCTCTGGACATCGATGGCGATACTCTCAGCGGACGCGGACGCCGCGAAGAACGGCACCAGGAGGAAGCTCAGCCAGAGGTGGAAGATGGCGAGCACGGGCCACACGAGGAGGGCGTCCAGAGCATCCTCGCCGCCCACCATCGCGCCCATGCCCCTCCGGAATGGCTCGCTCTCCCGCAGCTCGTCCAACATGGCGCCGGGCGTCTCCGTCACCGGAACACCGAGCGCGACCGCGATGCTCTGCTCGGCGGAGCCGATGAACTCGATGAACAGGTACGCGGCCCCGGCTGTGGCCACCATGTACAGCACGATCAGCGCCAGGGCCCTCCACGTGCGGATGGACCGTCGCACCTCGAACACCGCTACCAGCCAGGCGTCGCGGAGGCTGGTCACCGGTCCAGCTCGAGGAACACGTCCACCAAGCCCGGATCCACCCACGCGAGCGGATCGTGGGCGCCCTCGTCGAGGGCGTCGAGCTGGTCGTCGTCGAGGGAGTTCAGCATCCGATCCTCGGCGGTGAGCAGCACGTCGAGGGTGTCGGCCGCGAACTCCATCGTCTCACGACGTGACGGGCGCACGCCCTGCCGAACCTGCGCCGCCAGATCTTCGGCGATGGCATACAGCTCGTCGTTCATATCGCCCACGGCAGCGTCGATCTCGGCGAGCTGCACGTCGTCCGGGGCCGCATCTTCGAGCAGGGCGGCGCGCACCTGACGCCGCCGGAGCTCCATCACCTCACGCATGGCGTCCGTGCCCCCGTCCGCCAGGCCGGCCTCGTCGAACCCGATCTCCTGGGGAGGGTCCTCGTCGTCGCGAGGCGCCTTCATCGGCGGTGGCCCGTCATCGTCGGGCGCTTCGGCCTCCAGCTCCGGTCGCGGGACCGGTCGGGGGGCGGATGGCCGCGAGTCGTCGCCCGCGAACGGACGTCCGGCGAACATCCGGGCCAGATCCTGCCCGAGGTCTTCGGGGCTGCACGGTCGCTGCTCACAAGCATCCAGCGTCACCTGGAGGGAGCGCACCTCGGCGCGGGGACCGAGGCCGCCGAGCATCAGCCCGAGCACGAGCGCACCTGCTGCGATGAGCAGCTCCCGGACCCCAACTCCGCGCATGCTCACTCCACGCTCGCGTACACGAGCTCAGCGGCGAACCGATCGAGCTCGCGCGACAACCGGTAGTAGGCACGCTCGGCCTCGGGGTCGAGTGGCCCCGCGCCAAACAGGTCAGGCCCTTCGTCCACAGCGCCGCCGAGGTACTGATACATCCGGTCCTCGCGGTCCAGCTCCCGCACGAGCTTGTACCGACCATCCCGCACCGCCCGGCTGTCGATCTGGTCGTATGGCGGGCGACCGTTGGGGTAGAAGCGCTCCAGATACAGCGTCTCCCGCGGCCATTCCGCGTCGGCGCCCTCCATGAGCGACAGCCAGCTGTGGCCGTCCAGGGGGATCATGGCTCCGTCCTCACCGGCCAGCTCGTCGACGAATATCCCGGCGATGGACGCCACTGTGGGGAACACGTCCACCACGTGCACGAGCGCATCCACCGCGCGGCCTGGCTGGCTCACGTGGGGCCCGGCCACGATCAGCGGCACCCGGACGCCACCGTCGAACAGCGTGGCTTTGCTGCGCTCAGAGCTCCAGGGTGGCCGCACCGAGTGCGACGGCGTTCCGTTGTCTCCGACCACGATGATGGTGGTGCGCTCGCGCAGCCCGCCGCCCATCCCGTCGAGCAGCCGCCCCAGCTCCGTGTCAGCGGCCTCGAGCATCGCGTCGTAGTAGTCCGCCTTGTTGTTCTGACTGAAGTCGGCCCGCGAGCTGTGCAGGGAATCCGGCGGAACATGCAGCGGGCTGTGCGGCGCGGAGAGCGGCAGGTAGAGCAGCCACGGCTCGGGCATGACCGACATTCGACCTACGGCATCGTCGATCTGGACCGACGTGAGGTAGCCGTCGACGAAGCGCTGGGCGCCGTTGGTGGTCTTCTCCCAGTGGTCGTAGCCGACAGGTGTGCCATCCAGATGGGTGGCCTCCGTGATGTTGCCGAGCACACCCTCGAACCAGTCGAAGCCCTGCGCAGTCGGGTGATCGACGCCGGTCGGGGTGCCGAGCGCCGACAGATGCCACTTGCCCACGGCACTCGTTGCCCATTCAGCTGGAGCCGACGCGAGCATCTCGGGCAGCGTGAGCTCGGCCAGCGGCAGCTCGAACTCACCGTCGGGACGCACGGTGTCGCCCACACCCGTGCGCCGGCCGTAGCGGCCTGTGAGCAGGTTGGCCCGAGCCGCGGAACACACGGGTGCGGTGTAGGCACGCGTGAACAGCAGCCCGTCGGCGGCGAGGGCATCCAGGGTGGGGGTCGGAGGAGGACTCGGGTGGAGCCCGTATGCGCCAACCTTGTCCAGTCCGACATCGTCGAGCACCACCACCAGCACATTGCCGCCCGGCGGGTCGGCGATGGTGACGGCAGCGCTCCCGGGTTCACCTGAGTTCGCAGGCCACGCCGCGCACTCCCAGACCTCCTGCCAGCGCGTGACCCCGGCAGGCACGGTGTCGCCGGGGCGGGAGGTGCCCGCGCCTACGAACGGCGCGCCGTCGACGGTCCAGGTCACGTACACCGCCCGGGGGTCTTCCACGAGGCAGTGCAAGCCATCGCGGGCGCGGGGAGCCGCCGGCTCGATACGCGCCGCAGGGGGAGCTGGGACGGAGGTGTCGAGCAGCGCACCCGCCGGCTCTGCGGGCTCCACGACGCACGACCCGACCAGCGCCCACAGCAAACCGCCCCGAAGTAGCGTGGATGCCGTCACGGCGTACTGCGCTCCAGGATCAGCTCACTCCGGATGGGCCGGCCTTCATCGACACCGTCCCATGGGGCAACGCTGACAGCGACCACGATCGGGGGAAGCGTCGCGGCCTTCGAGGCGTCAGGGTGCGCCGCCAGGAACGGGGCCAGCGCCAGGGCGCCCTCCGCCTCGACCTCCTCATCATCTACCCACCACTGCACCTTCCACTGCTCCGGGTCGCCATCCACGTCGAAGAATCCGAACAGCCGGAGCTCGACCCGCTCCGGACTCCATGCCTCGGACGGTGGCGCTCCGTCGGGCTCGCCAGCGGCCGCAACCGGGGGGGGCGGCGGCAGCAACACCAGCTGGGCGTCATCGAACATCGGAGGGGTGTTGCCGATGCTGACCGGCGCACTGCGCACGGGCTCGCCCGCACCCTGGGCTTCGCAGGTGACCGAGTCTCCCTTGCGGAAGTACTGACCCGCCAGCTCATTCCCCTCACCGCCGCGCACCGGAGCCCCGTTCACCTGCCATGTGACCTCGACCTCGAGGGCGGCGCGCGCCGACGACGCGTCGGCGTCGACCTGGCACCGGAGCGGCGTGGCAGTCAGTGGTTCGCTCGGCTCCACCGTCGCGCTATGCACCTCGGGGACACCGCCACAGGCTGTGACCCAGAGCGCTGCGGCAACGGGAGCCATCGGGGGACGCATACCCAAGATGCTAAGCCGACCCACGCCGAGGGACCACTGCACCCGTCAGTTCGCGAGCGGGAGCGTGGGCGGGTCTGTCGTCGTGCCACCCGTGGACGTGCCGGTGTCCTCGATCGTTGCACCGCCGCAGGCCCACACAGTGGAGCACACATCGTACAGCTCGTCGTACTCGCCTCCGATCGACTTGCAGCTGTTCTTCATCAACCGAATGCACTTGCGAGCCTGCTTCTTGTCGAACTCGCAGTTGTCCTCGTAGAAGTCGGCCCTATCGTCGTACAGGTCCATTGCATCGTCCATGCAGTCGGCCATGTTGTCGTAGTGGAAGAAGAACTGGGACGTGCTGCACCGCTTGGCCATCTTGCAGGACACGCGTGAGGACTTCTCACCCCAGTTCTTCTCATTGGCCTTGCCGAAGCAACCCGTACCCAGCGCGATGGCTGCAGCGACGAGAGCGAATCCAGCGACCCGACGGATCATGCCACCTCCAGCCCCCAAGGTACCCGCACGCGGAGCTACAGGGACAGGCATTGACCGCGGTTTTGCGCGTGACGCCTACGCCACTGCGCTCAGGGGTAGGCCACCACGACGGACCCACCCAGGGCGAGCCCGCTGGTTCGCACCCCGACGGTGCCATCCGGCCAGGTGAGCTCGAGGCGGGTGATCGCCACAGCATCTCCCAGGCCAAACATCACCTCGAACCCGTTCTGTGCGCTGAAGCAGTCCCCACCCGAGAGCGTTCTGTGCAGCGTGCGCAGCTCGCCATCGGCGCCGAGCACGGTGAGCGCCAGGCGCGTGCCGATGGCGTCGAGGCTCACCCGACTGCCATCGCCTACGGGCCGGATGTGGAAGGTGCCACCCGGGGCTTCCCAGTCGAAGTCGAACAGCCGGTTCGGTTCACGCACTGAGTCGGGCATGAAGTCGGGCCCGCCGTTCACCACGGCGAGCTCCAGCAGCCCGTCACCGTCCACGTCCACCATCGCGGTGCCGTGGGCGCGGTAGGGATAGGACGGGAAGTCAGCGACCGCGCCGACATCCATGGCGGGCCAGTCGATCAGCGGCGTTGCCCAGATGAAGGTGGGCGCCTCGCCCGGTGCCGAGTCGGCGATGAACAGCTGGTCCACCTCGCCCCGGCGCGGGCCGCCGTTGCCGATGTACACATCGAGCACGCCGTCGGCGTTCAGGTCGCCGAGCTGACAGCCCATCACGCCGTCGCGCTCGGGATCGTCCACCGGGTCCACCGCGAGGCCCGAGGACACGCCGTGGTCGATGAAGGTGCCATCGCGCTGGTTCATCATCAGCCGGTGACCTGCGGCCGCATCGAAGAGCGGAGCGTCAGGGTCGCCCGAGCAGTCTGGGCCGGCTCGGTTGAACGAGACGATGTCCTGCCAGCCGTCGTTGTCGAAGTCTTCGACGCAGGCGGCAAATGCGTTCACTGGGCCAGCCAGCGTCGACCCGTCGGAGCCGGTGGCGTCGCGGGTCACGTCGACAAAACGGAGCGTGTCGGCCTCGACCAAGGTGTTGCGCCACAACACGTTGAGGCCCTTGTTGTTGTTCTCGTACAGGTCGAGGTCGCCGTCGTTGTCGACATCGATCCAGGCCGAGTGCCGGCTGGGGCGAAGGCTGCGGTGGAGCCCGACCGCCTCGGTCACATCGGTGAACGTGCCGTCGCCGTCGTTGAGCCACAGCGTGTTCCGCGCGGCGTCGTCGGTGAACACGCCGCACGCGAGGCGGTTGTTGGTGCTCACGAACAGGTCGACGTCGCCGTCGCGGTCCACGTCGCCCCATGCACCGTTGGCGCTCGCCGTGGGGATCGCGTCACCGGTCCGCGGATCCGCCGGCCCAGCGATGCCGGCCTCGTCGGTCACGTCCTCGAATCGGAGGGTGGTTCGCCCGCTCTCGACGAACATGTTCCGGAACAGGTGGTCGTAGCCGAAGCACTCGTTGCCACCGCCAGACACGTACAGGTCGTAGTCGCCATCGTTGTCGTAGTCGGCGGCCGAGGCAGCCCACGACAGCTCGCCATCGAGCAACAGCTGCGCCATCTCGTAGGAGGGTGCCTCCCCCTCGCCGTGGGTGGCGCGCAGGATGTAGGACTCGTCTCCGGGATTGCCGACGAAGAAGTCCACCTGACCGTCGAGGTCGAAGTCGGCACCGACCAGCGCACGGCCGCGGTTGAAGTGGCCGAAGTCATGCCCCTGGAACCCGGCCTCCGGGGCGATGTCCGTCACGGTGACGCCGAGGTCACGCCAGCGCCCGTCGTCGGGGTCGAAGTCGCATTCTTCAGGATCGCCGCAGGCATCCCCGACACCGTCGCGGTCACTGTCCACCTGGTCCGGATTGCGGACCAACCGGCAGTTGTCTTCACTGTCGGGGATCGCGTCTCCGTCTGAGTCGAGATCCAGGGCGTCGATCACCCCATCCGCGTCGGTGTCCAGCGGAGCGCCGGGCGAGCCCACCTCGACGCCGTCCACCACGCCATCACCGTCTGTGTCGGCGAACGACGGATCGAGCCCGAGGCCCCACTCCAGCCCATCGTCCAGTCCATCGCCATCCGCGTCGCGCTTTCCCCGGAACAGCCAGGCGCGGCCGGAGACCGCATCGCCGATCACCATCTCGGCGCCCGGGCGGCCGTCCACCTCGCCCGACGCGACGAACGCTCCCGGCTCCACAGCGCCCAGATCAAACTCCGAGATGTCACGCACCGCGGTCCGCGAGATCCCGGACGGACCACCGAGGAACATGCGGACCAGCGCCGATGATGGATGCCCGACCGCCAGGTCGCCGTATCCGTCGCCGTTCCAGTCGAGGCCCGCGAGCGCCGCACCCATCCCCACGCCGCCGCGCAGCTCGCCGACGTGCACCAAGGAATCGTCGACGGCGTACAGGGCGACAGCACCGATCCCCGGGGCCGACACCGCCAGACCCTGTCGGCCGTCGCCGTCCCCGTCGCCCAGCATCGCGACCGCAGTGCCGAAGCGGCCGGCTGGCCACGGGGACACAGCATCCGTAGTGCGCAGAGTGCGGGCTGCGTCGCCCCACAGGACCGTGATCGCGTCCACGTCGGGGCGGCCGAGCACAGCGTCGCCGAGTCCATCGCCGTCGAGGTCCCCGGCGAACACAAGCGCGCCAGGGGGCGCTCCGTGCCCAGCGGCCGTCCACCCGGGCTCGACGGCCAGCTCAGCGTCGCCGCCGAACCGCACGGCGAGCTCACTTGTGTCGAGGTCTGCGGTCACCACATCGGCGAGTCCGTCCCCGTCGAGGTCACCCACCGCGACGGCACCGATCGGGCGCGAGGTCAGGATGATCTGGTCAGGCCAAACACGCGTGCCAGCCGCAGAACCAAGGTAGACCCTCAGCCTTGCGTCAGCGCCCGCGACGACCAGGTCGTCGTAGCCATCGCCGTCGAGGTCGCCCGCCCCCACCGGACCGAGGCCCGCGCCAGCCGCGCCACCCCAGGCCAACACCTCGGGCTGGGGGTCGAGCACGCGCCCGGAGTGCACCGCCACCACACCCTCGCCCGACTCGCGATGGTCCGCACCCGGCTGGGAGGTGACGATGTCGTCCAGCCCGTCGCCGTCGACATCGGTGAGGGTCGCCCTGGTCGCATGGGTCCACAGCCAGGCGAAGTCGACGTGGTACTCGGGCTCGACGCAGTCGGGGAAGCCGTCGCGGTCCAGGTCGGAGAACCCGTCTACCAGGCTCCCATCGCAGTCCGAATCATCGGTGTCGCACCGCTCGACGGCGAGCGGCGATATCGTGGGGTCGTCGGGTCGGCAGTCGAGGGCGTTGGGCGACCGGTCGCCATCCGAGTCGAGCCTCAGCGCGACGCCGTACCATGCCTCGAGGCCCGCCTCCGTGCGGAGCAGCACATCGGCCCCCCCGTCCCCGTCCAGGTCTCCGAGCCAGACGCCGTCGGCGGGTGGGAACACGACCGATGGATGGGGCATGAGCCCGCCGGGCCTACCGGCATAGAGCAACGCGGGTCCATCCGTACCACCCACGAGTAGATCGACCTGGCCATCGCCGTCCACGTCTCCAACCGCGACGACCTGGCCGAGACGCACCAGCTGCTCGCGGAGTACGGGCTCTGCGACCCGTGACGACCAGCCTGGAGTCGCGGACAGCCCACTGGGCCCCGCAGCGTACACGTGCGCCAGACCGCGATCCGGATCCCACCCATCGTCGGTACCGGGGGCTCCCACCACCAGCTCGGCGCGGCCGTCGCCCAACAGATCGGCCGTCGCGACGGCTGCCCCCAGGGCGGCGTGCGGCAGCTCTCCGACCACAGACCACACGGCCGGCGCGGTCGCGGATGGCCACAGGGTGATCCGCCCTTGACCTGGCATTTCAGGTGAGGCGGTCGCCTCGCCGGTGATCAGGTCGGCGCGGCCATCACCGTCCACATCCGCCACCGCGAGCGCGGCTCCGAACCCGACAGCACCCTCGATCGAGCGCACAGGGGCCAGCGACAGGCCATCACCGGTCCCGGCAAACACGTAGACCGCGCCCGATTCAGGCGCTCCGACGACTACATCTGCGAGCCGGTCTCCGTCCACGTCTCCGATGCCGACCGCCTCGCCGAAGCTGGCGTCGGCGTTCGACGCCATCCACTCGGCGACCTCAGCCGGTCCTGCTGGCGAGCCCGCGTGCAGGGCAACGTGGCCGGCCCCCGAGATGAAGAGATCCGCCGCCCCATCTCCGTCGATGTCTGCTGCCGTCAGCGTGCGGCCGAATCCTTCCGGCCCTTCGAGGACCCGATCCGCCGCTCCGGCGGGGTCGGCACCGTCCAGCCAGATCGAGACCACCCCGGTGCCGGGCCGACCGATGATCAGGTCGTCGGTACCGCTCGCGTCCGTGTCGGCCAGGACGAGGACTGCATCAGGCGCCAGGGCGACGGACCAGTCGGACGCCCGGGCGGCCAGGCTCGCTCGGTCGGGCGCAACTCCCAGGGACTGTGGGCCACAGGCGGCCAGCAACAGCACACTCAAGCTGATGGGAAATCCCCTCACTCTGCCCCCGGCACGACCGCTCGTCGACGGCCGAGCGTAGCATGTGACCTACGCATCCGCTCGGCCGCGCCGCCCCCGTCCGCCATCACCGCACGAGGATGCGTCCACTGCCCCAGCCAGCGAGGGCGGCGCCGCCGTTGTCGCACCCTGGCCGGTCGTCCGACAGCCGGAACTGAGCCGGTAGCAGGTAGTCGATCGCGAGATCACCCACGTCTGCATACACGTCCATCACCCACACGGCGTTGCCCGCCGTGCCGGTAGTGAGCTGCACCTCGGTCCCATCGGCCGCGATCGCATAGGCCTCCCAGCCGGGCTCGTTGCCGTCCGAGTCGCAGTCCCCGGCGACGAGCCGGGTGCCCTCGTTCAGCTCGGTGAGCCTCCCGCGGAGGTCTTCCAGCTGCTCACCGTCCAGCTCCACACTATCCGAGGCGTACACGAGATCGACGACGAAGGGACAGCCATCGTCCGTCGTGAACGAGTCGTGCACATAGGTCGCATCCGACTCCACCGTGTAGCCGTCATAGCCGAACTTGTTCGCGTTGTTGTCGACCGAGTATGACAGGTCGAAGTAGCCCTCTGGCTTCTGCGTGGTGAGTACGATCCATCCGCCTC